>NZ_VMNX01000164.1 GCF_009377235.1 Streptomyces acidicola
TCGCGGTGCAGCACAGGAACAGCACGGCCGAGGCCGCAAGGACCGCCCGGTACGCCCATGCCTCGCCGACGGCGATCGCGGCGCCCGCGGGCAGCGCCCCGGCCGCCAGGCCGGCATTGCGCAGCGTCCGCAGCCGAGCCAGCGTTCCCACGGCCTGGGCGTCGCGGACCCGGCTGATCAGCCCGGACTCGATCAGCGGGCCGATGCCACGGCTAAGCAGCCCGGCCACCGCCGCCGCGCCCAGAGCCTGCCCGAACGAGGAGATGGCCGACAGCGCGAGGAAGGCCGCGCAGCGGATGGCGAACAGTGCGCTCAGCACGGCACGGATACCGAGCCGTTCCGCCGCCCGGGCGATGGGCATGGCGCCCAGCAGGGACGCCAAGCCCGACGTGCCGAGCACGATGCCGACCTGCTGGTTCGTCAGGTCGGCCGCCTTGTCGAGGAAGAGCACCGACAGGGACAGATACATGCCAAGCCCCAGGGCGTCGCACAGCCCCACCGCGTAGAACCTGCGCGCACGCGCCTCCTTCTGCACCGCGCCGGAATCAGCCACGGTCCACTCCGGTCGTCGCGTCGAAGCCCGGCACCAGGCGGATGCCCAGAGCCCGCTCCACCTGCCGTGTGACGGTGCGGGCCGTGTCCCTGTCGGGGGCGTCCACCATGAAGCTGGCCAGGTGCAGGGTGCGCTGCCGACTGGCGTGCTGGCCGGGCGTGAAGCGGGGGGAGACATAGACGAGTTCGGGGAAGGCGCGCAGCACCTCCTCGACGGGGGTCTGTGCGGCCACCCGCCAGTTGCCCGCCGGGATCGGCAGGAACCGCAGCAGGGCGATCCGGGTGAACTCCGGCAGCCTCGACGGCCGCAGGCCGAGCGCGCTGCGGCCGATCTCGGCGGCGTAGTCGTATCCGGCGGCCACCTTGAACATGGTGGGCAGCGGACCGCCGGCGCGCGCGTTGACCTCGATGACACGGGGACCGTCGGCGGTCAGCGCGATCTCGGTGTGCACCGCGCCCCAAGCCAGCCCGATCGCCCGGATCGCCCGGTCGGCAACGTCGACGACGGCCGCCCGGGTCGCCTCGTCCAGCCGGCTGGGCAGGACGAGACCTTCCTCGGCGTAGCCGTGCTCCAGGGGCAGCCGGTCGGAGATCCCCAGGTGGTGGGCAGTGCCGTCGGCCAGCAGCGACTCCACGCTGCAGTAGGCCGCGTATCCGCTGTCGCCGTCCGACTCCAGCGCCATCCGCTGCTCCAGCAGGTAGGCCTCATCGGACTGCAGGAAGGCGGTCTTCTCGGCTCGCGCGGTGGTGAAGGCGTGGATCAGCTCCGCGTATGTGGACACGAGCCGGACGCTCTGGCTGCCCGCGCCCAGGGAGGGCTTGAACACGCCGGGCAGTCCGACGCGGGCGGCGGCCGCCGCGAGGTCCCGCACGCTGGTGATCATCTCGAACTCGGGAGAGGGCACGCCGTGCTCGGCGAAGACCAGGCGCTGGCGTGCCTTGGACTGGGCGACGGCCACCGCCTCGGGGGAGTTGCCGGGCAGGCCCAGACGGGAGGCGATGTCGGCCTGCGGGCGCAGCAGCAGTTCGGAATAGGTCACCACGCCGTCCAGGAGCATCCGGCCGTGCAGGGCGGCAGCGGCCTCCACCGCGGCGTCCAGGTCGGCGGCGTCCAGGAACTCGCCGCGCAGGCCGCGCCGTTCCCAGTCGGCCCGGGCCTGCTTGGAGGGCCGCCAGGCGGTGACGTACACGACGCTGACGGCGTCGGTCAGGGTGGACAGCGAGTCGAGGGCCTCGTCAGGGGCGTGGCCGCCGATCCCGGCGAGGAGCAGAAGGTGGGGGGAGCCCATGATGGTGAGGCCTTTCATCTGAGGACGGGGAAGGACGCGGACGATGTGCCAAAGGACAGGAGTTCGCCGACCAGCACGTCGAGCCGCCGGTCGAGGAAGTCGAGGGGTTCTCCGGGAGTCAGGTCGGCCGCGGTGGTGGCGACATGAGTGGGCGCGGCCCATCCGCTGAGCGCCCTGACGACGGTGCGCAGCTGGTCGCAGGCGGTGCCGGCGCCGCGCGGCCCGCCGCCCGCGGCGATCAGTCCGACCGGCCGTCCGGCCAGCGCGTCGCCGGTGAGGTGGTCCAGCGCGTTCTTCAACAGCGCGCTGTAGGAGCCGTGGTAGACGGGCGTGGCGAGCACGGCGCCGTCGGCGCGGGCGACCCGGGCGCGCAGCAGCGCGGTCTGGCTGCCGGGCGGCGGGGCGTCGTAGTCCTCGAGCGCGTGCGGCTTGGGGAACTCAACGGCCAGGTCGATCAGTTCGAAGCCGCCGTTGGCCCGGTCGACGCGCTCGCCCGCCCGCAGCAGGATCTCGCGGGTGACCGAGTCCTTGGCGGCGCTGCCGAGGATGCCGAGGATCATCGCCCTCACCCCTCGTCCGCCGGGCCGGTCACAACGCGTATGCCGCGCTCGGCCAGGGACAGCAGCCTCGACAACTCGGTGTGCGAGTCGTGGACGAAGACATGGGTGCTCACCCCGGTACCGGAGAACGACGACGCGGGGACGGTGTCGCCGACGCGCGCCTGCACGGACCGGAAGTGGGCGTACGGCGCCACCGCCGAGTCGTCGTACTCCAGCAGCCGTCCGCCCCCGCAGTAGTGCACGGTCCAGCCGGCGTGCGCGGCGACGGGCTCGCGACGCCCGAGGAGGGGGTCCTCGCCCACGTCGGCGAGGAGCTTGGCATGGCGCAGATCGATGCCGTTGGTGGCGCGGAACGCCTCGGTGACACCGGCGCCGCCGGGTCGCGCGGCCACCTCGCAGAACGTCAGGTGCTCCCCGGTGACGAAAGCCTCCAGGTGCAGCACGCCCGAGCGCATCCGCCAGGCGTCCACGACCTGCGCCAGCAGCCGTCCGGCGGCCGCGCGCAACCCCGGGTCGGCCACGGTCGCCGACGACAGCGGCCGGCCGCTCCTGAGGGCCATGGTGTCGCGCTCGTAGACGGAGACGTCCCACACCGGTTCGCCGTCGCGCACGACCGCGTCGATGTGGCACATCGGGGCGTCGACGAACTCCTCGCACAGCTGCGTGCCCGGGACGAACTCTTCGCGCAGCCAGGTCTGCAGCGCCGGCCAGGCGGAGACGACCGCCACGCCCTGGGAGCCGGAGGCGGCCCGAGGTTTGAGGACGATCTTCCCGTAGCGGTCGAACATCTCCGTCACGTCCTCGGGAGTGTGCACGAGCAGCCCGTCGGCGCAGCGGATGCCGTGGCGGCGGGCGATGCGCTTCATGACGGCCTTGTCCACGAAGCGGCGCACCTCCTCGGCTTTCTCGCCCGGCGTGCCCAGCAGTCGCCGCAGCCGTGCGGCGGGTTCGAGCAGCCGCTCCGACATGGCGGCCACCCGGTCGACCGGATGCGCCGCGTGGACGGCGCGGGCGAGCCCGTCAAGCGCGAAGTCGTCTCCCAGGTCGGTGCGTGCGGTCAGCTCGGCGGGCCCCGATCCGGCCGCCGACGTCAGCACGCTCAGCCGGTAGCGGTCCGCGGGCAACACGGGCGAGGAGCCGTCCGGGTGGGTCCAGGTGTCGGGGCCGAGCCGGTCCAGCAGCAGGACGTGGGTGCGGTCCAGGGAGGCGGTGCGCAGGACGAGGGAGCCCTCCAGCCGCGCGGCGGCCCGTCTCGCCCGCTCGTGGTCGGCCGCGACCACGGTGTGCCGCAGCCACACGGCGGGCCCGGGCCCCTCGTGAACGTCGCCGGCGCGCGTGAACACCTGCGCCCTGAACAGCCCGGGCCGGGCGCTCAGTTCCTCGGCGGTGGTGGCCTCCATCACCCGGAAGCGGCCGCCGGGTGTCGGCACATCGCGCTGCACGGCGACCGTGCCGCGGCTCGTGCCGCGCGGGGTGCGGCCGAGGGCTGTCTCGGCGACGGCGCAGACCAGGCTGCGGGTGTGTGTGGCCTCGTACAGGTCGATGGTCGCCGCGTCCAGGCCTGGCAGCAGGAGGGGTGTACAGGCGTCCGATCGGTCGGAGGGGAAGACGCAACGCACCACCCCCTCCACCCGCGCCTCACGCACGGCGCGCACGGCACGCTCGGCGAGCAGACCGCTCAGCGGCGCGCTCAGGCCCGACGGGCACAGCCGGGCGTCCTGTTCCTCGTCGATGACGGCGAGGGCTCGAGCGGTGCCGCGGTGAGCGGCCACCACGACCGTGTGCCCGCGCGGCGGGGCGGCGGCCCGGTCGGCGGCTGGTGCGCCGTCGCGCAACTGCCGTGCCACCGGGGAAGGAGAGAGGGTCAGTGCGGCGTGGACCGGCTCGGCCGCGTGGATGAGGCGGGCGGCGGCCCGGATGTCCGGTCCGCTCGAGGCGCTGCGCCACTGCCCACGGTAGTGCCGCCGCCACAGTGTCCGCGCCTCGTCCTCGCCGTCCGGCCCTCCGGTCCACACCACGCTCAGCCGCGCGGTGACGGCGCCCACGGCGGCGAGGATCCGCTCGGCGGGGTCGTCTGCGCCGAGCAGCACAAGCAGGTGGTCGCCGCAGGGGACGGTGTCCGGTGCGGGCGCCGCGGGCGTCCGCGGCGCCGGCTGCGCCTGAAGCTCCAGCGATGTCAGGATGTGCCTGGCTGCATCGGCGGCCGCACGTGCGGCCGCCTCACCGGTGCGGCCGCGGGCCAGCACGTAACCGATCCGGTCGTGGTTGGTGCGCAGCGCCGGGACCCGGTCGCCCGGTTCGACTGCGAGGTGCGTCTCGACCACCTCGGGCGTGAGCGCGTTCACCGGCTTCACGCCCCGCACCACCGCGTCCACGGGGCTGTAGAGCTGATGCAGGGCGACGACCGTCTCCGGCGGCGCGGCCTCCTGCACCGGGTCCCCGACGGCCAGCGTCACCAGGTCCCGGGTGAGTGAACGCCCCAGGGCCAGCGACATCTGACGGGCCACCACATGCCCGGCGATCCGGGCGTTGATCTCGATCAGCTCCGGCCCGGTCGGTGTGAGCAACAGTTCGGCGTGGACCGCCGATGAACGAATACCGAGGGCGCGTACCACGTCGAGGACGAAGGAGCGGGCGGCGGCCTCCTGCTCGATGCGCGCCGGGAAGTGGCCGCCGAGCTCGGCAGCCTGGCCGGGCGGGGCGGGCAGCCGCTCGGCGAACCCGAGCAGCACGACGCGCTCGCCCTGCACCAGCAGTTCCGCGCTGACGTGCCGACCCACCGCGTAACTCTCGACCAGCGCCCGCGGCGGCGCACCGTCACGGCCCGCCGGCACACCGAGCACCTCGGACAGGGCACGGGCCGCCTCCGCCCGGGTCCATGCGATGGTCACCCCCACCGACCAGCCGCCCGCGGTGGGCTTCACGACGACGGGCAGCCCGATCTCGTCCACCGCCGCCATCCCTTCGGCCTCGGTGCCGGCCACGCGCCAGGCGAGCGAGCCGACGCGGTGCTGAGCGAGGCGGGCGCGTACGGCGGCCTTGTCGCCGAGGATCCGGGCCGTCGCGAGCGATTCGTGCGGCAGCCCCAGGTCCCGCGCGAGTTCGGCGACGGCGAACGGATACACCTCGTCGCGGCCGATCACACCGTCCGGTGGAGTGGGACCGAGCCTGCCGCGCAGCCGGTCGGCGAGGCCCCCGCGGGCCTGCAACGGCACCTCCACGGTGCGCGCGGCACGCGAAGCCAGTTCGAATCCCGGCTTTCCCCGATAGGCGTCCAGGTTCCCGGTGACAAAACTCACCTCGATTCCCGAGTCCGCCATCTCCGCGACCATGTCGAACCCGCGGACGGCCGTCGTCTCCACCAGAACTATGTGCACGTCGCTCAGCTCCCTGGCCCGGTCCTGCGTTCCGCGCCAGCGTCCGCCCGACCCGCCGAACTCCTCAAGCAAGCCCCAAGGAATGGGTCAAGTAACCAGCTCATGCGGCCCGTTGACGCAAACGGCGGGGCGGCTGTCAACACGGCGGGCCGAAATGCCGGAAGTTGCCAGATAGCGTGTCGGCCGCTGGCCATCCGTCAAACCTCCCGTCTAATTTCGGCCCGGCGAACCGAGAGCTCAGGAATTCAAGAAAACGGGAAGCCGAGAATTCCCAGTAGCTCGGGCCACCCGAGAAAAAGGACGAGACAGCGTGCGAACAATTGATCTTCCGGCCTACGGATCAGGCCACTCCGCCCCCCTCACCCACGTGGGATTCAGGTCCGACGGACAGCGCCTGGCCACCTGCTCGTACGACGGCACGGTGATCATCTGGGACACCGGCGACCCGTCCCGTCCCACCCCGCTGGCCCGGCTGCGCCACCGCCGCCTGGTCAACGCCTCCGCCTGGAACCCGGCCGACCCCGAGGTACTGGCCACCGCGTCGGCCGACAAGACGGTGGCGATCTGGCGGGTGGGCGAACAGGGCCGGACCACCTTGCACACCGTGCTCGCCCGGCACACCGACGACATCAACTCGGTGGCCTGGCTGCCCGACGGCGAACGGCTCATCTGTGTCTCCGAGGACGGCCGCGCCACCCTGTGGTCGGCCGTCGACGGCGCGTTCCTCGCCGAGGCCGGCTCGCACGAGGCGCACTGCATGATGGTGTCGGTCAGCGCTCAGGGCCTTGTCGCCACCGTCGGCGAGGACGGCCTGGTCGCCGTCAGCGACCCCGACACCGGCGCCGAGCCCCGCACCCGCCGCTACGACTCCTCGATCGAGGGCTGCGCCTGGTCCCACTCCGGCCGGCTCCTCGCCGTCGCCCGCGACGACGGCGCCGTCGACCTGCTCACCGCCGACCTGGAAGTGGTGCGCACCGTCCCCGTGTCCACCTCGGCGGCCCGCGCGGTCGCCTGGGCCCAGGACGACTCCTCCTTCGTCGTCGGCGCCTACGACGGCGCCCTTCACTACTTCGACGTCGTCGGCACCCGCCTGCACCGCGTCGAGGACCGCCGGGTGTGGCCGCGCTCCGTGGCCGTCGCACACGACGTCGTCGCCGTCGGCAGCTTCTGGAACGGCCCCCACCTCTACGACCTGACCACCGGGCAGGAGATCGCCGCCCCCGACGGCGCCACCCACGGGCCCAACGCGCTGGCCCAGCACGGCGACGAGCTGCTCATCGGCACCGACTCCGGTCTCGTCGTCGCCGTGACGACCGACGCGTCCGGCACCGGCACGGTCCGCACGACCGCCTTCACCGACGGCCCGATCCTGTCCCTGGCCACCGATGGCGACACCGTCTACGCCGGCACCTACTCCGGGCACGTCCTGCGCCACGACGGCACCACGCTCGCCTCCAGCACCGGTCTCGGCGCGCCCGTGCCCTCCCTCACCGTCCACGACGGCACCCTGGTCGCCGGCACCTACAACGGGCAGTTCCTCCTTCTCGCCCCCGGCACCCTCGACCTGGTGGAGCGGATCGAGGCGCACGACGGCTCCGTGAAGTCCCTCACCACCGTCACCGGAGGCTTCCTGTCCGCAGCCACCGACCGCACCGTCGAAGCGGGCGGCCCGCACGCGCGCAGCCAGCTGTGGCAGCACGGCAACCTCGTCAACGCCGTAGCCGCGCTCGGCACCGAGGCCGCCGCCAGCGCCTCCCGCGACCACACCGTCAAGGTCGGCCGGCTCACCCGCCTGCCCGACGGCACCTGGCACGCGCAGCGCGTGCAGACACTCCTCGGCCCCGACGAGTCCGTCAAGTGCGTGGCCCTGCTGGGCGACGCCGAGCGGCCCGTCGTCGTGGCCGGTTCCTACGACTTCGGCCTGTACGCCTGGCAGGTCGACTGGAACGACTCGGCCGCCACCCTCGCCTCCGGCCGGGTGCTGGCCGAGTTCGCCCAGGGCCTGTCCTGCATGCTCCGCCTCACCGACGGCACGGTCGCCGTCGCCGGCTGGGACGGCCGTCTCCTCATCATCGGACTCGACTCCGCCGGCCGACCCGAGGTGCGGCGCTCGCTGCACCTGGGCGAGCTGCTCACCACTGACGCGACGACCTACCGGGCCGACGCCCGCACGTTGGAAAGCAGGGCTGCATGAACTCCCTCACCGCACTGCCGTACCCCGCCTCGATCCGCGCCCGCGTGCCCATCACCCTGGATCGCGCGGCTGGCCGCACCGCCGAACTCGTCACCTTCCACCACCTGCGCGACGACCAGGAACACATCGCCTGCGTCCTGCCGTACGCGCCGCAGACCGTGCCCCTGGTGCGACTGCACAGCGAGTGCCTGACCGGCGACGTGTTCGGCTCCGCCCGCTGCGACTGCGGACCCCAGCTCGACGAAGCGCTCACCGACATGGCCGACGAGGGTGGCGTCCTGCTCTACCTGCGCCAGGAAGGCCGCGGCATCGGCCTGTACAACAAGCTCGACACCTACGTCCTGCAGGACCAGGACATCGACACCTTCCACGCCAACCGCATCATCGGCCGTGGCGAGGACGAGCGCGACTACCGGGCAGCCGCCGCGATGCTGCGCGCCCTCGGCCTGACGCGCATCCGGCTGCTGACCAACAACCCCGACAAGGTTGCCCAGCTGCGCGAGCTGGGCATCCGCATCGACGCCGTGCTGCCGACCGCCGTCCACTTGACCGATGAAAACGCCCGCTACCTGTCTGCCAAGGCCAACAGTGGCCACACCCTGGCGCTGCTGAAGGAGGCGAGCGCATGAACCTCGACGACATCGCCCGCTCCCCGCACTTCAGGGAGCACGCGGACCTCGCCGCCCCGGCCCGCCTCCACCCCCCGCGTCACCCGCGGCCCAGCGCCGACCGGCTGCGCCTGGCCGCCGCCGTCGAGGACCCGTCGCTTTCACTGGCCGATCGGCTCGCCGCCGGCGGCATGCTGGCCCTGCTCGGCGATCCGCGCATCACCCCCGTCCCCGCCGTCTGCTTCGTTCCCGGCGCCACCGTCCCGATCGGCCTGCCCGCCGAGGAGGTCGGTTACGTCACCCGGGCCTGGGCCGACAAGGGCGTGGAGGAATCCTGGATCGTCAAGGAGACCCCCGAGCACAGCGTGGAGATCGCCGACTTCTTCATCGCCCGCTACCCGGTGACCAACGGCGAATGGCGCGACTTCCTCGCCGACACCGGCCTTGAGGACCGCCCCACCACCTGGTACCTGGGCGCCTACCCCTGGGACCGCACCAACCACCCCGTCGCCGGTATCCGCCCCGAGCACGCCGACCGCTACGCGCGTTGGCTGAGCGATTGCACCGGACACCCGTGGCGGCTGCCCACCGAGGCCGAGTGGGAGTACGCAGCCAAAGGCCCCGAAGGGCGCCCCTACCCGTGGGAGGGCGGCTTCGACCCGGACGCCGCCAACACCCGCGAGTCGGGCGTGCACACCACCACCCCCGTCGGCGCATTCCCCGCCGGCCAGTCCCCGTTCGGCGCCCACGACATGGGCGGAAACGTGGAAGAGTTCACCGCCGACGACTACACCGCCTACCCCGGCGGGGAACACATCGCCGACCACCTGGTCCAGTCGATGGGCACCTACCGCGTCGCCCGTGGCGGCAGCTTCGCCCGCTTCGGCGACCTCACCCGCACCCGCCGCCGGCACGGCGCCTTCCCCGGCCCGCTGTACCCCGTCGGGTTCCGCATCGCCACCAGCGAGCGCCCGTCATGACCGCACCGGTGCTGACGACGCCGACCGCAGGCCGGCACACGCACATCGAGCGGGCGCTCGCCGCCCGCCGCCCCGGCCGCGCCGACATCGAGGCCCCCTTCGCCCCACTGGAGCGACGCGCCCTGCGCATGCTGCCCCGCCTGGCGGCACTGCGTCCCGCAGTCGGCGCCACGCCGCTGGTCCCCGTGTCCAGCCGGGCCGGCCGCGGCACCGTGTGGCTGAAGGCGGAGGCCGCCAACATGACCGGCACCGTCAAGGCCCGCACCGCCTACGCCCTGCTGTGCGCGGCCGTGGCCCGCTCGGGCACCGCCGGCGTCCGGCTCGTGGAGTACTCCGGCGGCTCCCTCGCCCTCGCCCTCGCCGAGATGTGCGCCGTACTCGGCCTCGACCTGCACCTGGCCGTGCCGCACGGCTCACCCGACCGCCTCGTCGGCGTCCTGCGCCGGCACGGCGCGCAGGTCACTCACGGGCCGCAAGGCGCTGGATTCCTCGGCGCGATGGACGAAGCCGTGCGCATCGCCGAACGCGAGGAACGCCACCTGCTGCTGCAGCACTGCGCCCCCGAGGCAGTCGCCGTACACCGCGAACGCACCGGCACCGAGATCAGCGCCCGGCTCGCCCAGGAGGGGATACGGCCCGTCGCACTCGCGGCGGCGGTCGGCTCCGCCGGCACCCTCGTCGGCACCACCCAGGCCCTGCGCACCCGCTGGCCGGGCTGCACGCCCGTTGCCGTCTTCCCCGCAGAGGCGCCTTACGGCGACGGACGCGCCCCCGGCGGTGCCCGCCGCATGAACGGCACCGGCGGCCTCGGCCACGGCCTCAGGCAGCCCCTACTGGCCCCCTACGAGGACGACTTCACCTTCGCCGAGACCGGCTACCCCCAAGCTCTGGAGGCGATGCGGCTGCTGCGCCGCACCCATCGGGTCGCCGTCTCCAGCAGTGCCGCGGGCGCCTGGCTCAGCGCGTCCCGCATCGTCGACCAAGGCCCGCGCGGCCGCCACGCCGTGGCCGTCGCCGCCGGCCGCGGAACAGCCGAGGAGTGGGCCGATGCCGCCGACCACTGACGCACCGGCCGGCTACGCCGCCTACCGGCAGACCGTCGCCGACTCCTTCGGCCACTGGTACAGCCGGGGACGCGACTCGTGGACCGGCGCCGACACCAACGATCAGGTGACCCGCTTCGTATGCGCCCAGGCACCGGCCGCCACAGGCCCAGGCCGTCGCCGGATCCTGGACGTCGGCTGCGGCCGCGGCCACCAGAGCACCGAGCTCGCCGAGCGGCTTGACGCCGACAGCACCGGCCTGGACCTGCTCGCCGTATGGGATGCCCCGCCGCCCGCCCGCGGCCGCGCCCGCTTCCGGCAGGGCGACTTCCTTGACTTCGCCGGCACCGGCCTCGACCTCGTGGTGGACAACGGCTGCCTGCACCACCAGCGGCGCACCGACTGGCCCGCCTGGGCGGCCCACGGCGCCCACCTGCTGCGCCCCGGCGGAGTCCTCGTCGTCAGTGTCTTCCTCAGCCCGCACGGCGAGATCTCGAAACTCCCCCTCGACGACGGCCGCCTGAACTGGTGGCTGACCGAAAGGGCCGTCACCGGCCTGTACACCGACGCCGGGCTCACCCCCGGGGACCGTCTGGTGATCGACCGGAATTTCCAGTATCAGGGCCACTGGCTCGCATACCTGGTGCTCTCCTTCCGCAAGACCGGCGGATGACCCCTCGTCGCCTGTGAAGGGACGGAACATGCTCAAGGAAATCGACCTGGAACGGCCCGGCGGCCGAGAGCACCTGCGCGGCGCACTGCGCGATGGGTTCTTCCTCGTCCGCAGCACCATTCCCGAAAGCCTCCTGGACGAGGCGTACGCCTTCCTGTACGCCTTCTTCGCCCTGGACCCCGACACCAAGAACACCTGCCGTGTCGCGGGCAGCAACGGCCAGGCCGGCTACACCCCACCCCTCGTGGAACACGCCGAGAAGGGCGCGATGCCTGACTGGAAGGAACTCTTCCACTGGGGAGCGCCGCTGCCCGCACGGCACCCGCTGCGCGTCCGCTATCCCGCCCGCTACCCCGACCCCTACTTCCCCGACCACATGGTGCCCGGCATCGGCTCCGCCCTGCGCGAACTGCACGCCCGCATGGTGCGCTTCCAGCACGACGTCGTAAGCACCCTCGCCGACGCGCTCGGCGCTCACCCCGACTATTTCGCCGACATGCTGGAGGACGGCCCTGTCGTCAACCGGGCCACCTGGTACCCGCCCATGGACCAGGCCCCCTCCCACCTCCATGTGTGGGCCGTCGAACACCAGGACTTCGACCTGATCACCACCCTGCCCAGGGCGACCGCGGCCGGGCTGGAAGTCCTCGTCGACGGGGAGTGGCTGGCCGTGGATGCGCCGCCCGGCTACGCCGTCGTCAACGTCGGCATGGTCCTCGACCGGCTCACCAACGGCTTCGCCCGCGCCGCCGTGCACCGCGTGGTGGCCCGGTCGGACCAGAGCGAGGGACGCCTGTCCATCGTGCAGTTCTGCCACCCCGCTCCCTGGACCGCCCTGACCCCGCTGCGCATCCCGGGCGCCGAAGGGATACCGCAGCGGTTCGCAACCCTCACCGCGGACGAACTGTTCCAGCGCACCATGTACCGCATCAAGCGCCTGGACACCCGGCCCCTGCCGGCCCCGGCCCGATGACTGCCACCGGCACATCACCCGAGGACGCCCGTGCGATGCCCTCGGCATACGGTTTTCACACGGCGGCCGGCCCGGGTGCCTCTGCGACGAGAGTCCCGGGTGCGCCGCCCGGCGACGGGTGCGGTGAACCGTTCGACATCGGCAGCACCCCCGGCACCGGCTCCCCCGCGGCGCAGGCCATCGGTGCTGTCAGACGCGACGCCCCTCACCCCACCCCGCACCCCGGCGCGCTCAGACGCATCCGCCTCCGGGTGACAAGAGCCTCCGCAGCAGCCGAAACCCCCTCGCTGCCGCGACTGATCCGCGAGGATCTCCAAGCCGTCCTCGACCGCGACCCGTCCTGCTCCGGCCGAGGGGAGGCGCTGCTGCACGCCGGCTGGCAGGGCCTGGCCCTGCACCGGCTCGCCCACCGCCACTACACGCGCGGACACCGGTTGCGGGCCGCCGCCCTCACCCGCCTGGCCCGCCTACTGACCGGCATGGAGATTCACGCCGGTGCCCGCATCGGCCGACGCGCCTTCATCGACCACGGATTCGGCGTCGTCATCGGCGAAACCGCTGTCATCGGCGACGACATGACGCTGTATCACGGCGTCACCCTCGGCTCCCGCGGCTGGCTCCGCGACAACGGCGGCGGCCATCGCCGTCACCCCGTCCTGGGCGACCGCGTCCTGATCGGCACGGGAGCCTCCGTCCTGGGTCCGGTCACCGTCGGCGACGGCTGCCGCATCGCCGCCCATTCCCTGGTCCTGAACGACCTGCCCGCAGCCGGCACGCCTCCCCATCAGACCGCGACCACCCGCCGAACCCAGTCCCACTGAACCTCAGCCAAGCCCACACAACCGGGCCAAAGGTGACGCATTGCGCCCCGATCCTCCGCGCCCCCACCCGCCCTCGCGCATGCTGCACCTGTTCCCGCACAGCCGTCCCGCACACCACAACGGAGAGTGATCCACGTGCTCAGCAGACGTTCCCTCATACGGGCCTCGACGGGTGCCACCGCGGCAGCCGCGCTCACCGCCACGACCGGCGGCCTTGTCCTCGCCGCCGGCACCACAGTGCCCTGGAGCACCCTGCGGAACACACTCGCCGGCCGTCTCGTCCTGCCCGACGACGCCGGCTACGACACCGCCCGGCAGCTCCAGCTCGCCCAGTTCGACGCCATCCACCCCCAGGCCGTCGCCTACTGCACCACCGACAGCGACGTCGCCGCCTGCATCCGCTTCGCCCAGGACAACGGCCTGGCCACCGCCGTCCGCAGCGGCGGCCACAGCGCCGCCGGCTACTCCACGAGCCCTGGCCTCGTCATCGACGTCTCCTGTCTCAACACCGTTCGTACCGACGGCTCCACCGTCCACCTCGGCCCCGGCAGCCAGGGCGTCGACGTCGTCAACACCCTTTCCAGTTACGGAATCCAGGTCGCCGGCGGTACCTGCCCCACCGTCGCCATGGGGGGCTGGATCCAGGGCGGCGGCCTCGGCTACGCCTCCCGCAAGTACGGCATGGGTTCCGACCGCCTCGTCTCTGCCCGCGTCGTCCTCGCCGACGGGCGCACGGTACGCGCCTCGGCCACCGACAACCCCGACCTGTTGTGGGCCCTGCGCGGGGGAGGCGGCGGCAACTTCGGCGTCGTCACCGACTACGAGGTACGGCCCGTGCAGATCCCCGCCCTGACCCTTTTCAACCTCAACTTCCGCTACACCGACGCCCTTCAGGTGATCCTCGCCTGGCAGGACTGGATGGCATCGGCACCCCGCGAACTCGCCTGCGAGCTGATGTTCCTCCACTCCACCGACGCCCCCGCCGGCACCGAACCCAGCGTGGTCCTCACCGGCGGCTACCACGGCACCAACGCCGACTGCGACCGCCTCCTGGACCGTCTCACCACTGCGGTCGGCCACCCCGGCACCAGCCGCACCAGCCGTGAACTTCCCTACGCTCAGGCGATGATGCAGGTGTACGGCTGCAGCGACAAAACCGTCGCCGAATGCCACCGCATCGGCTTCACGCCCGAAGCCCAGCTCCCCCGCGAACGCCACACCACCCAGCGCAACCTGTACTTCGCCAAGCCCTGGACCCCCGCCGCCGCCCAGGCCGCCCTGGACGCCTTCATGGCCGACCCCGTCCCCGGCCAGTTCCGCTTCCTCGGCCTGTTCCCCTACGGCGGCCGCATCAACGAGGAGTCCCCCACCGCCACCGCGTTCGTCCACCGCGACGCGGTGCTCAACGCCGGCTATGCCCTCACCCTGCCCACCGCCGACCCCGCCCAGGACGACCGCGACCGCGCCCAGGCCTGGGTCAACAAGGCCTACACCACCATGGACGCCCACTCCAACCACAGGTCGTACCAGAACTACATGGACCCAGCCCTCACCGCCTGGCGCCAGGCCTACTACGGCGAGAACTACGCCCGCCTCCAGACCGTCAAGCGGGCCTACGACCCCACCCGCTTTTTCCGTTTCCCCCAGGCCGTCGACTGAACCGCCCCGCCAAGGCCCCGACCCCGACCGAAGGAACCACCGTGACCCGCACCGGCGACCACGTACGCGACGTCATCATCATCGGCTCCGGCCCCGCCGGCTACACCGCAGCCCTCTACACCGCCCGCGCCCAGCTGACCCCCCTCGTCTTCGCCGGCTCCCTCCTCGTCGGCGGCGCCCTCACCAACACCACGGAGGTGGAGAACTTCCCTGGCTTCCCCGACGGAGTCCAGGGCCCCGACCTGATGGACCGAATGCGCGAACAGGCCGAACGGTTCGGCGCCGAGATCGTCGATGACGACATCACCGCGGTGGACCTCACCAGCGACATCAAGACCGTCACCGACTCCACCGGCACCCAGCACCACGCCCGCACCGTGATCGTCGCGACCGGCTCCCAGCACCGCAAACTGAATCTGCCCCGCGAGGACGAACTCTCCGGCCGCGGCGTCTCCTCCTGCGCCACCTGCGACGGCTTCTTCTTCAAGGACCGCGACATCGCCGTCGTGGGCGGCGGCGACACGGCGATGGAGGAGGCCACTTTCCTCACCCGGTTCGCAAAGTCTGTGACGATCGTCCACCGCCGCGACACCCTGCGCGCCTCCAAGGTCATGCAGGAGCGTGCCTTCACCAACCCGAAGATCTCCTTCGCCTGGAACAGCGAAGTCACCGAAATCCACGGCGAGGACCGCCTCACCTCCCTGACTCTGCGTGACACGGTCACCGGCGAACACCGCACCCTCCCGGTCACGGGCCTGTTCGTCGCCATCGGTCACGACCCCCGCACCGACCTGTTCAAAGGCCAACTGGCCCTGGACGACGGCGGCTACCTCAAGGTCGACTCCCCCACCACCCGCACCAGCACCCCCGGCGTCTTCGCCGCAGGCGACGTGGTCGACCACATCTACCGTCAGGCCATCACAGCAGCAGCCACAGGCTGCGCGGCGGCCCTGGACACAGAACACCACCTCGCAGAAAACCGCACACATCCAAGCTGTGGTTGATTCTCTGAGGTCAACGTCATGTGCGCACCGGCCGTGGGCCGACAACGCCTCCCAGCAGAGGGGAACCGGCAGGAACATCGCGTCCTGGAAGTCCACCCACCCCGAGCGGGCCGAACCGCCGGAGCCCAGACAACCACGCGGCCTTCCCGCCGCTCGAAAGGCCGGAACTGCACCGCTGACCTACTTGATCGAATGGCGAACGAGCCTTGCCCGCGATGCCCTGCGCCGCGCGGCACTCAATCGATTTCCGAACCGGCATTCGCAACCGTCAGCCGCGTCGACGAGGCTTCCATGGACCTGGACGCTGCGAGTCCTTCGCGACTGCCGCTTGAAGGGCGACGACGTCCACACTGCGATGCTCGGCATCGCCCGCCTGCACAACCTGCTCCAGGCCGGAAAGCCCTCACACGCCGCCTCGAACCTCGGCAACACTGGTGTGACTGAGCACGCTGGTTGGCCACACTGAGCATCACAGTTGGCCGTAGTGACACCGATCAGCGGCGGCGGCTCGTCTCGATGCAGATCCCGCCTGACGTCACCTGAGCGGTGATCACCAGGACCTGTCAGGCCGCCGGGTCCGCCATCGCCGGGACGCCTGCCTGGCCAGGGCGGGGGGTGCCACCCGCTGAGGCCCCGGCAGCCGCCGGGCGGGTATCGGTATTCGTCAGTCCAGTACGAAGGTGCCGCCTGCGGTTGTCGCCAGGTCCGGCCCGAGGGCGGCTGCCGGTGTCCAGGCCCCGGGCCTGCCGACACCGTGGGTCAGCAGTTCGGTGACGGCGGCGATGAAATCGGCCGTGAAGTCCATGCCGTCGCCGGCACGGAGCCATCCCTCGTTCCGGGTGCCGTCCGCCCACTCCACGACGGCGTGCCCCCAGGAGTGCTTGCGCGGACGGGGTGCGGCCTTCACCGGGGCCCGGCCGAGCCGGTCGACGGTGAGACGCCGCAGCGCCGGAACCGACAACAGGCGGCCCAGCAGCGGGAGCAGGGAACGTATCAGGGGAGCGGCCGGCACGAGAGCGGAAGTAGCGGTGACGAACGGCGCTCCGCTCACCGCGTGCGCCGCGACGAGCTCGCCGCAAACGGTTCCGACGGCCCACAACCTCTCGGCCGGCGGCACGCTCATCTCCTACTACAACGCGGATCGCGTTCTCGCATGGGACGCCTCCCTCCCAGAACCGAACGTGACCAACGACATGTTCTGGGTCGAGATCGTTCCGTAAGGTCTCTGCGGGGTGGGGCGCCGGTACTCCTCACCGGCGCCCCACCCCACGCACGCCATCTCCGTCCAATGGAGTCACCGATGAGGAACAGAACCCTGGATCTGCGGCAACTCTGGGGATATGGCTGGTGCATCACCCTTGCTCCACGATCACCACAGTCCGCGCTGCGCACCATGGGAGTTCAGGAAATCGAGCCCCTGCCCGCAGACCTCGCCTCCGCTTTCGCCGGGCGAGACCCTCGGAACGGTCCACCCGTGCTGCTTGCCGCCGCTCCTGTGGACGATGTCTGGAGCATCATCGCCGAATGCGAAGCAAGTACAGGATGGGTCGGAATGCATTCCGACGTACTGTCCTCGCTCGCTTCCCCCGGCCGGCTGGCGTGCACCGCCTTCTCCGACCCCAACCAGCTCCAAGTGAAGTTTTGTGAGGACGCTTCCCAACCGTGCGGCATCGAACCACGCACCAACAGGCGCTGGGGCCCGTACAGCCAACGCGCCATCGAGTCCCTGCGTCTCGTCGGCTTTCCGGACGGCTACGCCACCGAAGAGGAACCCGTTCCGGAGCCGGACCGGGAAGCCGTCGGCGCTCTCCTCGTCATGCGGGCCATCACGGGCATACAACTCCGCCACGAGCACCTGACTGGCCGCTGGATCGGAGGCTTGTCCTCGAAAACTGCTCCTTGAACCGCCATCGCACCCGTCATCAGTAGTTCCCGTTCCCGCGCGGTGTGCCCCATCTCCGGGCGGGGCACACCCATTACACTCCACCCATGGGCGACCCGCTGACCTGGGACGACTTCACGCGAATCGTCTCGACCCGCGAGTGAAAGGCCAGGTCATCCTCCGGAAGAGGTGAGCCTGCGAGGTTCGATGCGCTCCTCCACCGCCCTGGCTCCATCGCTTTTGACTATGTAGGCGCCCTTACCGGGGGTTTCCGTCACCGCCTCCACCAATTCCGTTCCGCGGTACACCAGGCCGACACCATCATCTGTGCAGTGAGCAGTAGGCATGGTGCCGTCCGCCACGAGCTGGTGAATCAACGGACGCCGACCCTCATCCGAGTCGTAGTGCACGCCGTTGCCATACGGCAGGAACCCGAGTGCGTTCGTGACCGGGCGCAACTCGGGCCCGAAGGAGTCGGTCGTGCCTCCCTGGAACCAGCAGATGGAGCCTGCGCTGACCCCGCTGAGCACGACACCGGCCTGCCAGGCACGGTGCATGATGCGGTCCAGGCCATGCGCTCTCCACACCGCCAGCAGATTGACCACCGAGCCCCCCATGACCCAGACCACATCGTGGTCGAGGACCGAGCCCTCGACATCTTCGACGTTGGGCATGGGGAACAGGTGCAGCGGCGTCAGATCGAATCCCGCTACCCGCGCAGCCTCGGTCATACGGGCCGTGAAGTGCTCGGCATCCCCGATGGCGGTACCGACATACATGATGCGCGGGCGTCGGCCATGTACCCCCGAGAGATCAACCGCGTGATGCACCAGAGCATCAAACTTCACCCTGGTTCGTCCCCCGACTCAATGTCCGCCGGAGGTCGCGAGGATGGTCGGTTCCGATGCCGTCATGGCCATGATCGTATCGGTGACATGCTGACGGACCTGGGCCGCCTCAGGTTGAAAACACCTACTCAGCCAGCCGTACCCCGAAGTCGTCGGGCCGCATGCCGGCGTGCCATGACCGTGCCGACGGCTCCGTAACCAGGACGAAACTGGGTCAGGAGGCGGCGGGATCGATGCCCTGCGCCCGGGCAAGGGCGAACAGGACGCGTTCAATCATGTCCAGGCGTTGAGTGACAGGCGGGCTCCCCAGCACGCCGACGGCGTCAGCGGGGGAACCGATGTCGGGCACGCCGTGCGCGGCCGCTCCGTCGCCTGTCGCCATCTCGCTCACCATCCTGGCCGACCCCGCGCCTTGAACCATCGAAGGCTGCCTGGCCAGTCGTATACGGCTGCGGCCTCGAACACGAGGGTGTCCAAGGCCGACGCAGTTCAAATGATCAAGTTCAACCGGCGTTGGGGTCCCGGCCGACCAGCTGGGTCAGCAGCTCAATGATCTGCGCCTGATTGCGATCGATCTTCTCGCCGAGAGCGCTTACCTTCGTATCCAGGTTGCCCACCTTTTGATCAAGGTTGCCAACCTGCAGGCGCAGCGCCGTGAGACCGCTCTTGACGATTCCGAACTCGCGGTCCGTCTTCTCCGCCACGTCTTCGAAGCGGCGGGTCAGCGTGGCGATCCCTCCCTGCGCGATAGGGTCCTCGGGCACGCGAGTCTCCTGCCAGATCATCACGGTGGACAGTCATCAGGGGCCCTCCACGATATCGCGGTCACCGCACCCCGGTCCCCGGGCCGGCCTGCCGTCGGCGGGCCGCCAGGTCCGGGGCCGTCGAGGGTGGATCGAGGCGTTGGCGGCCGGACATGCGCGAGATCGCCTCGTAGGTCGGCGGAACGACCACGGGCGGGCTGCGTCGATCGCCTCGGTGTCGAGCTGGAACACCACCGCCGTGGTCGCTGGGGGGTCTCGCGCAGGCCGCCTGTGGGGCCCCCGCGGGGCCCCACAGGCGTAGCTCCTCCGAAGATCTGGTTTGTCAGGAGCGGTAGCAGAGGTAGATGTACTTGCCGCCTGCGCCCTCGTTGAGGTCGACGTCGATCCGCCGGTATCCGCTGGGCGGGTTTGCAGCCGGGTCGTTGGAGGAGATGACCTCCAGGTCCTCGAAGGGGGCTCCGTTGCCCCGGGTGAAGGTCAGGTAGATGTACTTGCCGCCCGCGCCCTTGTTGAGGTCGACGTCGATCTTCTCGTAGCCGGGGGGTACGGGCTGGTCTTCGCCGATGAGGAAGTAGATGTCGGTGACGGGCCGGGCAGCGCCGTCTTTCTCATACGCCAGGTACAGGTACTCCCCGCCGGCGCCCTCGTTCAGATCGGTGGGGTCCTTGATCCAGCCGGGGGGTGCGGGCTCGTTGCTTTCCAGGATGGTGATGTTGGTGACGGCCATGTTGTTCCTCCGCGCGAATGGGTGGTTCCGCCAGTCAGCGAATCCATCTCCACCACGTACCCTGCGTAACGAACTGGATGCGTGACGTGATGGTGGTGATGGTGCAGGACAGGCGCATGCGGTGGTAGCCCTGCGCCCGCTTGCGCTAGCCAGTGGGTGACTCCCTGGCATGTTTCGGCAACCACACATCACCCCCCGGAGGGATGAGCGTCCCTCGTGCGGGTGGGGCAGCGCATGACGCGCCGGCCGGATTGGCATGCCCCCACAGGGCCCGCGGGGCGGGCTCGGGTGGAGGGCCCTACTCACCGGCCGTCCGCCGATCCACGAGCAAGGGATGGGAAGTCGAACATATGGGCATGCCACGGCCCGGTCTGCGATTCGCCGCCGCCGCTCTCTCACTCGCCCTGGGCGCCGCCGCGGGGAACGGCACGGCGCACGCCTTCAGCGGAGGAAACCACGAAAGGATCACCCGCGCGGCACTGCCGTGGGAGAGCAGGTCGTTGACCGCGATGGCCGATGCCGACTCCGGCGCCATCGTCGCGAACGACAAGGGATCGTACTTCGACCAGGGCTTCCTGCACTGCGACAACGCCGACTACCTCGACTCCCGGTACGGCCCGAACTACCCCCGGACACGAGAGCAGGCCAACACCGAGCTCATCGCCTGCATCCGCGGCTCCGTGACGCGCTTCAAGCAGGCGGTGGCCGCCGCGGACGGCCTGGTCGACGCCGACGGGAAGGTGAAGCCGAGGGAAGTCGACCTGAACACGCCCTGCGCGTGGAACGAGCAACCCGACCGGGCGAAGTGCACCGTGTACGAGAACCTGGGCCGTGGATGGCACGCCATCGAGGACTTCTACTCCCACAGCAACTGGGCGGACCAAGCCGGCCCCTATCCGATCGGCGTACACAACCCGCCAGGGCTGAAGAAGGAGACCCTCCCCGAGTTCTTCTCTGTCCGCCGCTACAGCGCCATGAGCGAGCGCGAGTGGACCCAGGATGCCACCAGCCACATTCCCCTCGACCTGAGCACGGGGTGTTACCCCGACCTCGAATCCACACACAAGCGCGCCGACTGCACGGGGCGCACCACCCACGACAACGACCTGTCCAAGGACACCATGGGCTACAACCGGTCCAGGATCGACAGCAACTTCGACCGCGCGGTGCAAGGAGCCACCAACGACGTCAAGCGCCAGTGGCAGGACTTCCAGGACGAACTCCGGCAACGCTACGGCAGCCGAGGCGACACGATGATCTGCGCGCTGACCCACGACGATCCCGCTCACACCTGCTCCTGATTCCCGGACCGCGGCGACCGGAGCCCCTGCACGGCCAGGCCGTGCAGGGCTTCCTCGCCGAAGTCCCGGTGTGACGTGCCCAGGAGCCGAAGACCTCGCGACGGTAGAGCAGACCGGTTCCGTAGCCGCTGCGCGAGGACCTCATCGGGGCCGCGTCGAAGCCCAAGTCGCGCACGCCGCTAGGGCCTGTACGGAGTCGTGATCAGCGACTTGGCTGAAGGCTGCGGATCCAGATGACGGCGCCTCGTAGGTGGAGTCCGGCAAGGTAGCTCTCGGGGGTCTTGTCATAGCGGGTGGCAATGCCGCG
>NZ_VMNX01000165.1 GCF_009377235.1 Streptomyces acidicola
GGCTTCGGGGGCGTCGGGGGCTTCGGGCGATCACCTGGTCTCCCTGGCACCCGTGTTGGTGGGGATCATCGCCGCGCTGGTGCTGGTGCGGCTGTATCCGCTGCCGTTGCGCCGGCTGGCGCGCCGTGTGGGGCGGCTGCGGGGCGCGGTCGGGTACCTGTCGCTGGCCCGCGCCGGCCGTACCCCCGTCTCCGCGGTGCTCCCTCTGCTCGCCCTGCTGACCGCCCTCACCACCGCCGCCTTCGGTGGCTCGGTCCTCGCGGGCGTCGCCGACGTACGCGACCGTGCGGCGCTGTCCTCGACCGGCGCGGACGCGCGCGTCGAGGCACTGCAAGCACTTCCCGCCGCGCTGCCGGATCAGGTCCGCCGGAGCCCCGGAGTGCGGGAGGTCAGCCCGGTGAACATCGCGTACAACGTGACCCCGGACGACGGTACGCAACCGGTGACGCTGGTCGGCGTCGACCCGCACTCGTACGCGTCGCTGGCACGCCGGACCGCTCTCGGCACGTTCCCGGAGGCTGTACTGAAGCCGTCGGGCTCGCCTCGGTCGGACGTCCTGCCCGCCCTCGCGTCCCCGTCCCTCGCCGACCGCTTCGGAACCCGGCCCTTCTCCGTACGGCTGGACGACGGCAGCCTCGTCGGCCTCCGGATCACCCTGGTGCGCGAGACCACTCCGGCCGCGCCGGGCGGGGACTTCCTGGTGGTGGACCGCGCCCGGCTCCCCGGCCTCCCCGAGCCCACCGCCGGAGAGACCGGCCCGACCACGCTGCTGGTGACCGGCTCCCGCCTGGACGGTGCCGCGCTGCGCGCACTGACCGGCGGGAACGCCGACGTCCGCCTGCGGTCGGAGGCCCGGGCACGCTACGTCGACTCGCCCCTCCAGGCCGGCGCCGAACACGTCTACACGGCGGCGGTGGCGGCGGGCGCCGGTTACGCGACCCTGGCCCTGCTGCTGACCCTGATCCGCTCCGCCCCCGAACGCACCGCGCTCCTGGCCCGTCTGCGCACCATGGGCCTGACCCGGGCCCAGGGCCGCCGTCTGCTGATCCTGGAGTCCCTGCCGCAGTCCCTGACGGCCGCGCTGGGCGGCACCCTCGCGGGGTGGGCCACCGTCCGCCTCCTCTCCCCCGGCATCGACCTGACGACGGTCGCGCTCGCGACGGCGACGGACTCCGCACCGGCCGGCGCCCACCTGCGCACGGATCCGTGGTCCCTGTTGGTCCCGGCCCTCGCCGTCGTGATCCTGACGACCGGCATCGCGGCAGCCCAGGCGTGGTGGACCGGGAGACGGAGTTCGGTGAGGGAGCTGAGGGTGGGGGATCCCCGATGACGGACAGCGGCGGCCGTGCCTGCACATATTGGGCCGGCGAGCACGGGAGCCCCTCGCACCATCACCGCTGGAGTCACCCCACGACCGCTGAGGGAGTCGTCCCATGAACAGTACGGGCCCCACCTTCGCCGACCTCGCCCACCGCGCGGCGGCCCGCCGGGACCGCCCCGCCTACGGCCACGACGCGCTGATCACCTGTGACCGCCTGGTCCGGATCTTCTCCACGGACGGCGTGGAGGTGCAGGCGCTCCAGGGCCTCGACCTCCTCGTCCGCGAGGGCGAACTGATGGCCCTGGTGGGCTCGTCCGGCAGCGGCAAGTCGACGCTGATGAACATCCTGGCCGGCCTCGACACCCCCTCCGCCGGAGCGGCCCGCGTCGCCGGCCACGACCTGCTCACGATGACCGCCAAGGACCGCCTCCGCTACCGCCGGGAGATCGTCGGCTTCGTCTGGCAGCAGACCTCCCGCAACCTCCTGCCCTATCTGACGGCTGCCCAGAACGTGGCCCTGCCCATGCAGCTGAGCGGGGCCCGCACCCGCCGCCAGGACCGTTCCGAACGTGCCCTGGAACTCCTGGAGTTGCTGGAGGTCGCCGACTGCCGCGACCGCCGGCCCCAGGAAATGTCGGGCGGTCAGCAGCAGCGCGTGGCGATCGCGGTCGCCCTGGCCAATGCGCCGAAAGTGCTGCTGGCCGACGAACCCACCGGCGAACTCGACTCCCACACCGGCGAACAGATCTTCGCCGCCTTCCGCACGGCCAACGAACACCTGGGCACAACCATCGTGATCGTCACCCACGACCAGACCGTGGCGGGCGAGGTCCGGCGCACGGTGGCCATCCGCGACGGCCGCACCTCGACGGAGGTCCTGCGCCGCACCGAGATCGACGCGGCCACCGGTCAGGAGGCTGTCGTCGCCCGCGAGTACGCCACACTCGACCGGGCCGGCCGGCTCCAACTCCCCGCCGAGTACACGGAAGCCCTCGGCATGCGCGACCGCGTCGCCCTGGAACTGGAACGGGACCACATCGGCGTCTGGCCGGACGACAGCGAATCATGAGCAGAGCACACGAAACACCGGTTGATCAGCACACCCAGTGATCAGGACACCGGGTGATCACCCGGTGATCAGCACAGCCGGTCATCAGCGCACGGTGACGCCCAGAGCCCCGAGTCCCGCCCTGCGCACGGCGACCGACCCGTACGGTGTGCGCAGCCTCAGCCACGCCCCGGACGAGAACAGCTTCAGCGGCTCCTCGCCGGGCCGCTCGGCCGACCGTGCGGGGCGCAGGAAGCCGAGCCCCTGCGCCGCGTGCGCGGCCCGTACCGGAAGGCTGGTGTCGCCGATCGGCCGGGACCATATCTCCCGCCCGATCTTGTCGAGCTCGGCCCGAGTCCGCCGCTCCGGTGCCAGCTCCTGTGTGCGAGACCGGAATTCGGCCACGGCGGCGGCGATCATCGCCCGTACCGCGTCCGGTGCCGGCAGCCCCGGCTCCGCTCGCCAGCCGCCGCGCGGAGGAAGCACCCCCGCCCACGGCGGCCCGGTGACCGCGGCCGGAACCACCATGGTGGCCGCCGGCTCGTCGATGGCGTCCAGGAGTTCACCCGCGGACACGGTCGAGTCGAGCGTGACGTCGAGCCCGTTCTCGTACGGCTTCGCGAGCCGTACCGCCCGGATCGCGAGGACCTCGAACGACGGCGGGCGGCCGAACACCGCGAGTGTCGTCCCGGTGCCCTTCAGGCGCACCGCGGCCGCCCGGTCGTAGTGGATCAGCCGTCCGAGGAAGGCGGCGAGATCCGCCGCCTCCCCCTCGTCGGCGAGGTGAAGCACCGTCATGCCGCGACGGCCTCGTCCTCGTCGTCCATGTACTCCTCCAGGAACTCCCGCTCCTCGGAGGTGATCCGGCGCGGCCGCTGCGCCTCGAAGTCGAACGGCACTATCACCGTCGAGGCCCGGACGTAGACCTGGTCCGCGTCCTTGACCTCGTAGGTGAGCGTGAACGAGGCCGCCCGTACCTCTGTCACCCACAGCTCGATGTCCACCGGCGTGTGCCGGTGAACCAACTGCCGCTTGTAGTCGATCTCGTGGCGCGCCACCACGGACCCCTGCTTGAAGTCCTTCTCCGGGCGGAACAGGAAGTCGATACGGGCTTCCTCCAGGTAGCGGAGGAAGACCACGTTGTTGATGTGGCCGTACGCGTCCATGTCCGCCCAGCGCAGCGGGCAGCGGTAGATGTGCCGCAAGATCAGCCCCGGGTCAGCTTCTTGTAGGTGGCGCGGTGCGGACGGGCCGCGTCCGGGCCGAGCCGCTCGATCTTGTTCTTCTCGTACGACTCGAAGTTGCCCTCGAACCAGAACCACCTGGATTCGCCCTCGTAGGCGAGGATGTGCGTCGCCACGCGGTCCAGGAACCAGCGGTCGTGGGAGACGACCACGGCGCAGCCGGGGAACTCCAGCAGCGCGTTCTCCAGGGAGGACAGGGTCTCCACGTCGAGGTCGTTGGTCGGCTCGTCGAGGAGCAGCAGGTTGCCGCCCTGCTTCAGGGTGAGCGCCAGGTTCAGACGGTTGCGCTCACCGCCGGAGAGCACCCCGGCCGGCTTCTGCTGGTCCGGGCCCTTGAAGCCGAACGCGGAGACGTAGGCGCGCGAGGGCATCTCGACCTGGCCGACGTTGATGTAGTCCAGCTCGTCGGAGACGACGGCCCACAGCGTCTTCTTGGGGTCGATGTTCTCGCGGCTCTGGTCGACGTAGGAGATCTTGACGGTCTCGCCGACCTTGATCGTTCCGGAGTCGGGCTGCTCCAGACCCTGGATCATCTTGAACAGGGTGGTCTTGCCCGCGCCGTTCGGGCCGATGACGCCGACGATGCCGTTGCGCGGCAGCGTGAACGACAGGTCGTCGATCAGCACCTTCTCACCGAAGGCCTTGTTGAGGTTGTTGACCTCGACGACCACGCTTCCCAGGCGCGGACCCGGCGGGATCTGGATCTCCTCGAAGTCCAGCTTCCGCATCTTCTCGGCCTCGGCGGCCATCTCCTCGTAGCGGGCCAGACGCGCCTTGGACTTGGCCTGCCGCCCCTTGGCGTTGGAGCGGACCCACTCCAGCTCCTCCTTGAGGCGCTTGGCGCGCTTGGCGTCCTTCTGGCCCTCGACCTTGAGGCGGGTCTGCTTGGTCTCCAGGTACGTGGAGTAGTTGCCCTCGTAGCCGATGGCGCGGCCGCGGTCGAGCTCCAGGATCCATCCGGCCACGTTGTCCAGGAAGTACCTGTCGTGGGTGATGGCCACGACCGTGCCCTTGTACTGGGCGAGGTGCTGCTCCAGCCAGTTCACGGACTCGGCGTCGAGGTGGTTGGTGGGCTCGTCGAGGAGCAGCAGATCAGGCGCTTCCAGGAGGAGCTTGCACAGCGCGACGCGGCGCTTCTCACCACCGGAGAGGTTGGTGACGGGCCAGTCGCCGGGCGGGCAGCCCAGGGCGTCCATGGCCTGCTCCAGCTGGGCGTCCAGGTCCCACGCCTCCGCGTGGTCCAGCTCCTCCTGGAGCTTGCCCATCTCCTCCAGCAGCGCGTCCGAGTAGTCGGTCGCCATCTGCTCGGCGATCTCGTTGAACCGGTCGAGCTTGCCCTTGATCTCGGCGACACCCTCCTGGACGTTCTCCAGGACGTTCTTCTCGTCGTTCAGCGGGGGCTCCTGCAGCAGGATGCCGACGCTGTAGCCGGGCGAGAGGAAGGCGTCACCGTTCGACGGCTGCTCAAGGCCGGCCATGATCTTCAGGACGGTCGACTTACCGGCACCGTTCGGACCGACCACACCGATCTTCGCGCCGGGCAGGAAGTTCAGCGAGACGTCGTCAAGGATCACCTTGTCGCCGTGAGCCTTGCGCGTCTTGCGCATGGTGTAGATGTACTCAGCCAAGAGAAACCGTCCGGCAGCTTGAAATCTGGCAGTGGGCAGTACCACCCATCTTGCCGCACGGCCAGCCCTCGACGGAAACCGGATGGTAGCGGGGATGCAGGGGCCACGAGGGCGGCCGTCGCGGGCGGAAGACGCGGCCCCGGGCGCCTGGGAGGCGCACCGGGGCCGCGTCGTTCTCGTGGGTCACCGCACGGTCACTCACTGTTGAGTTGCCAAGGATCAGTCCCGCTCAGTCGCTCCCGCTGAGGTTCTCCTCACTCCTGCGGGGGCGTCTTCTTCTTGCGGACCATGAGCATCGCCCCGCCGCCGACCACGACCATGACGATCGCTATGCCCGCGATCAGCAGGGTCGCGCTGGAGCTGCCCGTCTCGGCGAGGTCCGTGCCCGTGGTGGACGCGATGCCTGCCGTCGCGGGGCTCGGCTCGCTGAGCGTCTGGACCGAGTCGCCGCCTTCGGCCGCCTCGGTATCGGTCGCGCAGTCGAGCACGCCCGTGATCCGCTTCTCGAAGCCGTTCGGTCCCCTGATCGTGAAGTCGTACGCCTGGTCCTCCTGCAGCGGGATCGTCACCGTCTCGGTCGTGTCGGCGTCGATCGTGTACCTGATGCCCATGAGCTCGAAAGTGAAGGGTTCATCCCCCTCGTTGGCCGCTGTGATGTCCACGCCGCCCGCGGTGCAGTTCTTCTCGGCGGACAGCGCGGGTATCGCTCCCTTCCCCGCCCAGTTCGCACTCGCCACGGCGGAGACCGTCGACTCGCTGGAGCCCGCGAGGATCTGCGTCTGGCTGCGAGTTTCGGAGGCGAAGGCACGGCCGACGGGGACGGTGGTGGAGGCCTGCAGGGTCAGTTCGGCCGAGCCGGCCGCCGCGTCCTCGGGCACCGCGAAGTACAGTCGGCTGCCATTGCCCGCGGAGGTCACGGCCCTGCCGGTC
Organism: Streptomyces acidicola; assembly: GCF_009377235.1. Taxonomy (GTDB): domain Bacteria; phylum Actinomycetota; class Actinomycetes; order Streptomycetales; family Streptomycetaceae; genus Streptomyces; species Streptomyces acidicola. Next base: position 6,172 of record NZ_VMNX01000165.1, read on the forward strand.
TCGTCGACGATCTTCACCCCGTCCGCCATCGCCGCCGCGGGCGGCGTGACCGTCACGGAGTCCGCGTTGGTGTGCACCGTGACCGGACCGAGCCGCTCGCCGACGCGACCGGAGATCGCCGGCGGGTCGAGCGTCAGCGATGCCTCGGGCTCCGCCAGGTTCCGCGCGCTCTTCTGCAGGTAGTCCGCGAGCTTCTCCGCCTGCGGGTTGGCGGCCTCCACGTCGGCGCCGTCCGAGTAGCGCCAGATGGCCACCTGAGTGCCGGCCGCGGCGTCCTGCTCGGTGAGGCCGGCGGCCCCGGCCTTCTTGGCGAGTGCCGCGAGGTCGTTGACCTGCGGGTAGGAGTTCTGGAGGATCCAGCGGATCTTGCCCGCGTCCTTGTTGTCGCTCAGCGACGTGCCGCTCCACGGGGTCTCGTGGTACCTGGCGTCCTGCTGCGTCGGGTTGTACAGATCGACACAGTAGGTCTGCAGCATGCCGCCGCCCTCGACGGACATCTCGAACAGGCCCGCGGAGACCGGCTGTTCCTCGCCGTCCTCACGGATCACAGCGGCCCCGTAGGTCTTCAGGCCGGTTATCGTCGCGGTCGCGCCGCCGGGACCCTGCGGAGTCTCCCCGGCGACGGCCGTGCCCGCGCCGGCGAGCGCACCCGCCACGACGAGCCCGGACACCAGTGTCGCGGCCGCGAGGCGAGCGGCTGCCGGCCGCCGGCCTGTTCGCCTGCGAGCGGACAACGCAGAGAACACAGAAAGCACAGAATTCCCCTTCGAGCAGGACCCGTTGGCAGGTGGGGGTGGGGTCCCACGACAGCATCATCAGACCCGTGGGCTGTCCCGGCATCCTAGGGAGACGGCACGCCGCTCTCCCCTGTCATCTCGTCGGATAACCGATCCGACTCGTAATCGTTATCGCTCACACAGTCTTTGAGCTGCGCTTATCCACACTTTCTCCGGGACTCTTCGCCACGCATTCGTCGATAAGCCGCAGCCCGGTCAGGTCGGTCGATCACCTACTGACGTCACGTCACCCCTGCTGGCTCCGGCTGCGGTTGGGACGAGGGATCGGGCCGACTCGCGGGCGGTGTCTCCCAGTTGGGCTCGGGCCGGGAGGAGGCCGGGGCCGTCGCTGCCGTGTCTCCCCTTGATGCGCGACGGAAGGCGGACGTGCCGCGCGCGAGATCGTGGCCGATCGCCACCGCGTCGATGTCCGCCCAGGTGCGGCTCTCGCCCTGCTCGGTCCGCTCGGTCCGCACCCTCAGCCGCCCCTGGACCACCACCGGATCGCCCAGCGACACGGACGAGGCCACGTTCGCCGCGAGCGTCCGCCTGGCCCACACCGTGAAGAAGTTGGTGTGACCGTCCGTCCACTCGTTCCTCTCCCGGTCCAGGTACCGCGACGTCACCGCCAGCCGGAACCGGGCCGAGGTGCCCGTGGCTGTCTCCTTGCACACCGGCTGGGTGGCCACGTTGCCCACCACACACAGCGCCGTCTCGTTCATCGCGAACCCCTTCTTCGTCCCGGCGCCCACGCCGGGTGGATACGCGTACGGGCCCGTCCCGTACGGCTGCGTCTGCCGCGGTGACCGCGTTCGCCGTGGTCGCCGCGAGATCAGACTGCCTCCGTCGGGCCGGGCCCGCCGAGCGCTGTGCACAACCCCTGTCCTGTGGACAACTCCGTCACCCGAAAGGGCTAACTCCCCCTGTCCGGCAGGCCTTTCCCTCTCACCGCACGGCCCTCACCGCACGCCCCCTCACCACAGGGCCCTCATGGCACGGCCCCTCACCGCACGGCCACGGTGGTGCCCAGCACCTGGCCGTACTGCTCTCGCACCTCCCGGTACCGCAGAAGTTCCGCCGCCACCGGATCCAGCACCTGCGCCCGCCCGCACCCGGCGGCGGCCTCCCGCAGTTTTCGTTCCGCTTCGAGCCCGTACCGCCGGGCCGGGCCGCGCGCCGCCAGCCTGCTGCTCAACTCGACGCCCGGACCGCCGACGATGCCCATCGACATCAGCAGCACCGGCGCGCCGATGTTGGGCGGCATGACCCCGATGATCTGCGCCACCAGCCAGAGCCCCCCGATGACCTGGAGGATCGTCATGGACGCCTGGGCGAGCACGGCGACCGGCCACCAGCCCGGCCGGGGCGGCCTGCCCTGCGGTGTCCCGGCCCGTCCCGCCAGCTCGTCCAGGGCCTCGGGCAGCCCTTGGGCACCGCGCACGGCCGCCTCGCGCACGGCCTGGGCCCAGGGTGCGGGCAGCCCGGAGACGGCCCGTTCGGACACGGTGCGCACGGCCTGTTCGACGCGTTGACGCGCGGTGGCCTCCTCGTCCACGGGTGCACGGAGGCCACGTCCGGTCGGGAGTTCGCTGTAGTCCTGGAACCACCGCCACAGCCGCAGCCAGGGCGTCCCACACGCGCGGTTCGCGTTGCGCAGCCACGCGCGCTCGGCCGCCTCACCCGCCGCGGTGGCGCCCACGGCGTCCGCGAGCCTGTCGGCGAACTCGTCGCGGGCCTCCTCGCTGAGCCCGGTACGCAGCCCGGTCGAGTACACGGACCGCAGACGCCACGCGGCCGCGTCCAGGTCGGCGGAGATACGGCGGCCCGCGGCGCCCCGCTCGGCCACGAACTGGCCCAGCGCCTCCCGCAGCTCCCCGACGCCGTCCCCGGTGAGCGCGGACAGCGCGAGCACGGTCGCGCCCCGTTCGCCGTAGTCCCCGAGCGGGATCCCGTCCTCGTCGAGCAGCCTCCGCAGATCGTTGAGGACCTGGTGGGCGGCCTCCCCCGGGAGCCGGTCCACCTGGTTGAGGACGACGAACATGACCTCGGCGTGCCCCGCCATGGGCCGCAGATAGCGCTCGTGGAGGACGGCGTCGGCGTACTTCTCCGGGTCGACGACCCAGATGACCGCGTCCACGAGCGCCAGAACGCGGTCCACCTGCTCGCGGTGCTGCACGGCCGCGGAGTCGTGATCGGGCAGGTCGACCAGTACGAGCCCGCGCAGCTGCGACGCGTCCGGACTCTGGATCGGGCGCCTGCGGAGCCGTCCCGGGATGCCGAGCCGGTCGATGAGCGTGGCCGCGCCGTCGCTCCAGCTGCACGCGATGGGTGCGGCCGTCGTGGGCCTGCGGACGCCGGTCTCCGAGATGGTCACTCCGGCGAGCGCGTTGAAGAGCATCGACTTGCCGCTGCCGGTGGCGCCCGCGATGGCGACGACCGTGTGCTGCCCGGAGAGCTTGCGCCGTGCCGCCGCCTCGTCCAGGACACGGCCGGCCTCGGCGAGCGTCCTGCTGTCCAGCCGCGTCCGGGAGAGCCCCACCAGCTCGCGCAGCGCGTCGAGCCGCGACCGCAGCGGCCCGTCGTACGTGAGAGGTGTCACCGCCGGCGTGCCGGAGAGCCTCGTTTCCATGACCGCGGCCTGCTCGGCGGCTTCCTCCTCGGACACGCGCCGGGCGATCAGGCCGTCGTCCCAGTCGTCGCTCGCGAGTTCGTCGCCTGCGGGTTCGTCGCTCGCGGGTTCGTCGTCGCGGTCCGCTGAAGCGGGTGGGCGGGTGTCCGTAGGGGGCTGGGTACGGGCTCTTGAGCGGACCTTCCTGCGGAACTTCTCCAGCACGGAGTCGTCGTCCCGTGCGGGCGAGTCGTCGTCCTTCACGCGCGCGCGGGTGTGGTTCTCGTCCTCTTCGGGGCCGGCGTTTTCAGGACCTGCCTTCTTAGGGCCTGTGTTCTTAGGGCCTGCGTTCTCACCGGTGCTCTCGCCCGACGGTCGCCCCGCGGAGGCGCCCTCTACAGGACGTCCGTTTTCTGAAGCGCCCTCCACAGGGGCGGTGTTTCCGGGATCGCCATCCTCGGATGCCCGCTTGGGAGCCATCTTGGATGCCTCCTCGGGGGATGTGCCGGGGGATGTGCCGGGGTCTTTGCTGGTGGCTTTGCCGGAAGACTCGCCGGCGCCCCCGGAGCCCTCGCCCCCGGTGTGGTCGGCGTGATCCGTGCGGTCAGTGACGGCAGTCACCGCGGTCACCTCTCCTTCTGCAGTACGGACAGCGCGGCGATGAGTTCGGCCTGGGGCTCCGGGTGTACGTCGAGCGCGTCGAGCGGGGCGAGGCACCGCTCACGCTCGGCGTACAGCGCCTTGTCGAGGTACTCGGTGAGCAGCTTCCCGCCCCGGTCGCGCAGCCGGAGCGCCCTCTGCGCACTGATCCGCTCGGCGAGCCCCTCCCCCGCGGACCGCGCCCGGCGGCCGCCCAGGAGGACGGTGGCCACGAGCGCCGCCACGACCTCGGCGTCCGGGGCGACGCTCCGGTCGAGGTCGCGCACCTCTTCCTCGGCGTACTCCTCCAGGACGCGCCGCCAGCGCCGTACGGCCGTCCCGATGCGGTGCTCCGCGCCGTCGAGCACCGCGTCGCCGCCGGCCAGCCCGGGCGCCTTCGCGGCCGGTTCGCGCCGCCAGACCTCCTCGACACGCTCGTCGGCGGCCGTGACGGCGCACAGGAGCAGCGCGCAGAGGCTCTCTACGAGGGCGTCGAGGAGTTCACCGGCGGTGCAGTCGAGCGGATAGCTGCGCCATCGTTTGAGCGCGTCCCCGGCAAGCACAGCCCCGGCCTGCAAACGCGTCCTCACGCGCGCGTGCTCGCTGTCGTACGCCGCGTCGACGGCCGCGGTGAGCCGGAGGGCGGCGGCGTACTGGGCGGCGGCCGCACTGGCCAGCTCGGGCATGCGCGCCCTCAGCGAGTCGAGGACTCCGTGGGCCGTACGGGCCATCACCTGCTCCCGGGCGCCCGGATCGGTCACCTGGTGGATGAGCCAGGTGCGCAGCGGTGCGACGGCGGTGGCCGGCAGCAGCCCGCCGCCCCAGGCGGACTCGGGCAGCTCGGGCACGGTGAACCGGGGCACCTCGCCGAGCCCGGCCTTGGTGAGCAGCGCCCCGTACTGCCGTGACACCTCGGCCACCACCTGGTGGGGCACCCGGTCGAGAACGGTCACGAGCGTCGCCTTGTGCTCCTTTGCGGTACGCAGCAGATGCCACGGCACCGCGTCGGCGTAGCGGGAGGCCGTGGTGACCATGACCCAGATGTCGGCCGCGGAGATCAGCTCGGCGGCCAGGACGCGGCTCTCGGCGATCAGGGAGTCGACGTCGGGCGCGTCGAGGAGCGCGAGCCCGGGCGGGAGTGTCTCGGTGGTCTCGATCCGCAGGACCCGCTCGTTCTTCCTGCCCATGAGGGAGGGATCGGTGCCCCTGCCCAGGAGGAAGGGCTCGTTCCCCGGCTCCTGATGGGGCACCCGCGCGCGCGTGAGGTTGGGCAGCACTCGCATCCCGGTGAACCAGTGATGGTCCTCGGGGTGGCACACCAGCACGGGGTTACGTGTCGTGGGCCGCAGTACGCCCGCCTCACTCACCCGCCGGCCCACCAGCGAATTGACGAGTGTCGACTTCCCGGCCCCCGTGGATCCACCCACGACGGCCAGCAACGGTGCTTCGGGCTCCCTCAGCCGGGGCACCAAGTAGTCGTCGAGCTGTGCGAGCAGTTCGTCGCGGTTGGCACGCGCCCGTGGGGCCCCGGCCAGGGGCAGCGGAAAGCGCACGGCGGCGACACGATCGCGCAGCGCGGAGAGTGCGTCGAGCAGCTGAGGCCGTACGTCCAAGGTCACCACATGCGAAGAATGCCCAATTTTACGGCCATTCGGAAGCATATGAGCATGTCAGCGCGCCGACAGAACACAAGGGACGGAAGGGACTAGTGGGACGCAGGCATAACGAGTACACAACACCCGATGCCCGAGACGCCAAAAGCGGTGCACGATTCGTACCTGCCTGCGATTATCAGGACCGCTTCACCGAACCTCCACATTGAGCCACGGAGGCGAAGCAACAGGGACAAGGACCGGGGAGCCCTATCCTTGTCCCCGGCAACGTCACGGATCAGCCCACACCCGGGCACCACGACACAGGCCACCACACCTGGCCCCCGTAGCTCAGTGGATAGAGCAGGCGCCTTCTAAGCGCTTGGCCGCAGGTTCGAGTCCTGCCGGGGGCGCAAACAGCCTCTCACCTGCGCGTTCAGGGGAGGGTTCTTTCACGCTCCCCCTGCGCAGCGGTATTTAGCCAAGCGCCTTCCCCTCTTCGGGAATCGGCATACCGTCGGATGCATCCCCCTGGAGATGACCACCGCATCCCCGGGGGCACCGTCATTCGCGTACTCGAACAGAGATGGGAGACCGCTCTCAAAGCCGAGGGCGTCCGCGTCGTCGAGCACAAGGCGTGGCGCACCCACAACCGGAACTCCAAAGGCCCACGGGGCCCAGTCAACCTGGTGATGATCCACCACACCGTCACCTTCGGCACCAGCGCCTCCTCGAAGATCTGCCGCGACGGCTACAACGGTCTGCCCGGCCCGCTCTGCCACGACGTCATAGCGAAGGACGGCACCGTGCATCTACCCCTGGCCGAAGGAGCAGCTGGAAGCCATCGAGCGCGTGAGCGCGGCGATCTGCCGGGCCCACGGGTGGACCGAGCGCTCCGTCATCGGCCACCTGGAGTGGCAACCGGGCAAGGTCGACCCCAGCGACTTCGGCATGGACCGGATGCGCCTCCAGATCCGCGACCGGCTCAAGCCCGGCGTCACCTGCACCGTGCGCCAGGGCGACACCCTCTGGGTCATCGCGACCTCCAAGCTCGGCGACGGCGGGCGGTGGCGTGAGATCGCTGAGCTCAACGGGCTCAAGAACGCCGACGCCATCACGCCCGGCCAGGAACTCAAGCTCCCCAAGAAGTGAGGACCGCGATGAAGATCTCGAACTAGTGGAAGGCGATCGCCGCCGCTCTCGCCGCTGGGGCCGGAGCCCTGTCAACGGCGATGGGTGACGGCCAGGTGACCAGCGCCGGGGCATCACCGTTGCGGCCGCGATGCTCAGGGCACTCGGCATCACCTACTGGGTGCCGAACCGGGAGCCCAAGGGCCCGTCGTGACTGCGGCTCCGGACCCGACGGCCAACGTCGCGGTCGACTTCGCTCAGCTGCGAGGGGAGATCAACACGGGGTTGGAGTCCGCCAAGGGCACGTTGGGCATCCTTGTCGAGCGCACGACCCGCACGGACGCAGACGCCCCCGCCAGCTGCGCATCGATATGGAGGCCGAGGTCGTGTGGATTATCGGACGGACCAGGGGAAGATGCCCGCGTTCGTTCACCCATTCGGCCGTCTGGGCGCGGTCCGAGCACCGTTCGCGTGATCCCTGGCCGCCGCTCAGCCGACGCCAGGTGGCCGCCGCGTTGATCGCGGTTTCCCCTTCTCTTAATGGGACCACGACAGGCGATCCCTCATAAGAGAAAGGTCTGACATGCGCATTCGCACCATCCTGGCCGCCACGGCGCTGACCATAGCGGCTTTCGCAGGCACGGCAGGCTCAGCGCTGGCCGACGACAACAACCAGTTCTGTGGCAACACCGTCAACCTACTCGCCATTCCTATCAACCTGCTCTCCAACCAGAACGTGGTCTGCGTGGCCGGTGAGCGATAACTCCGGTTGACAGGACACCCTGCGTCCTTGAACACCACTCCGCGGCCCCAGCTCCCGAACCGACCTGGGCTGCCTCGGGACGCGGAACCAAACGAAGGCGCCTAACCGGTCAGCCTGAACCCCCGCCGCCTTCGTGCGGCGGGGGCTTTCTCGCGTCCAGGGGGTGGTATGGGCGGGTTCCAGCGGTGTGGCAACACGTGATCGTGTTAGGCGGCCGCGAGCAGTGTGGGGAGACGCTCGGCTGATCAGGCACTCCGGTGGGCACTGGCACCCGTACAGCAAGACGAGTTGGTAACACGTTGAAGCCCCCTGCCGCTGGCGCCGCCGATCGCTGGCAGCAGGAAGGCCGCACGCTACCCCCGAGGCAGGCGGCTGGTGGCCCGCCGTCGATTTCCTCCCCGGCACCCGGCGGCGGGCCACTCCAGCCTGGCGGGCACCCTTCAGGGCACTCGTGCGGGTTGCGCGCAGGCCGGTGCACGGTCGGGATCCTCGCGCGAGGTACTCATCCGTCCAGATGACGGAACCGTGCACAGTCCTGCCGGGGGCGCCTATTTTTGCAGGCCAGGGAGCCTCTTCATGCCATCGCAAGATCACTTGAGGTGGATTGTTCGGCACCTCATGCGGGGCTTTCGCCCTGCATTGCACCCCGCTTTTGGGTTCTGAGTCCCCGATGTGCCCCGGCCACGCAGTCGTTCGTTGGCCACCGTTTCGGCGCGGAAGCCCAGTTCGCCTTCGCGGGCCGCTGCCCGTGCCGTCTCCTCCGTCTCGGTCCTGACGGACTGCCCGGCCTCGCGAAACTCCCACGGAGCGGGCCACGGCGCGGCGAAGAAGGCCACGAGGTCGGTGAGTGCCTGTCGGACCGCGGCAAGCCCACCGCGGTCGGCCGGGAGTGACATGTCGGCGGCCATGGCGGTCAGTTCCGTCACCGTGGCCTTGGTCGCGGTGGTCGCCTCGGACAGTTCACGGACCCGTTGGTCGCGTTGGACGCGGCCCCGTGCGCGGCGCTGAGGGGCGAAGCGCCCCGCGGCAGGCAGGTCTCCTGCGGGGCGCCGGCCGCGGGGTCAGGGCCGGCCGGTGAGGCCATTGATCTGCTTGTCGTTGTTGATCATTTCCTCGGTGATCTCGCTACCCCGGCACCGCGTACTCCGGACCCCCGATCAGATCCCCGTATCGGTCTGCTGCCCCTCGGTGAGGGAACGTCACTCACGGTCCACCGAAGAGCCTGTCACCGGACAAGGAAGCCTGGTCCCAGGCCTGATCACGGCGTCGGCCCCCTCCTTTCGTCACCGTTCCGCAACAGGCATGAACCGCCCCGCCGGGTGCCCCGTAGAGCCCGGTGTACGCGGCTCAGCAACCGCGGCGACCCGAAACGAGAGAAGGAACCGACATGGCCGGCGGCAACATCAGGATCAGCCCGGACGAGATGCGGGAGGCGTCGACCTGGCTGCAGAACCAGAAGGAACTGATGCAGCAGAGCCTCCACGAGGCCAACACCAAGATGGAGGAGATGGTCGAGGCGGCCTACGCGACGCCGGGCTCCGAGACCAAGTTCCGTCCGTTCTGGGAGGAGTACAAGAGCGGCACCGAAAAGGCGATCGAGGGCCTGCAGGGCGTCAGCGAGTTCATCAAGCAGGTCGCCGACGCGTTCGTCGACACCGACGACCAGACGGCCGGCTCCATCGGCTGACGTGCCCTCGTGTCCGGTCCCGCCCTTCTGCGGCGGGACCGGGCGGCGGCGGCCGGAGAGGAGGAACCGATGACCCGCATCAGCGTCCCCCTTGAGGACCTGGACGAGACGGTCAAGTCACTTGAGGACATCGGGGAGCGGATCGGCAACACCGCGCGGCTCAGCAGCGTCGGTTCGAAGGACGATGTGGGCGATTCGACGCTCGCCGACTCCCTCGCCGACTTCGACGACGCATGGGGGAGGGGCCACGAGAAGGTGCAGGACAACGTGAAGGTCTTCTCCGAGAACACGAAGAAGATCTCCGAGGCCTTCACGCAGACGGACGACGAGACCGGCAAGGCGCTGGACGACTCCAAGAAGGCCTGACGAGAGCCTGCTGGCAGAAGGGACATGCGTCATGACGCATCCGGTCACGGACCGGGCTACGGGGGCGCCCGCGCACTACAAGCTGCGCTACCCCGGCTCCTGGTGGTATCTGGACCTCGACCCGAGCACCCGGGACGCGTCCATCCGCCGCCGTATCGAGCACCAGGCGAAGGGGGTTCCGCAGCTCTCCCGCGAGCGGCTCGACGGCCTGATCCGCGACACCCGCCGGACCGCCCGCGAGGCCTACGCCCGGGGGGCGCTCCAGGCGGCGGGGATGGTCAGGTTCCCCGGCGGGAACGCGATGCTCAGCGCCACGTCCGTCGTGCTGCGGATGCCCGTGCCGGAGGACCAGTCGGCGGATCTGGCCGAGGTGCTGTTCGGGGCGGGCATGCAGGCCGGGGGGCCGCAGACCAGCGGGTACCCGCCGCGCGAAGTGGATCTGGTGGAGCTTGAGGACGTCGGACCGGTCGGGCGCATCGCCTCGATCGAGGACATCGACTACAAGGGCAGGCCGGTGCCCACGGCGCTGCTGCACACGCTGTTCCCGATCCCGAACCGCCGGGAATACCTGCTGGTCTCCAGCTCCACGCCCAATGTGGAGCTCAGGGACCAGTTCTTCGAGGTGTTCGACGCCATCGCGGGGACGCTGCGCTTCGTGGAAGTCAAGAGCAAGGGCACGGCTGTGCCGGCCGCACAAAGCCCGCAGGGCACGGACGAAAACGGAAAGTGAGGGCGCGGCAATGGCGCGGCCAGCGGTGTCCGACTGGGAGACGGTCTTCGGGTTCTCGGACGACCCGACGCCGGGCGATGCGGAGATGCTCGGGAAGCTCGCGAGCCAGTACCGGTCCGTCGCCGACGACGCGGACCAGGCGCTCCCCATCGTCAGCGGCCTGAAGAACAGCCAGATCGGCGAGGGCAAGGCCATGGAGAAACTCCGGGACAAGCTCGGGGACCTGGCCCATCAGGTGGAGAAGCTGCACAGTTCGTACGACAAGGCGGCCCGCGCGCTGGACACGTACGCCGACCAGCTGGGGGGCCATCAGCGCAAGGCCGACAACGCCCTGGTCGACGGACGGGACGCCAAGGAGCGGCTGCAGCGGGCCACCGATGCCGCCGCCGCGGCGGGTTCCGTGATCAGCGGTCTGGACGCGGCGGAGCCGCCCCCGCCGGACGACGAGGCGGCCCGGCGCAGTGCGCGGCAGGCCCTGGAGGATGCCCGCGGCGACCAGTCCGCGGCGCAGGGGGACGCCGACAGCGCCCAGCGGGATCTCGACGCCGCCCGCATGCTCGCCGAGGACGCGCGGGAGCTGCGCGAGACGGACGCCTCGACGGCGGCCCGCGCCCTGGACGAGGCAACGAGCGAGGCGGTTCCGGGCAAGAGTCTGTGGGAGAAGATCAAGGACGTCTTCAAGCAGGTGCTCGGCTTCATCAGCGCCGCCCTGGGCATCATCGCCATGCTCATCCCCGGATTGCAGGGCCTCGGGCTCATCCTGACGATCGCCAGTCTCGTCACCGCCGCCATCCCCTTCATCATGAACATCGTCGACAGCATTCAGTCGGGCGAGTGGGATGTGCTCGACATGGTCCTCAGCGGCCTGGGACTGGTGCTCGGCGGCGTCGGCCTGATCAAGATCGCCAAGATGGGCGGGCTCGCGACCACCCTCAAGAGCGTGAAGAACAACTTCGAAGCGATCCAGATCAACATCAAGACCGTGGTCCCGGCCATCAAGTCGTTCACCGGGTTCAAGGATCCGACCGACCTGGTCAGAAACTTGCTGTTGAACGTGCCCGGGTCAATGTTGAAGACACCGGACGTGCTGAAGCAGCTGCCGGGCCTCACCAACATCTGGGCGAGGTCGGCGGGGTGGATCGACAACAGTTCGAACCTCATCGGACTGGCCGGCCTCGCCTGGGCGATCAACGGGGCCGTCCCCCACGGGACGAAGGCCACAACGGTGCACGACCCCGGCTACGTGGAGGGATCGACCTGATCCGGGCCGCGTCCCGTCATGCGTGAGGGCTCCCTCCCCGGCCGTCGCCGGGGCGGGAGCCCTCTGCCGTGGGACCTCAGCTCCCGGCCGGCGGGAGCACCGTCTCCGGGACCTGGACGGTGCGCAGCACGCCGTCGCCCAGGTGCAGGATCGCCCGCCCCGGGCGGGTCGCGCCCAGGCGGCTGCGGGGCACCTTGACGCCGATCAGTTCGCCGTCGCTCATGTTCTGCGGCTTCAGCAGCAGACCGCACCGGTTGCGGCGGGCCTCGGTGTGCCAGCCGGAGAAGCCGGAGGAGAGCCGGTCGGTCTGCCCGGCGATCACCAGGCCCCGGCCGTTCTCGGCGCCGGACTTGGCGATCTGGGTGAGGACGGGCTCGGCCTTGGTCTTCAGCAGCAGGTCGGCGTCGTCCAGGATCACCACGGCCCCCTGCGGCGAGGACGCCAGCGCCTCCTCCAGCGCGGTGGGGTCGATGTCGGACTCGTCGAAGACCGCGAGGACCCCGGGCCGTCCGGCGAGTTGACGCAACGGCGACCTGGCGGGCGCGCCGACGACGACGGGCGTCCCGACCGACAGCAGCGACAGTGCCAGCGTCGCCAGGACGGTGCTGCGGCCGGAGCGGGCGGGTCCGGCGACGAGGAAGGTCGGCGTGACGGCGAAGTCCGGCCCGGACGCGGTGAGTTCGTCGCCGCCGACACCGGTCAGGGCCCACCGTGCGGACGGCAGCGGCTGCGGCACGTACCGGATCGCCTCCTCCCAGGTGAGCCGGTCCGGCAGGGTGTCGACGCGGAACGGCCGGGTGGTGTCCGGCAGATGGGCCGCCCGCTCGCGGCAGTACTCGGCGATCCTCTGGAGCGCCGCGGCCTGCGCCTGGCCCTCCGGGTTGTCCGTGAGGAGCGCGATCTGCACCTCCGCCTTGTCGGCGGCACGGAACGCGCGGCCCGGCGAGATCTCGTCGGGCACGTTGCGCTGGGTGATGCCGATCATCCCGTACTCGGACTTCTCGTTCAGCTTCAGCACGAGCTTGTCCTCGGTGGAGCCGTTGACCCGGCTGGAGAACAGCGCCCGGTCACCGGTCATCACCAGGTGGATGCCGACGCTCGCGCCGTCCCGGAGCAGGGTGAGCACGGAGTTCAGCAGGTTCCCGGAGTCGTACTCGCCGAGTTGCTTGTCGAAGACCTCCCACCGGTCGATGAACAGCAGGATGTGCGGCGGCCGTTCGGCCTCCGGCAGGGCGCGGCGGAGCTCCGGCAGGTCGGCGCTGCCGCGGGCGGCGAGCATCTCCTGGCGCCGGGTCAGCTCCCCGGTCAGCCGGGCGAGCAGCCGGGCCACCCGGTCGGGCTGGGTGCGCTGGGTGATGGCCCCGCAGTGCGGCAGCCCCTCGATGGGCAGCAGCGCGCCGTTGCCGCAGTCGATGCCGTACATGTGCAGCCGGTCCGGGGAATGGGCGGCGGCCAGGGTACCGGCGATGGTGCGCAGCGTCTGCGACCTGCCCTGCCGGGGCGAGCCGATGATGTGCAGGTGCCCGAGCGTCGCCGGGTCGATCACCAGGGGCAGCCGGGCCTGTTGTGCGGGCAGGTCCACCACGCCGTACGCGACGGGCGCGAGGTCGTAGTTGGAAGGCGGGGGCGCCGGCAGTTCGCCGGTGACCAGGACCTCGGGCAGCGGCGGGAGCCAGGGGCTGTGCTGCGTGGGGATGCCCATCTCCCGGTCCGCTTCGCGGATCGCCGTGACGAGCCCCGTGAGGTCGGTCTCCACCTCGGCGGGTACGGCCGCGCCGCGGGGCCGCGCCGGGAGCGGCTCGCCGAGCCGTTCCCAGCCGACCGTCACCGCCCAGGGTGCCGGCAGCGAGGTCGCCGCGGCACCGGGTCGGCGGCCGCCGACCCGTCCGGACTGGAACGGCACGAGGGAGTTCTGGCCCAGGCGCACATAGGCGCGACCGGGGGTGCTCTGCGAGATCCCTGCGGCCTCGGCGGAGTTGAGGACGTCCTGGCTCTCGCCGGCGTCCGTCACCCGGAGCGCGATGCGCAGGTTGGTGTTGGCGCGGATCTCCGAGGAGACGACGCCGCTGGGGCGCTGCGTCGCCAGGATCAGGTGGATGCCGAGGCTGCGGCCCCGCTGGGCGATGTTGACCAGGCCCTTCACGAAGTCCGGCAGATCGCGCACCATCGAGGCGAACTCGTCGATGACGATGAGCAGCCGGGGCATCGGCTCGCGGCCCGCCGGGGTGCGTTCCAGCAGCTCGACGTAATCCTCGATGTCCTTGGCGCCGGCCGCGGCGAGGATGTGCTCGCGCCGGGTGAGTTCCGCCGTCAGCGACACCAGGGCCCGCTCGACGAGGTGGGCGTCGAGGTCGGTGACCATGCCGACGGTGTGCGGCAGGTCCACGCAGTCCTTGAACGCGGAGCCGCCCTTGTAGTCGACCAGGACGAACGTCATCGCGTCGGGACGGTTCGCCACCGCGAGCGAGGCGACCAGCGTCTGGAGGAGTTCGGACTTGCCGGAACCGGTGGTGCCGGCGACCAGCCCGTGCGGGCCGTCGCGCCGCAGGTCCAGGTGGAACGGGCCGTCCAGGGAGACGCCGACGGCCGCCCGGGTCGAGCGGCCCCCGGCCGTCCAGCGCGCCCGGATGGCGGCGGCCTGCGGCGGGTCGAGGGCGAGGACGTCGAGCAGCCGCGCGGAGCCGGGAAGCACCGCGGCTTCCTCGTCGGCCCCGCCCGGGTCCCGCAGCGGGCCCATCGCGCGGGCCAGCGAACGGCACCAGTCCAGGGACACCGCGTCGGGCCGGACGCCCCCGACGGTGCCTCTCCCGGAGCGTCCCACCCGTACGGTTCCGCCGGACTCCTCGGCGACGACGGCGTGGCACTCCTCGGGCAGCAGCCGTTCCTCGGCGTCCAGGCAGACGGCGCGGACGCCGACGGCCGGTCCGTCGCGCAGGATCTGCGCCACGCCGGGCAGCGAACGCAGCCTGCGGGCTCCGTCGAGGATGACGAGCACGTCGGGCCCGGCGGGCCGGCTCCGCCGGTCCTCCCGTTTGGCGCGCTCGGCGATCAGCGCGGTGAGTTCGGCGACCCGCCGGGCGCAGGTCTCCGTGCCATAGCCGATGCTGGCCGGGGTGTCGCCGGACTTCTTGCGCACATGCGGCAGCCAGCGCAGCCAGGACCAGCCGTCCCGGCCCCGTTCACCGGTCGTCAGCAGATGGATCTGGAGGTCACGGGGGCTGTGCAGGACGGCGGCCTGGGCGACCGCCCAGCGCGCCACGGCGCGCGCGGCCGGGCCCTCGCCGGCGATGCCCAGGACGTCGTGCTCCCGCAGCGGAACGGTCACCGGGACGTCATAGGCGGTCCACCGGTCCTCGCGGCGGTGTTCGTCCTTCGTCGGGTCCTGGAGCACCACGTCGGAGGCGAGATCGGCGGTTCCGATGCGCAGTTCGAGGAAGTCGGCGTCGGAGGTACGGCGTTCCCACAGGCGGCGCCGGGGGCCGACAGCGGTCAGGACGACCTCGGCCGGGTCCGGGAAACCGCGGCGCCGGGCGGTGCGTTCGGCCGCCAGGGCCTGAGCCGCGTCGCCCTCGATACGCGCCTTCTTCTCCTCGTAGGCGGCGACGCTGTCGGAGTGGGACTGGCGCCCGGTGCGCCGGCTCATCAGGTAGTTGCCGATGATCGCGACCGGGGAGAGCAGCCCGAACAGCAGCATCCACAGACGGCCGAACACCAGCGCCCCGGCCACCGCCATCACCAGCGGGGCCGCCGCGGTGATCCACGGGAGCGGCCGGGCGCCGGGCGGGGC
>NZ_VMNX01000166.1 GCF_009377235.1 Streptomyces acidicola
GGGGAGGAGGGTGGCGGGGAAGGGTGCGGAGGAGGAGGGTCAAGGAGGAGCGTATGGATGCCATCGCGGTCGGCTTGGCGAACCTTGGAGGTGCTGTATCCGGCCTCGGGTCTCTGGAAATAGGGGTCCTTTTGGAGGGGCCTGACAGTGTCTCATCTCCTGCGAGCGAGGTGGCCCAGCAAATGTCCTCGCTGGAAGCAAGGGTGAGTTTTGCCCATTCGAACGGCCTCCATGATGACGGTGACATGAGGGAAACGATCAAACGTGATTGTGCTGCGCTTAAAGAATTGGTCAGCGAGTTTCAGCAGGAGGCATCAAGGCATCTGTAGCGGACCTTGGAGCTCCCGCGCCAACGCTGCCCAAGCGACTACAACCGGCCTTATTGGAGGCGCCCGTTGAATCCCGTGATCCACAACATCACCTTTGACTGCACCGGAGACCCGTACGATCTCGGCCTGTTCTGGAGCGAGCTGCTTGGGCGGCCGCTGGCCGACGACGACAAACCTGGTGACCCGGAGGCCGTGATCGAGGACCCTGCCGGGGGTCCGGGCCTGTTGTTCGTCCGGGTGGGAGAGGGCAAGTCCGTCAAGAACCGGGTGCACCTCGACCTGCGTCCGCAGGGGCGCACGCGTGCGGAGGAGGTCGAGCGGGCGATCGGGCTCGGCGCCCGGCTCGTCGCGGACCACACCCGACCCGATGGCGGCGGCTGGGTACTGCTGGCCGATCCCGAGGGCAACGAGTTCTGCGTCGAGCGGGGCGAGTTGGGCTGACCCGTCAGTCAGTGCCAGTGCCAGTGCCAGTGCCAGTGCCGGTGCCAGTGCCGGTGCCGGTGCCGCTGCCGGTGCCGGTGCCGTTTCCGGCTCCGCCGTAGCAGCGGAAGGCGGAGGCCTCCACCGTCGGGGCCGCGCGCCCGAGAGCGCAGGCCGCGGCGGTGCGAGCTCGTGCGTACGTCCGGATGGCGGTGAGCCATCCCCGGACGGGTGGAGTGCGAGTGCGTCATGTGCGTGATGGGCGGATATTGACCGGTAACGGATCAATGCCCGGCGCCGCCAGCACTCACGAGGAGGCACTCCATGCGCGGAGCGACGCACGCCCGAGCGGTCGTATGCGCGGTGGCCGTTGCCCTCGTGGCGACGGCCTGCGGGGGCGGCGGCAGCGATACCGGCGCGGTGCTCAGCTCCTCCTGGGGCGACCCGCCGAACCCGCTGGAGCCGGCCAACACCAACGAGGTACAGGGCGGCAAGGTCCTGTCGATGATCTTCCGCGGTCTGAAGCAGTACGACCCGAAGACCGGCGAGGCCAAGAACATGCTCGCCGAGACGATCGACACCACGGACGGGAAGAACTACACGATCACCGTCAAGAAGGGCTGGACCTTCAGCAACGGCGAGAAGGTCACCGCCCGCTCCTTCGTGGACGCCTGGAACTACGGCGCCGGCCTGAAGAACAACCAGCGCAACGCGTACTTCTTCGAGTACATCGACGGCTACGACAAGACCCACCCGGCCGACGGCGGCAAGCAGAGCGCCGACACCCTCTCCGGGCTGAAGGTCGTCGGCGACAGGACGTTCACCGTCAGGCTCCGACAGAAGTTCTCCAGTTTCCCCGACACCCTCGGCTACAACGCGTACGCCCCGCTGCCCCGGGCGTTTTTCGACGACCGCGCCGCGTGGCTGAAGAAGCCGGTCGGCAACGGCCCGTACCGGGTCGCGTCGTACACCAGGGGCTCCCAGCTCTCCCTGCGCAGATGGGACGCCTACCCCGGCGAGGACAAGGCCCGCAACGGCGGCGTCGACCTGAAGGTGTACACCGACAACAACACCGCCTACACGGACCTGATGGCGGGCAACCTCGACCTCGTCGACGACGTCCCCGCCTCCCAGCTGCGCAACGTCCGCACCGACCTCGGTGACCGCTACATCAACGCCCCCGCCGGCATCATCCAGACCCTCGCCTTCCCGTACTACGACAAGCGGTGGGGCAGGGCCGGCATGGAGAAGGTCCGCGAGGGCCTGTCCCGGGCGATCAACCGCGACCAGATCACCCGGACCATCTTCCGGAACACCCGCACCCCGGCCGTCGACTGGACCTCACCCGTCCTCGGCAAGGAGGGCGGCTACCGTGCGGGCCCGTGCGGCACCGCCTGCGTGTACGACGCGGCGGCGGCCAAGAGGCTGATCAAGGAGGGTGGTGGCCTTCCCGGCGGACAGGTCAGGATCACCTACAACGCGGACACCGGCTCCCACCGCGAATGGGTCGACGCCGTCTGCAACTCCATCAACAACGCCCTCGGCGACGACAAAGCCTGCGTCGGCAACCCGATCGGCACCTTCGCCGACTACCGCAACCGGATCACCGACCGGAAGATGACCGGGCCCTTCCGCGCCGGCTGGCAGATGGACTACCCGCTGATCCAGAACTTCCTCCAGCCGCTGTACTACACGGGCGCCTCCTCCAACGACGGCAAGTGGTCCAACCCCGACTTCGACAGGCTCGTCGACCGGGCCAACGCCGAGACCGACGCCGCCAGGGCGGTAGAGAGGTTCCGCCAGGCCGAGGAGGTCCTGCGGACCAACATGGCCGCCATCCCGCTCTGGTACCAGAACGGAAACGCGGGCTACTCGCAGCGGCTCTCGAACGTGGCGCTGAACCCGTTCAGCGTCCCGGTCTACGACCAGATCAAGGTCGGCTGACCGGCCGTGGGACCGTATGTCGTCCGGCGGCTGCTGCAGATGGTGCCCGTCTTCGCCGGGGCCACCCTGCTGATCTTCCTGATGGTCAACGTGATGGGCGACCCCGTCGCGGGCCTGTGCGGCGAGCGGCAGTGCGACCCGGCGACGGCCGCCCGGCTGAAGCAGGAGTTCGGCCTCGACCAGCCCGTCTGGCAGCAGTACCTGACCTACATGGGCAACGTCTTCACCGGTGACTTCGGTACCGCGTTCAACGGGCAGAAGGTCACCGAACTGATGGCGACGTCCTTCCCGGTCACCCTCCGGCTGACGATCGTCGCGATCCTCTTCGAGATCGCCATCGGGGTCACCCTGGGCGTGGCCATGGGCCTGCGCCGCGGCCGGCCCGTCGACACGGGCGTCCTGCTCGTCACCCTCGTCGTCATCTCCGTCCCGACCTTCGTCACCGGCCTGCTGCTCCAGCTGCTGCTCGGCGTCGAGTGGGGCTGGATCAAGCCGTCGGTGTCGTGGCAGGCCGGCTTCGACGAACTGATCGTGCCCGGTCTGGTGCTGGCGTCCGTGTCGCTCGCGTACGTGACCCGGCTGACCAGGACGTCGATCGCCGAGAACGCCCGCGCCGACTACGTCCGTACGGCCGTCGCCAAGGGTCTGCCCCGGCACCGGGTGATTGTCCGGCACCTGCTGCGCAACTCCCTCATCCCCGTGGTCACCTTCATCGGCGCCGATGTCGGCTTCCTCATGGGCGGCGCGATCGTCACCGAGCGGATCTTCAACATCCACGGCGTCGGCTACCAGCTCTACCAGGGCATCCTCCGCCAGAGCACCCAGACCGTCGTCGGCTTCGTGACCGTCCTCGTCCTGGTCTTCCTGGTCGCCAACCTGCTCGTCGACCTCCTGTACGCCGTACTCGACCCGAGGATCCGCTATGCCTGAGCCTCAGCCCCTGGAGCCGTCGTCGTACGTCCCGGGCGGGACCGCGGAACTCGTCCCGGCCGACGCGGAGATCCTCCGGACGGGTCCGGGCGGCAGGGGTCCGCGAGGCCCGGACACCACGGCCGCCCCCTCGGTCGCCGCCGAGGAGCGGGTGCGCAGCCTGTGGTCCGACGCGTGGCACGACCTGCGCCGCAACCCGGTCTTCCTCGTCTCCGCGCTCGTCATTCTCTTCCTCGTCCTCATCGCGCTCTGGCCGCAGCTGATCGCCCCCGGCAACCCCCTCGACTGCGACCTCGCCAAGGCCCAGCAGGGACCCGGGCCCGGCCACCCGTTCGGGTTCAACGGCCAGGGCTGCGACGTCTACACGCGCACCGTCCATGGGGCGCGGACCTCGGTGACCGTCGGCGTCTGCGCCACGCTCGGGGTCGCGGTCCTGGGCTCGGTCCTCGGCGGGCTCGCCGGGTTCTTCGGCGGGGTCGGGGACGCGATCCTGTCCCGAGTCACCGACGTCTTCTTCGCGATCCCGGTCGTGCTCGGCGGTCTCGTACTGCTCTCCGTGGTGACCAGCTCGACCGTCTGGCCCGTCATCGGGTTCATGGTGCTGCTCGGCTGGCCGCAGATCTCCCGCATCGCCCGCGGCTCGGTCATCACCGCCCGGCAGAACGACTACGTCCAGGCCGCCCGCGCCCTCGGCGCCTCCCCCATGCGCATCCTGCTGCGGCACATCGCGCCCAACGCGATCGCGCCCGTCATCGTCGTGGCCACCATCGCGCTCGGCACGTACATCGCCCTGGAGGCGACCCTGTCGTACCTCGGGGTGGGGCTGAAACCGCCGAGCGTCTCCTGGGGCATCGACATCTCCGCCGCGTCCCCGTACATCCGCAACGCCCCGCACGCACTGCTCTGGCCCTCCGGTGCCCTCGCGGTCACCGTCCTCGCCTTCATCATGCTGGGCGACGCGGTGCGCGACGCCCTCGACCCGAGGCTGAGGTGACGGCGGCATGGTGCTGGAAGTGCGTGATGTGCGGGTGGGATTCGGGGCCCCGGTGCGGGATCGGGCGGGTGCCGTACGTGGCGCTGCCGGTGGTCTTCGGGTGCGCCGGCGGTCACGGTGCTCGCGTTCATCATGCTCGGCGGCGCGGGTGCGCGACGCCCTCGACCCGAAGCTGAGGTGAGCCGTCGTCATGCTGCTCGAAGTGCGTGACCTGCACGTGGAGTTCAGGACCCGGGACGGGGTGGCCAGGGCCGTCAACGGGGTCAGCTACGGCGTGGACGCGGGCGAGACGCTCGCCGTGCTCGGCGAGTCCGGCTCCGGCAAGTCGGTGACCGCGCAGGCGATCATGGGCATCCTCGACAGTCCGCCGGGCCGGATCACCGGCGGCGAGATCCTCTTCCAGGGCCGGGACCTGCTGAGACTCAAGGAGGAGGAGCGCCGGAGGATCCGCGGCGCCGAGATGGCGATGATCTTCCAGGACGCGCTGTCCGCGCTGAACCCGGTGCTGCCGGTCGGTGACCAGCTCGGCGAGATGTTCGTCGTGCACCGCGGGATGTCGAGGAAGGACGCCCGCGCGAAGGCCGTCGAGCTGATGGACCGCGTCCGCATCCCGGGTGCCGCCGCACGCGTACGGGACTATCCGCACCAGTTCTCCGGCGGTATGCGCCAGCGCATCATGATCGCCATGGCGCTGGCCCTCGAACCCGCGCTGATCATCGCCGACGAGCCCACCACCGCACTCGACGTCACCGTCCAGGCCCAGGTCATGGACCTCCTCGCCGAGCTCCAGCGCGAGCTCACCATGGGGCTCGTCCTCATCACCCACGACCTCGGCGTCGTCGCGGACGTCGCCGACCGGATCGCCGTGATGTACGCGGGCCGCATCGTCGAGTCGGCCCCCGTGCACGACCTCTACAAGGCGCCCGCCCACCCGTACACCAGGGGCCTGCTGGACTCGATCCCCCGGCTCGACCACAAGGGCCGGGAGCTCTACGCCATCAAGGGCCTGCCGCCCAGCCTCATGCACATCCCGGCCGGCTGCGCCTTCCACCCGCGCTGCACGGCGGCCCGGGACCTGTGCCGCACCGACGTACCGCCCCTGCACGAGGTCACCGGTGAGCGTGGGAGCGCCTGCCACTTCTGGAGGGAGTGCCTGGATGGCTGACACCGTGGGCGAGCCGATCCTGGAGGTCAGCGGCCTCGTCAAGCACTACCCGCTCACCCGGGGCGTCCTCCTCCGGAAACAGGTCGGCGCCGTCCGGGCCGTCGACGGGGTCGACTTCACGCTCGCGAGGGGCGAGACCCTCGGCATCGTCGGCGAGTCCGGCTGCGGCAAGTCCACGCTCGCCCGGCTGGTGGTCAACCTGGAGCGACCGACGGCCGGGACCATCACCTACCGGGGCGAGGACCTCACCAGGCTGTCCGCCAGGGCCCTCAAGGCCGTCCGGCGCAACATCCAGATGGTCTTCCAGGACCCGTACACCTCCCTCAACCCCCGGATGACCGTGGGCGACATCGTCGGGGAGCCGTACGAGATCCACCCCGAGGCGGCGCCCAAGGGCGACCGGCGCCGCAGGGTGCGGGAACTGCTGGACGTGGTCGGGCTCAACCCCGAGCACATCAACCGGTATCCGCACCAGTTCTCCGGAGGCCAGCGCCAACGCATCGGCATCGCACGGGGGCTGGCGCTGCGGCCCGAGATCATCGTGGCCGACGAGCCGGTCTCGGCGCTCGACGTGTCCGTGCAGGCGCAGGTCGTCAACCTGATGGAGCGCCTGCAGGGCGAGTTCGGGCTGAGTTACGTCGTCATCGCCCACGACCTGTCGATCGTGCGGCACATCTCCGACCGGGTCGCGGTGATGTACCTCGGGCGGATCGTGGAGACCGGCCGGGACACCGAGATCTACGACCACGCCACGCACCCCTACACCCAGGCCCTGCTCTCCGCCGTGCCCGTGCCGGACCCCGGGGCGCGGGAGCACCGGAAGAGGATCATCCTCTCCGGGGACGTGCCCTCCCCGACCGCCGTCCCGTCCGGCTGCCGCTTCCGCCCCCGCTGCTGGAAGGCCCGGGAGCGGTGCGAGACGAAGATGCCGCCGCTGGCCGTACCCGCCGGGTTCCGGTCCGCCGCCGGGCCCGCCGCGCACGACTCGGCCTGCCATTTCGCCGAGGAGAAGCACGACGAGCACGTGTACGGCCCGAAATAGCCGCACAAATGGGTACCAAGTTCGTTAACACGCAAGCAACTTCACGGAAGCGGCACCGATATACGGACGGGCCAGTCTGTACAGCGTACGGCCGTGCGGGTGCCGTGAACGGGCCGGGGCGCGCCATGTCGCCCCGGCCCGTTTTTTGCGCCTAAGCCGGCGCCGCTCTCGCGGGCCTGGCTGGTCTCTCGTCGTGGTTCCTCAATTGATGGTTGCGGTGTTCTGGGGGGTTTCGCTGCTCAGCTCAGGTTCAGAGCGCGCCGGAGGAAGTCCAGCTGGAGCAGCAGCAGGTTCTCCGCGACTGCCTCCTGGGGGGTCATGTGCGTGACTCCGGAGAGCGGGAGGACCTCGTGGGGGCGGCCGGCGGCCAGCAGGGCCGAGGACAGCCGCAGGGAGTGGGCCACCACCACGTTGTCGTCGGCCAGACCGTGGACGATCATCATGGGCCGGTTCGGCTCCGCGGCGCCCACCAGGCCGGAGTCGTCGATCAGTGAGTTCTGCGCGTACACCTCCGGCTGCTCGCCGGGGTGGCCGATGTAGCGCTCCTGGTAGTGGGTGTCGTACAGGCGCAGATCGGTGACCGGCGCCCCGACGATCCCCGCGTGGAAGACATCGGGGCGGCGCAGCACCGCGAGGCCCGCCAGATAGCCGCCGAAGGACCAGCCGCGGATGGCGACCCGTGTGAGGTCGAGCGGGAAGTCGGCGGCCAGGGCCTGGAGGGCGTCCACCTGGTCCTGGAGCACGACCGCCGCGAGGTCGTCCTTGATCGCCTTCTCCCACGAGGGGGAACGTCCCGGCGTCCCCCGCCCGTCCGCGACGATCACCGCGAAACCCTGGTCGGCGAACCACTGCGAGGTCAGATGCGGATTGTGCGCGGCGAGGACCCGCTGACCGTGCGGACCGCCGTACGGATCCATGAGGACGGGCAGGGGAGTGTCACCGGGGTAGTCCGTAGGCATAAGTACGGCGCACGGTACGCGGCGTGCGCCCCCTTGTGTCAGCGTCACGCGCGGGGACAGACCGGGATGTTCCGCATAAGAGGGGACCGTCGCCACTTGCTTGCCGTCCCGCAGCAGCTGCACCTTGGTACCCGGCTGGTCCGGTACCGCCGAGGTCAGGACGGTCA
The DNA here is from genome assembly GCF_009377235.1 of Streptomyces acidicola. Lineage (GTDB taxonomy): Bacteria > Actinomycetota > Actinomycetes > Streptomycetales > Streptomycetaceae > Streptomyces > Streptomyces acidicola. The sequence continues at coordinate 7,951 of NZ_VMNX01000166.1, forward strand.
CTCCGCCCGCCCGCGCCGCCGAGTGCACACCCGGCTCCTGCGACAGGCGCTCCACACCCAGCTCGTTCACCCGGTACACATGGATCTGGCCGATCTCGGGGTCGTCGGCCGTCCCGCCCGCCGATGCCGAGACCAGCACGTCCTCGTCCGCCACGTCGAGCACCGCGCGGACGTGGAGCGCCGCACTCGTGAGCGGCCGGTCGCCCACCGCGAGCACCCGGGCGCCGCCTTCGTCGACGATGCGGACGAGCTGCCCGGAGGGCGTCCAGGCCGGCACTCCGGGGAAAAGATCAAGCCAATGTAGATCTTCGTCCGCGTGCACCATCCGAGTCGTCCCGGAGTCGGGGTCCACGGCCAGGAACAGCTGGCTGCGCTGGTTGCGGGCCTGCACCAGGATCAACGGCGCACCCGCCGCTGACCAGTGCACACGCGCCAGATACGGGTAGCGCTTCCGGTCCCAGAGCACCTCCGTACGCACCCCGGCGAGGTCCACGACGAAGAGCCGTACGTCCGCGTTGTCCGTGCCCGCCGCCGGGTACGCGACCTCCTGCGGCGCCCGGTCCGGATGCGCCGGATCGGAGATCCACCAGCGCTTCACCGGCGTGTCGTCCACGCGCGACACGAGCAGCCGGTCCGAGTCCGGCGACCACCAGAAGCCGCGCGAACGCCCCATCTCCTCGGCCGCGATGAACTCGGCCAGCCCGTGCGTGACGTTCTCCGCTCCCTCCTCGGTGAGCGCCAGGTCGTTCCCGCCCTCCGCATCCACGACGCGCAGGGCGCCCCGCGCCACGTACGCGACGTACCGGCCGTCGGGAGAGGGGCGCGGGTCGATCACCGGGCCGGGGACGTCCAGCTCACGGGCCGTCCCGGCACGCAGCTCGGCCACGAAAAGCCGCCCTGACAAGGCAAAGGAGACCAGCTCGACGGCCCTGTCGGTGGCGTAGCCGACGATGCCGGCGCCGCCCTCGCGGCTGCGTTCGCGGCGCGCCCGCTCCTCGGCGGGCAGTTCCTCCGAGGCGCCGCCCAGGAGGGCACCCGGATCGGCGGCGATGCGTTCCTCGCCGTCCGTCATGTCGTACACCCACAGCTTGTTCGCGCGGTCGGTGCCGGAGGCCGACCGCAGGAACACCACACGGGAACCGTCGGGTGCGATGGCGAACGCACGCGGCGCGCCGAGGGTGAAACGCTGGGTGCGGGCCTGCCGGCGGGGGAAGGATTCGGGCTCGGTCGTCATGACCCGACCATATTGGCCATGCGCCCCCTTGTGCGGCTGTGCGCCGATCGATGCGCGCGCACCGATAGTTATGATCACTACCGCCAAGTGGGTATGAACCCGCTGGCTGCTGTGTCGATTTACATATTCCGGTGCTCTGTTCTATAGGAGGTGAGCCGCCGTGGCACTCTCGATTTCGGCGGTGGTGCTGCTGGCGATCATCGTCTTCCTACTGATCAAGAAATCGGGGTTGAAGGGCGGTCACGCGGCCGTCTGCATCCTCCTCGGCTTCTACCTCGCCTCTTCCACCATCGCTCCGACGATCAGCGAGCTCACGACCAACATCGCCGGCATGATCGGCAGCATCAAGTTCTGACTCCGGGCACGCCCCGCGCCACCACCGCCTCGACCCTGTGAATGGTCCGGGCCCGCCGTGGCGCGGGGCGTCGCCTCGTAGGGTGGGCCCATGAGCGATCTGCCCGCCCGTCGTCTGCTCCTTGTGCACGCACATCCGGACGACGAGTCGATCAACAACGGCGCCACCATGGCCAAGTACACGGCCGAGGGTGCCCAGGTGACGCTGGTGACCTGCACGCGCGGCGAGGAGGGCGAGGTCATACCGCCTCACCTGGCCCATCTCGCGCCCGACCGCGACAACGCGCTGGGCCCGTACCGCGAGGGTGAGCTGGCCGAGGCCATGAAGCAGCTCGGCGTCATCGACCACCGCTTCCTCGGTGGCCCCGGGCGTTTCCACGACTCCGGGATGATGGGGGTCGAGCAGAACGACCGCGAGAGCGCCTTCTGGGCCGCCGACGTCGACGAGGCCGCGGCCCTGCTCGTCGAGGTGATCCGCGAGGTCCGCCCCCAGGTCCTCGTCACCTACGACCCGAACGGTGGCTACGGCCACCCCGACCACATCCAGACCCACCGCGTCGCCATGCGCGCCGCCGATCTCGCCGCCGGCCCCGGCTTCCGTACGGACCTGGGCGAACCCTGGGAGATCGCCAAGGTCTACTGGAACCGGGTGCCACGCTCCGTGGCCGTCGAGGGCTTCGCCCGGCTGCGCGACGCGCTCGCCGAGCCCGGTCGGCTGCCCTTCACCAAGGCCGCTGCCGTCATCGACGTCCCCGGAGTCGTCGACGACTGGATTGTCACCACCGAGATCGACGGCGCGGCCTTCGCCGCCGCAAAGGCCGCGGCCATGCGGGCGCACGCCACCCAGATCACGGTCGCCGAGCCCTTCTTCGAGCTCTCCAACGAGCTGGCGCAGCCCCTTTTCAGCACCGAGTACTACGAGTTGGTACGCGGCGGACACGAAGGGGGCGGACGGGAGACAGACTTGTTCGAGGGTGTCGAAGGCGTCGAGGGGAACGTTTCGGCGCCGGAACAGAACGGAGCGGCCCTCTGATGCGTACGACTGGGTATGACGGATGCATGGGGCGCACGTGGCGTACGTGCCGTACGGCCGGTGCCGGAAAGACGGGTGCGCGGTGAAGGCGGTGGGACCGCAGGGACGGGGCGCGCAAGGCAGCGCGCTCGCAGAGCCGTTGACGATGCCCCCGGCCGGGCGGGTCGCCGCCTACGTGGGGCTCCTGCTGCTCGGTGCCGTGGTCGGAGCGGCCGGGTCACTGGTGCAGTCGGCCTGGGTCCCGGCCGGAGTGCTGCTCGCGCTGCTGGGTGCGGTCGGGCTCTTCCGGGGCGGCGCGTACGCGATGGGCACCAGGGCCGGGGCCGTGGCGCCCGCGGCCGGCTGGATGATCTCCGTCATCCTCCTCACCGCCACCCGTCCCGAAGGGGACTTCCTCTTCGCCGCGGGAGTCGTCTCGTATCTCTTCCTGCTGGGCGGCATGGCGGTCGCTGTGATGTGTGCCACGCTTGGCCCGGGGCGGCAACCGAACGACCCCGGTGCCCGACTTGCCAAGTGACGTACCACTTCGCCACTGAGCGTCGGTGGAGGGCCGGTGTGGGTTTCCCCGGCGGTCGTGGGATACGGGCGAGAAGTGGCCAGTATGGTGGTGCGCGCCGCCGAGCTGCCCGACGTGTGAGGTCGTCGCGGGCGGCGAAGCCGATCGGGAGAACCTGCCTTGAGTCGTGAAACTGACACTTCGTCCTCCGGGCCCAACGGGCATGGAGGAGCCGCATACCCGTCGGGGACCCCGCCGTACGGGACCCCCATGGCTTCCGATGGCGCCGGTGACCCGGGCCGTTCGACGGCGGGCACGCGGCCGGAGGATCGCAAGAACGAGACCACGCAGACCACGCTGACCACGCGTGTTCGCATCAACATCCCCGGATCGCGCCCCATCCCGCCGGTCGTCGTCCGCACCCCGGTGGCGGAGACCGAACCCGCGCAGGACGAGACGGTCAGCGAGTCGGAGTCCACGGGCACCACGAGCATGCCCGTGTTCACGGACACCCCTGCGCCCTCACCGGAGCCTGCCGCGCCTGCCGACGGGAAGACCAGCGACTGGTTTGCGCCACGCAGGCCCGGCGCGGCCAAGGCCGGTTCGGGCGGCGGCGCCACCAACGGGGCCGGTCTTCCGACGGGTTGGAGCGCGGGGCCCACGGGTGCTCAGGGCGGCTCGGCGAACGGATCCGGCGCGGGTGCCCCGGGCGGCACGGGCCCGCGCGCGAACGGTGCCGGGCTCCCCGGTGCCACCGGCGCCGGACCCGTGGCGCCCGGCCACGGCGGCGGCACCGGCTCCTTCGACGTGTCGGCCGCGCTGACGGCCGGCTCGCGCCCCGGAGCCAAGCCCGACGGCGGCACGGGAGGGCGCGACGACCTGCCGTACTTCGCGGACAGCGGCACGACGGGCCGGGGCGACGGGCGCGGGCCCGCGGGAACGGGCGGGCCGAGCGGTCCCACCGGCGGCCCGGTCACCGGCGTCGGGGCAATGTCACCGCCCCCCGGTTCCGGCCCCGGCCCCGGCGGAGCTCTGGGCGTCGCCCCCGGCGGGCCCGGCACGGGCGCCGGACGTCCGGGCGGCGTCCCGGGCGGAGGGGCTCCCTTCGGCGGTCCCGGTCAGGACTTCTCCGCCCCCGGCGGCGGCCTCAGCGACGACACCGCGATCCTCACGCCGCAGCGCCCGGCGCCCGACCCGGGCGCCCACGGCCCCGGCGGCCCCCGGGAGAACGTCTCCGGGGACACCCTGACCAGCGGCATTCCGGTGGTCCCGCCCGGTGCCCAGAGCTCACGCTTCGGACCGGGCGCCGCCGGCGAGCAGTCGGGGCCGCACACCCCGCCGAAGCTGCCCGAGCCCACGCAGTCGACCTCGGCCGGCTCTTCGAAGCCCAAGAAGAAGGGCCGTAACAAGCTGGTGCTGCTGGGCGGCGGGCTCGTGTTCGTGGCGGCCGGCGTGTACGGCGCCGGGCTGCTCATGAACCACTCCGACGTGCCCAAGGGCACCACCGTGCTCGGCGTCGACATCGGCGGCGGCACCCGGGACGACGCCGTCAAGAAGCTCGACAAGGTCCTCGGGGACCGCACGGACAAGGCGCTCAGGCTGTCCGTCGACGGCGACACCGTGTCGCTCAGGCCGGACCAGGCGGGCCTCCAGCTCGACGCCGACGCCACCGTCGGCGCCGCCGCGCAGAGCGACTACAACCCGGTGTCGGTGATCGGCTCACTGTTCGGCCAGCAGCGGGTCATCGAGCCCGTCATGCCCGTCGACGGGGAGAAGCTGCGGGCCGCCCTGGAACGGGCCGCGGGCGGCTCCGCCTCGTCCGGCGACGGCACGATCAAGTTCGAGTCCGGCAGGGCCGTCCCCGTGTACGGCAAGGCGGGCAAGGGCATCGCCGTCGACCAGGCCACGCGGGCCGTCGAGAAGGCGTACCGCACACAGGTCGAGGCCGGCACGACCGACCCCGTGACCCTCCCCACGGCCACCAGGGAGCCGTCGGTCCCCAAGGCCGAGGTCGACCGGATGATGACGGAGTTCGCGCAGCCCGCGATGTCCGGCATAGTCACGGTCAAGGCGGGTGCGGCGGAGGTCAGGTTCAGCCCGGAGAACTCGCTGTGGAAGTTCCTCGGAGTGAAGGCCCAGGACGGAAAGCTCGTCGAGTTCTACGACAGGCCCGCGCTGAAGGAACTGTACGGCGGAACCTTCGACGGCGTACTGATCACGCGAGGCAACGGCGAGAAGACCCCGGTCACGCCCGAGGACGTGATCGGCGCCCTGCGTCCGGCCCTCCTCGGCAAGACGCCGGCGGAGCGCACGGCCGTGATCGAGACGAACCCGAGCTGACCGCCTGATCGTCACGTCACTGGAGGGCACCCGGTTCCGACCGGGTGCCCTCAGCCTCGTTCCCCCGTCTTAGTTGAGCATCGCCCGCGCCGCCCGTGCCTGCCCGCGTACCCGGTCGGCGGCCGGTTCGTCGACGGCCGAGACGACATCGGCGTACGCGTCGAGTTCGGCGGCGCCCCGTAGGTAGTCGCCGCGCCGGACGAGGAGCTGGGCGTGCTCGTGGCGCAGACGGGCGGAGTGGGAGGGCAGGAGGAGGGAGAGCTCCACGGCCCACAGCGAGACGTCCGTCCGTTCGGGGCGGGCTGCAGCCCAGGCGCGGATGTTGTTGAGGACACGCTGCACCACGTCGAGCGGGGCGGCGGGCTCCAGCATCGCCGGATCGAGCGTCGCGCCCGTGGTCCCCTGGACCAGCAGCTCCGCGTCCCCACCGGTCAGGACGCGCCCTGCGTTGAACGGATCGGCCAGCACCTGTTCCTCCGGGGGCCCGAAACCCACGACGAAGTGCCCGGGCAGGGCGACTCCGTAGACGGGCGCGCCCGCTCGCCGTGCGACCTCCATCCACACCACCGAGAGCAGGATGGGCAGCCCGCGCCGCCGCCGCAGCACCTCGTGCAGGAACGAGGACTCCAGCCGCCCGTAGTCGCCGGGCGAGCCGTGGAACCCGTGGCGCCCGCCGAGCAGTTCGGCCAGCGCCTCGGCCCAGGAAGCGGCGCCGCCGGGGCGGAACGGCACCTGACCGGCCAGCCGGTCCAGCTCGATCTGCGCCGCGTCCTCCCCGGCCTCGTCCAGCGTTCCGTCACCGGCTGCCCCCACCAGCAGGCACAGCGCCGCGAGATCCGGCCGCTCGGCCCGCGCCTCCTCCCCGAACCGACGCCGCACCTCGGCGGCCCGCTCCGGCTCCGGAGGCCGTGGGGCACCCATGTCCGACTCGTGCCCGGTCACGGCGATCGGTACGACTCGTCGGCGGGACCGCCGGTGCCGGCACCGGGCACATCCGGCTCCCGATAGTGGTGGTACGCGTGGTGCGCCCCGAAGCCCATCGCCGCGTACAGCGTCCGCGCCCCGACGTTGTCCGTCTCCACCTGGAGCCAGCCGGCTGAGGCGCCCTCGTCCAGGGCCTGGCGGGCGAGGGCGGTCATGACGGCGGTGGCGAGGCCCTGACGGCGACGGGACGGATCGACCTCCACCGCCGAGAAACCCGCCCAGCGGCCGTCCACCACGCACCGCCCGATGGCCGCCGGAGGCGCGCCCGCCGGTCCCGGCACCGTCGCGAACCACACCGAGGGCCCACTCCCTAGTACTGCCAGCGCGACCTCGCTCACCCCTCTACGCTGGTAGCGGCTCAGCCACGCCTCGTCCGCCACCCGCGACAGCACGACCCCGCCGGGCAGATCATGGTCGGCCACGGGCGCCAGCGACCCCATCCACAGCTCGGCCGTCACCTCCCGCGTCCAGCCCCGCCGCTCCAGCTCCGCGCACAGCGGCTCGTGTGTGCCCTCGGCGCCGGTGGCGAGCTGCAGGTAGGCAGGGAGCCCACGGGCCGCGTACCAGGACCGTATGTACGCCAGCGCCTCGTCCAGCGGCAGGCCTGGATCGCCCACCGGCAGCACGGAGTTGGCGCGCCGCGTGAATCCGGAGGCGGCCCGCAGCTCCCACTCGCCGAGCCGCTCCCGCTCCACCGGCTGCCAGCCCCGCGCGGCCACCCGCGCCAGTTCCTTGTACGAGGCCGCGGGCCCCCGCCGGCGCGCCCGAGCAGCGGGGACGACCTTGCCCGCCACCAGCGACGACGCCGCGATCCGCACCCGCTCACCGGTCCGGCGCCTGATCACCAGCACGCCGTCGTCCCATGATGTGAGAACGCCCACCGTGTCGGTGAACTTCTCACCCTTGGGCGCATCTTCGTCAAGTTGCCGTACCGAGACGCGTTTGCCCACGTCAGCAGTGGTGACACGGACTTCGAGTCGTCCGCCGGCAGAGAATTCCACGGGTCGGTCCACCCCTCCTGTTCGGATCATGCCCCAGAACGGAGATACTAGGTGCGGGCATCGACGACGCCGCGCTCCCGCGCGCCAGGCGGCGGAGCCTGAAGAGGCCCGCCAGCGCCCTATCGAGGAGGAACGACAGCGTGACCTACGTCATCGCAGAGCCTTGTGTCGACGTCAAGGACAAGGCGTGCATCGAGGAGTGCCCGGTCGACTGCATCTATGAGGGGCAGCGGTCCCTCTACATCCACCCGGACGAATGCGTCGACTGTGGTGCCTGCGAACCGGTCTGCCCGGTCGAGGCGATCTTCTACGAGGATGACACCCCGGAGGAGTGGAAGGACTACTACAAGGCGAACGTCGAGTTCTTCGACGAGCTGGGTTCCCCCGGTGGCGCGAGCAAGCTGGGGCTGATCGAGCGTGACCACCCCTTCATCGCGGGCCTGCCCCCGATGAACCAGGAAGAGAACTGAGCGGCCTCACCCGCGCAACCTCGGTCCCGTACGGCCCGATCGCCCTGATCGCCGTACGGGACCGAGGCGTACGTTCGAGAAAGTGAGCCAGATCCCGTGTCCGCAGTCTCCGACCGCCTCCCCACGTTCCCCTGGGACAAGCTGGAGCCGTACAAGGCGACGGCCAAAGCTCACCCGGGCGGCATCGTCGACCTCTCCGTCGGCACCCCCGTGGATCCGGTACCCGACCTGATCCAGAAGGCGTTGGTCGCCGCGGCCGACTCCCCTGGTTACCCGACCGTCTGGGGCACCCCCGAGCTGCGGAACGCGATCACGGGCTGGGTGGAGCGCCGCCTCGGTGCCCGCGAGGTCACCCACCGCCACGTCCTGCCGATCGTCGGCTCGAAGGAACTCGTCGCCTGGCTGCCCACGCAACTGGGCCTCGGCCCGGGCGACCGGGTCGCCTACCCGCGGCTGGCCTACCCGACGTACGAGGTGGGCGCCCGCCTCGCCCGCGCCGACTATGTCGCGTACGACGACCCCACCGAGCTGGACCCGGCCGGCCTCAAGCTCCTGTGGCTGAACTCGCCCTCGAACCCCACGGGCCGGGTGCTCGGCAAGGACGAGCTGACCCGCATCGTCGCCTGGGCCCGCGAACACGGCATCCTCGTCTTCTCCGACGAGTGCTACATCGAGCTGGGCTGGGAGGCCGACCCCGTCAGCGTCCTGCACCCGGACGTCTGCGGCGGCTCGTACGAGGGCATCGTCTCGGTCCACTCCCTCTCCAAGCGGTCGAACCTGGCGGGCTACCGCGCGGCCTTCCTGGCCGGCGACCCCGCGGTCCTCGGCCCGCTGCTGGAGATCCGCAAGCACGGCGGCATGATGACGGCCGCGCCGACCCAGGCGGCCGTGGTCGCGGCCCTCGGCGACGACGCACACGTCCACGAGCAGCGGGAGCGGTATGCGGCCCGCCGCGCCCTCCTCCGCGACGCCCTGCTGAAGCACGGCTTCCGTATCGAGCACAGCGAGGCCAGCCTCTATCTGTGGGCGACCCGCGACGAGTCCTGCTGGGACACGGTGGCTCACCTCGCGGAGCGCGGAATCCTGGTCGCGCCCGGCGACTTCTACGGTCCCGCGGGCGACCGGTTCGTTCGCGTCGCGCTGACGGCGACGGACGAGCGGGTGGCGGCGGCGGTGGAGCGGCTCCGCTGAACGCGGACTGAACGCCCACTGGGCACCGCACGCAGGAACCGGACAGCGAAGGAGGGGCCGGGGAACGAAACGTTCCCCGGCCCCTCCTCATCTCCGTACCGGTCCGCCTGCCGCCCGTCAGCCGAGCGGCAGGCCGCCCTTCAGGGGCGTGGCCTTGGTCGGCAGGGTGTTGCCCTTGCCGACGGGGCCGGTGGGCAGGCTGCTGCCCGCCGCCTTCGCGGTTTCGCCGAGGAGGCCGCCGGCCTCGCCCGCAGCGACCCCGGCCGTCTTCTGGGCGGCGGGCGCCACGGTCTTGGCCACCTTGCCACCGGTCTTGCCGGCGGCCGGCACGGCCTTGTTCACGGCTTTGCCTCCGGTCTTGCCCGCGAGCTTGGTGACGTTCTGCGCCGCGTCGTCGGCGGTGTTGCCGACGCTCGCCCCGTCAAGGGTGGACAGTCCGCCGAGGTTGGGGGTGGCCGGAAGTTCGGGCGCCGCGCTCGCGGAGCCGGCCGCACCGACCACGGAGGCCGCTCCCGCTGCGGTGAGCAGCGCGGCACGGGCGATCCGGTGGGTCAGGGGGAGGGACATGGTGCTCCTTTGACGGGAGGGAACGTTGACGTGTCCGCCCGTTCCCAGGGGCTGAGCGGCTGACTCGCCGATCGACCCTTGATCGTCCGGGCTCGGACGCAGTGACTACCGCTCGAAGGCCCTGAAGGTTGCGGCTGCGCCACGTAAAGAATTGGCAATGTGTCGCATTATCGGATGCGGATGAAAACGGGCAAAGAGAATCCCGCGCGAAAGTCGGGGGAATCCTCAGAGCCCTTTGTTCCCAAGGGTTCTCGCGGGTTCGCAGGGCTTCTCCCGCCGGGCCGGGTGAGGGGGCGGAAATTTGCGCACATCGTCCACCGTGCGCGCCGGACATACCCCCCGAGGGTGACAGTCGGCCACTACTGTCCAGTGACGATTCGAACTTCCGAGAGGCCTGCCCGCCCACTGTCTGCGCCGCCGCCCGCGCCGCCGTCCGCCGGTGTGCGCCACGCGCCCGCCCTGCCACCGGCGACCCACTCCCGGCCCGCGTACGCGACGCGCTCGATGTGCAGCTCCGAGGAGTTGGCCACGGCCCAGTGCGCGAGCTCCCAGCCGCGGCGCCGGACCGAGGCCTCGGAGGCGGCGCCGGAGCCGGCGTCGGACCGCACGGGGATGGTGACGGTGGGGGCCGTGGGCGACGGAGCGGCGGCGGTACCGGAGGCGTTCGCGGACTCGGAGGCGGACCCGGCGGTGCTCGTGGACTCAGTGGCGCCGGCGGAATCCCTGGACCGCATCTCCGTCGCGGCCGACTGGAGCACGCCGCGGCCGAAGTCCCGTACGAGCGCGGCCCGCACCGCGTCCGGGCCGCCGTTCGGGGTCGCGCCGGGGCGACCCTCGCAGGTGAGGGTGGCCGCGGCGCGGCCGGTCAGCGCGGCGGCCAGCAGCGTGGCGTCCGGCTCGTGCTTCGCGTACGCGTCCGGGAAGCCGCTGCGCTGCACGCGCTGGGCTGCGACGGTCAGCGGCAGCCGCGTGTAGTCGGGCACCTTGGCGAGGTGCTCGTAGAACTCGCCCGCCGAGTACGTCGGGTCCATGATCTGTTTCTCGGTGCCCCAGCCCTGTGACGGGCGCTGCTGGAACAGGCCCAGCGAATCCCGGTCGCCGTGGGTGATGTTGCGCAGCGCCGACTCCTGCAGCGCGGTCGCGAGGGCGATGGCCACGGCCCGCTCGGGCATCCCGCGCGAGGTGCCCACGGCCGAGATCGTCGCGGCGTTCGTGGCCTGCTCCGGCGTGAACTCGTACGACGCGCCGTCGCCCTTCCCCGACACCACCTGGCACCGCGGGGCACCGGTGCCGCCGGTGAGGTACTGCACCGCCAGGTATCCCGCGAGGGAGACAAGGACGACGAGGGCCGACCCGCGGCGCAGGAGGCGCCCACGGCGACGGCGAGAAGGAGGGGACGGTTCTGACACGCCTCCGAATTTATCGGAGACGCTTGTGGCCCACTGGTGCGTCTGTGATCAGAGGGGCGCGGGTGGCGAGATCCGGACACGGAACGGCGTATTCCGGTGGGCGGTCGGCGCGGGTCCCGGGTGGCGTTAGGGTCGTCGGCATGGCCGACACCCCGCTTGACCTCACGCTGGACGCCGCGCGGCTGACCGCGCAGCTCGTCGACTTCCCCTCCGAGAGCGGCAGCGAGAAGCCCCTCGCGGACGCGATCGAGGGCGCGCTGCGCGCCCTGCCGCACCTGACGGTCGACCGGTACGGCAACAACGTCGTGGCCCGTACGCACCTGGGCCGTGCCGAGCGCGTGATCCTCGCCGGACACATCGACACGGTCCCCATCGCGGACAACGTGCCGTCACGGCTGGACGAGGACGGTGTGCTGTGGGGCTGCGGTACGTGCGACATGAAGTCGGGGGTGGCGGTCCAGCTGCGGATCGCCGCCACGGTCCCGGAGCCGAACCGCGATGTGACCTTCGTCTTCTACGACAACGAAGAGGTCGCCGCACATCTGAACGGCCTGAAGCATGTGGCGGAAGCCCACCCGGAGTGGCTGGAGGGCGATTTCGCGGTCCTCCTGGAACCCTCGGACGGCCAGGTCGAGGGCGGTTGCCAGGGCACGCTGAGGGTGCTGCTGAAGACGAAGGGCGAGCGAGCGCACTCGGCGCGCGGCTGGATGGGCTCCAACGCCATCCACGCGGCGGCCCCGATCCTGGCGCGGCTGGCGGCGTACGAGCCGCGCTACCCGGTGATCGACGGCCTGGAGTACCGGGAGGGCCTGAACGCGGTCGGCATCTCGGGCGGTGTGGCCGGCAACGTGATCCCCGACGAGTGCGTGGTCACGGTCAACTTCCGCTACGCGCCGGACCGTACGGAGGCGGAGGCGCTGGCCCATGTCCGCGAGGTCTTCGCGGACTGCGGGGTGGAGGAGTTCGTGGTGGACGACCACAGTGGTGCGGCGCTGCCCGGTCTGTCCCACCCGGCGGCCGCGGCCTTCATCGAGTCGGTCGGCGGCACCCCGCAGCCCAAGTACGGCTGGACGGACGTGTCCCGCTTCAGCGCGCTCGGCGTCCCCGCCGTCAACTACGGCCCGGGCAACCCGCACCTCGCCCACAAGCGCGATGAGCGGGTGGAGACGGCGAAGATCCTCGCGGGGGAGGAGCGCCTGAGGGAGTGGCTGACGTCCTGACCACGCCGCGGCGTACCGATCGCCGTGGTGGTTCATGGCGGACATGCCCAGGTCCCCCGTCCGTAACCCGCGTGGATCTACGCTGAGGCGGAACGACCTGGCACGACGGAGGGAGCGCACATGGCTACCGGTAACCCGGAGGGCAAGAAGCAGCCACCGGAGGAGCAGCGGTTGGGTCCCGTGCTGCGCAGGCGCGGTCAGGTGCAGGCGAGCACGACGGACCAGCGGCTGCTGGACGCGGGCGGACCCTCCGACTGGGTTCACACCGATCCCTGGCGGGTCCTGCGCATCCAGTCGGAGTTCATCGAGGGCTTCGGCACACTGGCGGAGCTCCCACCCGCGATCAGCGTGTTCGGCTCCGCGCGGACTCCGGCGGACTCTCCCGAGTACGAGGCGGGAGTCGCCCTCGGGCGAGGCCTTGTCGACGCGGGCTTCGCCGTCATCACCGGTGGCGGTCCGGGCGCCATGGAGGCGGCCAACAAGGGGGCCGTCGAAGCGCGGGGCATCTCGGTCGGCCTCGGCATCGAGCTCCCCTTCGAACAGGGACTGAACCCCTACGTCGACATCGGCCTCAACTTCCGCTACTTCTTCGTCCGGAAGATGATGTTCGTCAAGTACGCGCAGGGATTCGTGGTCCTGCCGGGCGGGCTCGGCACCCTCGACGAACTCTTCGAGGCCCTGACCCTGGTCCAGACCCAGAAGGTCACGCGCTTCCCCATCGTCCTCTTCGGCACCGCGTACTGGGGCGGCCTCGTCGACTGGCTCCGGAACACCCTCGTCGCCCAGGGCAAGGCCTCGGAGAAGGACCTGCTCCTGTTCCACCTGACCGACGACGTGGACGAGGCGGTGGCCTTGGTGTCGAAGGAGGCGGGCCGGTAGGGGACCGCGGACCGTTCAAACGCCGGAGGGGCTGGTTTTCCAGCCCCTCCGGCGTTTGAGGAGCGGGGGCCCGGGGGCCCGCTCCCGAAACGGGGTCCGGGGCGGAGCCCCGTAATCCTGAGGTCCGGGGGTCGGCCCCGACATTGAGTCCGGGGCGGAGCCCTGGAGCTCGGGGGTCCAGGGG
>NZ_VMNX01000167.1 GCF_009377235.1 Streptomyces acidicola
GTGGGGCGGGCGGGGCCTGTTCGAGGATGACGTGGGTGTTGGTGCCGGTCACGCCGAAGGAGGAGACTCCGGCTCGGCGCGGGCGGCCGGTGTCGGGCCAGGGCCGCTCGGTGCCGAGGACCTCGACTGCGCCGGACGTCCAGTCGACGAGGCGGGTGGGTGTGTCGGCGTGCAGGGTGCGCGGCGCGATGCCGTGCCGGATCGCCATGACGGTCTTGATGACGCCGGCGACACCGGAGGCGGCCTGCGCATGGCCGAAGTTGGACTTCACCGACCCCAGCAGCAGAGGCCGGGCACGGTCCTGGCCGTAGGTCGCGAGCAGGCTCTGTGCCTCGATGGGGTCGCCGAGCGGGGTGCCGGTGCCGTGTGCCTCGACGACGTCGATGTCGGCGGGGGTGAGCCGGGCGGCGGCGAGGGCGGCGCGGATGACGCGCTGCTGGGAGGGGCCGTTGGGGGCGGTGAAGCCGTTGGAGGCGCCGTCCTGGTTGAGGGCGGAGCCCCGGACGACGGCCAGCACCTCGTGGCCGCCCCGTTCGGCGTCGGAGAGCCGCTCCAGCAGCAGCACTCCGGCGCCCTCGGCCCATCCGGTGCCGTCGGCGCCGTCTCCGAAGGCCTTGCAGCGGCCGTCCCGGGCGAGTCCGCCCTGCCTGCTGAACTCGACGAGGGGTCCGGGCGTCGCCATCACGTTGACGCCGCCTGCCAGGGCCAGGGCGCTCTCGCCGCCCCGCAGCGACTGGCAGGCCAGATGCAGCGCGACGAGGGACGAGGAACACGCCGTGTCGACGGTGAGCGCGGGCCCTTCCAGACCCAGCGTGTAGGAGAGCCGCCCGGACAGTGCGCCGGCGCCGATGCCGCTGCCGACCTCGCCGTCGGCGTCGGCCAGAGAGCGCAGCACCAGGTGGGCGTAGTCCTGGCCGTTGGTGCCCATGAAGACGCCGGTGCGGCTGCCGCGCAGGGTGGTGGCGTCGAGGCCGGCGCGTTCGATCGCCTCCCAGGAGATCTCCAGCAGCAGGCGCTGTTGGGGGTCCATGCGCTGTGCCTCGCGCGGGGAGATGCCGAAGAAGGCGGCGTCGAAGTCGGTGACGCCGTCGAGGAAGCCGCCGCGGGTGCTGAGTTCGTGTCCGTGCTCGTCGGCTCCGGCGGTGCTGAGCGCGGTGAGGTCCCAGCCGCGGTCGGCGGGCAGCGCGGACATCGCGTCGGTGCCGTCGGCGACGAGCCGCCACAGGTCCTCCGGGGAGCGCACGCCGCCGGGGTACCGGCAGGCGATGCCGACGACGGCGATCGGCTCCGTGGCGGCGGCGGCCAGCTGCCGGTTCTTCCTGCGCAGACGGTCGACGTCCTTCACGGCGGCCCGCAGGGCCTGGACGACCTGCTCGCTGGGCATCGTGGTCATGGCTGGCTCCGTCGCTCGGCGGACTCGTCGGTCGGGCCGTACGGGTCATCGGGTTCGGTGGGGTCGTCCGGGCGGGCTTCGTGTCCCTGGAGTGCGGCGCGAACGAGGTCGTCGAGCGCCATGGCGTCGATGTCGGCGTCGGGTTCGGGATCCGCCGAGGGTTCGGGGGTGTTCGCGGTGCCGGCGGCGAGGGCGAGGAGTTCGTCGAGCAGTCCCCTCTCGCGTAGCCGGTCCAGGGGCAGTCGGGCGAGCGCCGAGCGGATCCTGGCGTCGTCGGGGGGCGTGGTGGGTGTGGTGGGCGCCTCGGGTGTGGGTGTCCCGGGGGCGAGGCGTTCGGTCAGGTGCCGGGCGAGCGCCAGCGGGGTGGGGTGGTCGAAGACGAGGGTGGCGGCCAGCGGCAGACCGGTGGCGGCGGTGAGCTGGTTGCGCAGCTCGACCGCGCCGAGGGAGTCGACGCCCAGGTCGCGGAAGAGTCGTTCGGCGCCGATGGCGGCCGGGTCGCGGTGGCCGAGGGTGGCCGCGGACCGGGCCAGCACCAGGTCGAGGACGGCCTCGGTGCGGCGTGCGGGGGGCAGCTTGGCGAGCCGTTCCCGCAGGCCGGTGGCCGGTTCGGCCGTCCGCTCGGCGGCGCCCTGAGGCCGGTCGTGGCCGGGCAGGCCGCGCAGCAGGGCGCGGGGTCGTCCGGCGGCAGGTCCGGCGAACGCACCCGAGGTCAGGCCCGCTACCAGGGCGGTCGGGTGGGGTTCCGTGACGAGCCGGCACAGCATCTCGGCGGCGAGCTCGGAGTCCATGGGCTCGATGCCGACGCGCCGCATGGCCTCCTCGGCTGCGGCGCCCCCGGCCATGCCGCCGCCTCCCCAGACGCCCCAGGCGATGGACGTGGCGGGCAGACCGTCGGCCCGGCGTCGTTCGGCGAGCGCGTCCAGGACGGCGTTGGCGGCGGCGTAGTTGGCCTGGCCGGGGTTGCCGACGAGGGCGGTCGCCGAGGAGAACAGGGCGAAGACCTCCAGGTCGCTGTCGCGGATGAGTTCGTCGAGGAGCAGGGCGGAGGCCGCCTTGGCGCGGAAGACCGTGCCGAACCGCTCGGGGGTGAGCCGGTCCAGCACGCCGTCGTCGACGACGCCGGCGGTGTGCACGACGGCCGTCAGCGGCAGGTCGTCCGGTATCCGGGCGAGCAGGTCGGTGAGCTGCCCCCGGTCGGCGACGTCGCACGCGGCGAGCGTGACGCGTGTGCCGAGGCCGGTCAGCTCGTCGCGCAGCGCGGCGGCTCCCGGCGCGTCGGGGCCGCGCCGTCCGGCGAGTACGAGGTGCGGGGCACCGGCCTTGGCGAGGCGCCGCGCCACATGGGCGGCCAGGGCTCCGGTGCCGCCGGTGATCAGTGTGGTGCCGGAGGGCTGCCAGACGGCGTCGGCGTCACGGTCGTCGGCGGGTGCCGGGATGATCCGGCCGGCGAAGACGGTGCCGCCGCGGACGGCGGCTTGGTCCTCACCGTACTCGCCGTCGTGCCCGGCGAGCACGGCGGCGAGGGCGTCGAGTTCGCGGGCGCCGGGCACGGCGGCCGGAAGGTCGACCAGGCCGCCCCAGCGGTCGGGGTACTCCAGCGCGGCGACCCGGCCCAGGCCCCAGACGGCGGCCTGCCGCGGAGCCGGGGCCACATCCGCCGCCCCGACCGCCACCGCACCGCGCGTGACGCACCACAGGGGCGCGGTCAGACCCGCGTCGCCGAGCGCCTGGACGAGGGTCGCGGTGCCGACGGTGCCCGAGGGCGCCCCGTCGCGGTCCGCACGGTCGTCCAGGGCGAGCAGCGACAGCACGCCCGCGAACCCGTTACCGAACGTCCTTATGCGGGCCGCGAGTTCGGCCCGTTCCGTGCTGTCGACGCGCATCCGCACGACGCTCGCCCCGAGCCCGTCGAGGACCGCGTCCGTCCAGGTGTCGTCGTCCGTCCGGGCGTCGTCGGCGCCGGACGCGGGCAGCACCGCGAGCCAGGTGCCGGTGGGACGGCGGGCCGGGAGGCTGGACAGCGGCTGCCACGCGACGCGGTACCGCCAGCCGTCCATGCGGGCCTCGGTGTCACGGCCACGCCGCCAGTCGAGCAGCGCGGGCAGCACCTTGGCCAGGGCGTCGTCATCGACGTCGAGACGGGCACCGAGCTCGGCGAAGTCCTCCTTCTCGACGGCCGTCCAGAAGTCACCGTCCCCGCCCTGCGCGGCCCGCCGAGCGGTGTGCTCGGGCCAGAACCGCTCATGCTGGAACGGATACGTCGGCACGTCGACGCGGCGCGCCCCGGTGCCGGCGAAGTACGCGTCCCAGTCCACGCCCAGCCCGGCGAGCCGCAGCCGGGCCATCGCAGTGCTCAGCGACTCGGCCTCGGCGTGGTCCCGGCGCAGCAGGGGCACGGCGACCGCGGACGCGGCCTCACCGGCGCCGGCCAGGCCGAGCAGCACACCGCCCGGTCCGACCTCCACCAGCACCGACACCTGACGCTTGCTCAGCGTGCGGACGCCGTCGGCGAACCGGACCGCCTCGCGCACGTGCCGGACCCAGTACTCGGGCGTCCCGAAGCCGTCGTCGGCTCCGGCGAGGCGTCCGGTCAGGTTGGAGACGACCGGGATCGCGGGCGCCATGACGGTGAGACCGGTGAGCTCCGCCCGGAAGTCGTCCAGCATCGGCTGCATGTGCGGGGAGTGGAAGGCGTGGCTGACACGGAGGCGGCCCGTGCGGCGGCCCAGGTCGGCGAAGTGGCCGGCAATGCGGAGTACTTCGTCCTCGTCGCCGGAGACGACGACCGCCTCCGGGCCGTTGACGGCCGCGAGCGACACCCGGTCGGTGAGCAGCGGCCGGACCTCGTCCTCGGTGGCCTGCACCGCGCTCATCGCGCCGCCCTCGGGCAGCCGGTCCATGAGGCGGGCCCGGGCGGCGACGAGCCGGCAGGCGTCGGCGAGCGGGAGCACGCCCGCGACATGGGCGGCGGCGATCTCGCCGACGGAGTGGCCGACGACGTAGTCCGGGGTGATCCCCCAGTGCTCCAGCAGCCGGAACAGCGCGACCTCGACGGCGAACAGCGCGGGCTGCGCCGTACGGGTGCGATCGAGGGCGGTCTCGTCGTCGCCCCACATCACGTCCCGCACGGCCGGGCCGAAGTGCCCGAGCACCTCGTCGAGGGCGGCGCGGAAGGCCGGGTGGGTGTCGTACAGCTCCCGGCCCATGCCGAGGCGCTGGCTGCCCTGGCCGGGGAAGAGGAAGGCGACCCGGCCGGGGCCGGGTGCGTCCGCGCGCAGCACGCCGGGGGCGTCGGCGGTGCCGGACGGATCGGCGAGGGCGGTGAGGCCCGCCGTGAGGTCGTCGTGGGCGGTGACGGTGAGCGCGGCGCGGTGCTCGAACAGGGCGCGGCCGGTGGCCAGCGCGTACGCCAGGTCGGCGACGGCCGGGCGCGGTTCGACGGTGACCCGGTGGAGCAGTCGGCGGGCCTGGTCACGCAGGGCGGCGGGGGTGCGGGCGGAGAGCACGACCGGAAGCGGGTGCAGGCCACCGAGGACGAGGCCCGGCGCGGGCGCCTCACTCGGCGCCGCGGGTGCCTGCTCCAGGACGACGTGGGCGTTGGTGCCGCTCGCGCCGAAGGAGGACACGCCGGCGCGGCGCGGTCGGCCGGTCTCCGGCCAGTCGGTGGCCTCGGTCAGCAGTTGTACGGCGCCGGATGCCCAGTCGATGTGCGGGGATGGTGTGTCGGCGTGCAGGGTGCGCGGCAGCAGTCCGTTGTGCATCGCCTGCACCATCTTGATCACGCCCGCGACGCCGGAGGCGGCCTGGGTGTGGCCGATGTTGGACTTCACCGAGCCGAGCAGCAGCGGCCGTTCGCGGTCCTGGCCGTAGGTGGCGAGCAGGGCCTGCGCCTCGATCGGGTCGCCGAGGCTGGTGCCGGTGCCGTGCGCCTCGACGGCGTCGACGCCGGCCGGGGTCAGTCCGGCGTTGGCCAGGGCCCGGCGGATGACCCGTTGCTGTGCGGGCCCGTTGGGCGCGGTGAGCCCGTTGGAGGCGCCGTCCTGGTTGATGGCCGTGCCGCGGACGACGGCGAGCACGGGGTGCCCGAGGCGTTCGGCGTCGGAGAGCCGTTCCACGACGAGCATGCCGACGCCCTCCGCCCAGCCGGTGCCGTCCGCGTCGGCGGAGAACGCCTTGCAGCGGCCGTCGGTGGACAGCGCGCCCTGCGCGGTGAACTCGACGAAGCCGACCGGCGTCGACATCACGGTCACACCCCCGGCCAGCGCCACGGTGCACTCCCCCGCGCGCAGCGCCTGCACGGCGAGGTGCAGCGCCGTCAGGGAGGAGGAGCAGGCGGTGTCGACCGAAACCGTGGGGCCCTGCAGCCCCAGCGTGTAGGCGACGCGGCCGGAGAGCAGGCTGCCGGACTGCGCGGTCTCCCAGCGGCCGAGGTCGTCCGGGAGCCGGTAGTCGCCGCTGGTGCCACCGATGAACACGCCCGCGTCGCCGCCGCGCAGCCCGGTCGGGTCGATTCCGGCCCGCTCCAGCGCCTCCCAGGCGGCCTCCAGGACGAGCCGCTGTTGCGGGTCCATCACGAGGGCCTCGTTGGGCGAGATACCGAAGAAGCCCGGGTCGAAGTCGGCCGCGTCGGCGAGGAATCCACCGCGCCGGGTGATGCTGCCGCCCGGGCCGCCGGACAGCAGCCGGTCGAAGTCCCAACCACGGTCGAGCGGCATGTCACCGGTGGCGTCGACCCCGGCGACGACGAGCTGCCACAGGTCCTCCGGGGAGCGTACGCCGCCGGGGTAGCGGCAGCTCATACCGACGATGACGATCGGGTCGTCGGTCACCGGAACAGGGACCACGGGGGTGTCCGTCCGCTCGGACTGACCGGTGCTGCCGAGGAGTTCGGTGAGCAGGTGGCGGGCGAGTTCGTCCGGGGTCGGGTGGTCGAACACGGCCGTGGCGGGCACCGTGAGGCCGGTGGCTCGGGCCAGCTGGTCGCGCAGGTCGACGGCGGCGAGCGAGTCGAAGCCGAGGTCGCGGAAGGGGCGGTCGGGTTCGATGGCATCGGCTGCCGCCGTGTCGTGGCCGTGCCCGAGGACGACGGCGCTCTTCTCCCGTACGAGGCACAGGAGTTGGTCGGTGCGTTCGGTCCCGGAAAGGGCGCGGAGCTCTTCACGCAGGCGCGCGGCCGGGTCGTCGCCGGGTTCGCCGCCGGCCGCGGGGGCCAGCGCGTCGTGGGCCTCGGGCAGGGCCGCGAACAGGGCCGTGGAGGGGCCGCTCGCGGTGTGCGCGGGTGCGAACGCCGCCCAGTCGACGTCGGCGGCGGTCACGACGGGCAGGCCGAGGCCGACGGCCCGGTCGAGGGCGGCGAGCGCGATGTCGGCGGTGAGGACGGGGAGCCCGCTGAGCCGCAGATGCCCGGCGAGGGAGGGCTGCACGGTGCCGGCCCAGGCGTTCCAGGCCACGGCCACGACGGCCCGGCCCTGCTCCCGGCCACGCTCGGCCACGGCCTCCAGAGCGGCGCAGGCGGCGGCCTCGGCGGCACGGCCCCGGGCGCCCCAGGTGGCGGCGATCGAGCCGAACAGTACGAAGGCGTCCAGGTCGCGGTCGGCGAGGTGCTCGTTCAGGGCGAGCACACCGGCGAGCGCGTCGTCGAGGGTGGCCCCGGCGGGTTCCTCCGCGTGGACGACGGCGGTGAGCGCGGCGGCGTCCGGGCTGTCGAGGAGTGCGGTCAGGGCTGTGCGGTCGGCGATGTCGCAGTCGTGGACGGTGAGACCCGCCGTTTCCGTGGTGATGTCGGCGAGGACGCGTTCGGCGGTGTCCGAGGTGGGCGCGCGCCCGACGAGCAGGACGTGGTCGGCGCCGCCGAGCACGGCGCGGCGGGCGACGGCCAAGCCCATCGGGCCGGTGCCGACGACGAGCACGGTGCCGCGCGGCGTCCAGTCGACGCCGTGCGCGTCCGGGAGTACGCGGACGACGCGGCGAGCCCGCAAGCCGTCGGCGCGCAGGGCCAGTTCGCGTTCGCCCGACGCCTGTCCGGCCGCGTCCGCGGCGAGGGTGAGCAGCGCCCCCAGCCGTGCGTCGGGCGCGGTGTCCAGGTCGAGCAGTCCGCCCCAGCGGCCGGCGTGCTCCAGGGCGGCGACGCGTCCGGCACCCCAGGCCGCGGCGGACGTCACGTCCGGCGCGGGGTCGGTGGCGTCGGCCGTGACGCCCCGGTGGGTCGCACACCACAGCGGTGCCGTGACGCCCGCCTCCTCCAGGAGGAGCAGGAGTGTGTCCGGGCCGTGGGCGCGCGCCGCACCCGGCAGGGCCAGGACACCGGTCGCTTCGGCAGTGGCGTCGGCGAGCGTGTCGATGTCGGCCCGCTGAAGACGATCGGTACCCAGCGCCGCTACGGCGGCGTCGGCCCATGTCTCGTCCCCGTCGCCGGCCAGCAGGAGCCAGCGCCCGGTACCGGAGTCTTCGGGCACTGGAATCGGCACCCACTCGGCGCGGTAGAGAAGATCGTCCGCGGCGGCCCGGGCGCGGCGCCTGCGACGCCACGTCGCCAGGGCGGCCGTCGCCTCGGAGCCGAGGTCGGCACCCAGGGCGGCGGCGAGCGCCGCGGGGTCGGACGCCTCGACGGCCTGCCAGAACTCCGCCTCCACGGGGTCGGCCCGGGGCACGGGCGCGGTCTCGGGCCAGTAGCGGCGGTGCTGGAAGGCGTAGGTGGGCAGGTCGACGAGGCGGGCGCCGCTTCCGGCGAAGAAGCTCGTCCAGTCCACCGGGACACCGTCGGCGTGCAGCCGGGCGAGGGCGGTCAGCGCGGCGGTCGGTTCGTCGCCGTCCCGGCGCAGCAGCGGCACCACGGGCGTGGCGTCGTCGAGTTGGGAACGTACGGCGCCGGAGAGCACGGCGTCCGGGCCCGCCTCGAGGAACGCGCCGACGCCGGCGTCCCGCAGTGCGGCGACGCAGTCGCCGAACCGCACGGTCTCCCGGACGTGCCGCACCCAGTGGTCGGGGCTGGCCAGTTCACCTCCCGTGGCGGCGCGGCCGGTGAGGTTGGAGACGACGGTGAGCGTCGGCGGGTGGAACTCCAGCCGGTCGAGCGCGGCCCGGAACTCGTCGAGCATCGGCTCCATCAGCGGCGAGTGGAAGGCGTGGCTGACGCGAAGGCGGGTGACCTGCGCGGCGTCGAGCCGGTCAAGGACGGCGTTCAGCGCGCTCTCCTCGCCGGACAGCACCACCGCGTCGGGCGCGTTGACGGCGGCGACCGCAACACCATCGGCATCGGCTGCGCCGAGCAGCGGGCGTACGTCCTCCTCGCGGGCCCGTACGGCGGCCATGGCGCCACCGGGCGGCAGGGCGTCCATGAGCCGGGCCCGGGCCGCGACCAGGGCACAGGCGTCGTCAAGGGTGAGGACGCCCGCGACATGGGCGGCCGTGATCTCGCCGACGGAGTGGCCGGCGACGTACTCGGGTGTGACGCCCCAGGACTCCAGCAGCCTGAACAGCGCGACCTCGACTGCGAACAGCGCGGGCTGCGCCATGCCGGTGCGGTCGAGGGCGGCCGCGTCGTCGCCCCACATCAGCGGGCGCAGCGGCCGGCCGAGTTCCAGGTCGAGGCGGGCCAGTACGGCGTCGAGGGCGTCGGCGAACACCGGGAAGCGGGCGTGCAGTTCGCGGCCCATGCCGAGGCGCTGGCTGCCCTGGCCGGAGAACAGGACGGCGAGCGGGCCGCGGCTGCCCCGGGCCCGGCCGCGTGCGGCCTCGGTCGTGCCGTCGGGGCCGGCGAGCAGTACGGCACGGTGCGGGAGGGCGGCGCGGGCCGTGGCCAGGGTGAGGGCCACGTCGGCGGTGGTCCCGTTCAGGTCCGCGGTCCGCAGCCGGTCGAGCTGGGCGTCGAGGGCGGCGGCGGTACGGGCGGAGACGACCCACGGCCACGGGGTCGCGGACTCGGGGGCGCTCTCGCGCCTCTGCGCGACGCCCTCGCGCCCGCCCTCGGCACCGTCGTGCCCGCCCTCGGTCGGCGCGGCGCCCTCCGACTCTTCGGGCGCCTGCTCCACGACGACGTGCGCGTTGGTGCCGCTCATGCCGAACGCGGAGACGCCGGCGCGGCGCGGGCCGTGGTCGGCGGGCCATGCGGTCGGCTCGGTGAGCAGGGTGAGGCCGCCGGGTGTCCAGCCGATGTGCGGGGAGGGCTCCTCGGCGTGCAGGGTGCGCGGCAGGACGCCGTGGCGCATGGCGAGGAGCATCTTGATGACGCCGGCGACACCGGCGGCGGCCTGGGTGTGGCCGAGGTTGGACTTCACCGTGCCGAGCAGCAGGGGCCGTTCACGCTCTCGTCCGTAGGCGGCGAGCAGGGCCTCGGCCTCGATCGGGTCGCCGAGGGTCGTGCCGGTGCCGTGTGCCTCGACGGCCTGGACGTCGGTGGGCCGCAGTCCGGCATCGGCGAGGGCGTGCCGGATGACGCGCTGCTGGGAGGGGCCGTTGGGGGCGGTGAGCCCGTTGGAGGCTCCGTCCTGGTTGACGGCGGAGCCACGGATGAGGCCGAGGACGTGGTGTCCATGGCGGCGGGCGTCGGAGAGCCGTTCGAGGACGAGGACGCCGACGCCCTCGGACCAGGAGGTGCCGTCGGCCGCGGCAGAGAACGCTTTGCAGCGGCCGTCGGAGGCGAGTCCGCCCTGGGTGCTGAACTCGACGAACGCGTCCGGTGCCGACATGACCGACACGCCACCGGCCAGGGCGAGACCGCAGTCGCCGTCGCGCAGCGCCCGCACGGCCCAGTGCAGGGCGACGAGCGAGGCCGAGCAGGCGGTGTCGACGGTGACGGCCGGTCCTTCAAGTCCGAGGACGTAGGCCAGCCGGCCGGAGAGAACGCTGGCCGTGTTGCCGGTGGCGGCGTAGCCCTGGACGTCGGCAGTGCCGCGCCGCAGGACGGTGGCGTAGTCCTGGCCGTTGGTGCCGACGAACACGCCGGTGGGGGTGGCGCGCAGTCCGGTGGGGTCGATGCCGGCGCGCTCCAGGGCCTCCCAGGACGTTTCGAGCAGGAGCCGCTGTTGCGGGTCCATGGCGAGGGCCTCGCGCGGACTGATGCCGAAGAAGTCGGCGTCGAAGTCGGCAACTTTGTCGAGGAATCCGCCCTCGCGGGTGGCGGAGGTGCCGTCGGCGAGCGCGGCGAGGTCCCAGCCGCGGTCGTCCGGGAACGGGCCGATGGCGTCACGGCCGTCGGCGAGCAGCCGCCACAGGTCGTCGGGTCCGGTGACGCCGCCGGGGAATCGGCAGCCGATGCCGACGACGGCGATCGGGTCGTCGGCGACCGCCCGCGCCTGCGGCACCGGGTCCCCGGGGGTGGACTCGGCGGTGTCGCGGAGGAGTTCGCCGAGCAGGAAGTCGGCGAGGTGTTGCGGGGTGGGGTGGTCGTAGACCAGGGAGGCGGGCAGCGTGAGGCCGGTGGCGGCGGCGATGCCGTTGCGCAGTTCGAGGGTGGTCAGCGAGTCGAAGCCGAGGTCGCGGAAGGTCCAGTCGGCCTCCACGGTCGCAGGGTCGGCGTGGCCGAGGACGGCGGCGACGCGGGCGCGCAGCAAGTCGAGCAGCATCCGGCCGCGTTCGGCGGGCGGCAGCGCGGCCAGTCGGGACCGCAGATCGTCCTCGCCCGGCTCACCCGGCCGTTCGTCGGCCGGTGCGGGCCCGGCGAGTTCGGTGAGCAGAGCAGCCGAGGCGGGCTGAAGGGCCGCGAGGCGGGGCCAGTCGACGTCGGCGACGGTGACGGCGGTGTCGCCATGGGCGACGGCGTCCAACAGGGCGTCGACGCCGGCTTCGGGGTCGAGCGGGGTGAGTCCGGCACGGCGCAGCCGGCGGTCGATGTCCTCCCCGGCAGCCATGCCGGATCCGGCCCACGGTCCCCAGGCGATGGACGTGGCGGGCAGTCCGTCGGCGCGACGGCGTGCGGCGAGCGCGTCGAGCCGGGCGTTGGCGGCGGCGTAGTTGCCCTGTCCGGCGGCGCCGAGGACACCAGCGGTCGAGGAGTACAGCACGAACGCGGTCAGCGGCGTCTCGCGGGTGAGCGCGTCGAGGTTCTCCGCGGCGGTGACCTTGGCACGCAGTACGGCCGTGAAGTCGTCCGGCGTGAGGGTGTCCAGGACACGGTCCTCGACGACTCCGGCCGCGTGCAGTACGGCGGTCAGCGGCGTGTCGGCGGGCAGATCGGCCAGGACGGCGGCGAGCGCGTCGCGGTCGGCCGCGTCGCAGGCGGCCAGGGTGACACGGGCGCCCAGCGCGGTCAGTTCGTCCCGCAGCTCGACCGCACCGGGCGCGTCGGGGCCGCGACGGCCGAGCAGCAGCAGGTGCCCGGCTCCCTCGCGGGCGAGGCGGCGCGCGGCGTGGGCACCGAGGGCGCCGGTGCCGCCCGTGATGAGGACGGTGCCGTGCGGGTCGGCGAGACCGTGGTCCGATATCGCCGACGTCTCACGATGCGGGGCCCGCACGAGCCTTCGGACGTACACGCCGGAGTCGCGTACGGCGGTTTCGGCGTCGCCGCCGGCCAGCACGGCCCGCAGTCGACGCCCGGCAGCGGCGTCGACCTGATCGGGCAGGTCCACCAACCCGCCCAGGCGGCCGGGGTGTTCGAGGGCGACGACCCGACCCAGCCCCCACACCCCGGCCTCGGCGGGGTCGCGCACGGGCTCGCCGGCACCGAGGACGGAGACGGCACCCCGGGTCACGCACCACAAGGGGGCGTCGAGTTCGGCGTCGCCCAGGGCCTGGCAGGCGGTGGCGGTGAGCGCGGCGGCGTCCTCGCCCGCGAGCGCGAGCAGGGACAGTACGCCGCTGAACGGTCCATCGAGGGAGCCGAGTTGGACGGCCGTCTGCTCGCGCTCACCCATGACGGTGACGCGTACGACATCCGTGCCCAGCTCGGCGAGGATGCCCTCGGTCCACTCGGAGTCGCCCATGTCCTCGGGCAGCAGCGCCAGCCAGGTGCCGGTGAGGCCGGCCGTGGTGGGCTGGGCGGGCCGCCAGACGACGTGATGGCGCAGGGCGTCGAGGCGGGCCCGGTCGTGGCGGCGCCGGCGCCAGGCGGCGAGGGCTGGTGCGAACGACCGGGCGGCGTCCGCGTCGAGGCCGAGCTGTGCGGCGAGGGCGGTGGTGTCCTCGCGTTCGACGGCGGACCAGAAGGCGGCGTCGGCGGGGTCGGCGGTGACCGCCGGTGCGCCGGTGCCGGGTTCGGGCCAGTAGCGCTGCCTCTGGAAGGCGTAGGTGGGCAGGTCGAGGTGATGGTCGGTCACGTCCGCGGCGGCGAGGAAGGCCGCCCAGTCCACGGTCACGCCGTGCACATGGGCGCCCGCGACGGCGGTGGTGAGCTGCGGGACCTCGGCGTGGTCGCGGCGCAGCAGCGGTACGACGGCGGCGGACTCACCCGTGGCGGGGTCGTCGTCGAGGACGGCGCGGGCCATGCCGCTGAGGACGGCGTCGGGCCCGATCTCCAGGAAGGTCCGCACACCACGTCCGGTCAGGGTCGTCACGGCGTCGG
This sequence comes from Streptomyces acidicola, assembly GCF_009377235.1. Taxonomy (GTDB): domain Bacteria; phylum Actinomycetota; class Actinomycetes; order Streptomycetales; family Streptomycetaceae; genus Streptomyces; species Streptomyces acidicola. Next base: position 12,894 of record NZ_VMNX01000167.1, read on the forward strand.
CGAACCGCACGGTGTCGCGGAGATGCCGCACCCAGTGGTCGGGGGTGGCGAGTTCGTCGTCGGTGATGACGTCGCCGGTGCGGGTGGACACGAGCGGGAGCACGGCAGGTGCCGACCCGATCCCGGCGACGGCCTCGGCGAACGCGTCGAGTACGGCGTCCATGCGGGGCGAGTGGAAGGCGTGGCTGACGCGCAGCCGGCGGGTGCGACGGCCGCGGGCGGCGAGCGCGGCGGCGACGGCCCCGACGGCGTCCTCGTCGCCGGACAGGACCAGCGAGGCGGGCCCGTTGACGGCGGCGACGGACACACGCTCGTCGAGCAGCGGGGTCACTTCGTCCTCGGTCGCCGTCACGGACACCATCGCGCCGCCCTCGGGCAGCCGGGCCATGAGGCGGGCGCGGGCGGCGACCAGCGCGCAGGCGTCGGTTAGTTCGAGGACTCCGGCCGCGTGGGCGGCGGCGATCTCGCCGACGGAGTGCCCGGCGACGTAGTCGGGCGTGACGCCCCAGGACTCGACGAGGCGGTACAGGGCGACCTCGAAGGCGAACAGGGCGGGCTGGGTGTATCCGGTGTGGTCCAGCAGCGCGGCCTCGGGGGTGCCCTCGGACGCGAACATCACGTCCCGCAGCGGCACGTCGAGCCCGGTGTCGAGGTGGGCGAGGGCGGCGTCGAGCGCGTCGGCGAACACCGGGTGGCGGTCGTACAGTTCACGTCCCATGCCCAGGTGCTGGCCGCCCTGCCCGGTGAAGAGGAAGGCGACCCGTCCGCGTCCGGCGCCGGGTGTGGCCGGGCGGACCACGGCGGGGTCGGGCTGTCCAGCGACGAGCGCGCGCAGGCCGCGCAGCAGGTCGTGCCGGTCGTAGGCGACCACGGCGGCGCGGCGCTCGAATGCCGAGCGGTGCAGGGCGAGGGCGGCGGCGAGGCGGCCGACGGGCAGGTCGGGCCGCTCCTCGGCGAAGGCGAGGAGGCGGGTGGCCTGGGCGCGCAGGGCGTCGTCACCGCGGGCGGAGAGCAGCACGGGCAGCGGTCCGGCCGGCTCCGGATCCTCGGGTGCGCGAAGCTGTTCGGCATCGGGCGTGCCCGGACCCGGCTGCACGTCCTGGAGCGCGCCCGCTTGCTCCGGGGCCTGTTCCAGGACCGTGTGGACGTTGGTGCCGCTGATGCCGAACGACGACACGGCGGCGCGCCGCGGTCGTCCCGTCTCCGGCCAGTCAGTGGCCTCGGTGAGCAGGCGCACCTCACCCGCGGACCAGTCGACGTGCGTGGACGGTGTGTCGGCGTGCAGGGTCGGCGGAAGGACGCCGTGCCGCAGCGCGGTGACCATCTTGATGACTCCGGCGACGCCGGAGGCGGCCTGGCTGTGCCCGATGTTGGACTTCACCGAGCCGAGCAGCAGCGGCCGTTCGCGGTCCTGGCCGTAGGTGGCGAGCAGGGCCTGCGCCTCGATCGGGTCGCCGAGGGCCGTGCCGGTGCCGTGGCCCTCGACGGCGTCCACGTCGGCCGGCTCCAGGCGGGCGGTGGCGAGGACGGCGCGGATGACGCGCTGCTGGGCGGGACCGTTGGGCGCGGTGAGGCCGTTGGAGGCGCCGTCCTGGTTGACGGCGGAGCCGCGGACGACGGCGAGCACGGGGTGGCCGCTTCGGACGGCGTCGGAGAGCCGTTCCACGAGGACCATGCCGACGCCCTCGGCGAGCGCCATGCCGTCGGCGCCGTCGCCGTACGCCTTGCAGCGTCCGTCGGGGGCGAGGGCGCGCTGGCTGCTGAAGCCGATGAAGGTGTTCGGGGTGGCCATGAGGCTGACGCCGCCCGCGAGGGCGAGGTCGCTCTCGCCGTTGCGCAGCGACTGGCAGGCCAGGTGCAGCGCGGTGAGGGAGGAGGAGCAGGCGGTGTCGAGGGTGACGGCCGGGCCCTCCAGGCCGAGCAGGTAGGAGACGCGGCCGGACAGGACGCTGGTGAGGGAGCCGGTCACGGCGTGGCCGTCGGCGCCCTCGCCGTGGGCGGCGGGGTAGTCGTGGTAGCTGGCGCCGATGAACGCGCCGGTGCGGCTGCCGCGGATCGTCTCGGGCACGATCCCGGCGCGCTCGAAGGCCTCCCAGGACGTCTCCAGCAGCAGGCGCTGCTGCGGGTCCATGGTGAGGGCCTCGCGGGGCGAGATGCCGAAGAACACCGGGTCGAAGCCGGCGGCGTCGCGCAGGAATCCGCCCTGGACGGCGTAGGTGCTGCCGGGGGTGTCGGGGTCGGGGTCGTACAGCGCGTCGACGGGCCAGCCGCGGTCGGCGGGGAAGCCGCTGATGGCGTCGGTACCGGACATCACGAGGTCCCACAGGGCCTCGGGCGAGTCGACGCCACCGGGGTAGCGGCAGCTCATGCCGATGACGGCGATCGGTTCGTCGGCGGTAACGGCGACGGGTACGGCGGGTCCGGCCGCTGCGGTGCGGGTGCCGGAGTCGTCGAGGAGGGTGCGCAGGAACGCCGCGAGGGCCGCAGGCGTCGGGTGGTCGAAGACGAGGGTGGCGGGCAGCATGAGTCCGGTGGCGGAGGAGATCCGGTTGCGCAGGTCGACGGCGGTGATCGAGTCGAAGCCGATGTCGCGGAAGGCGCGCCGCTCGGACAGGTCGTCGGGGCCGGCGAGGCCGAGGACGGCGGCGGCCTGCCCGCGCACGGTGTCCAGCAGCAGCCGGTCGCGTTCGGCGGCCGGCAGCGCGGCGAGCCGGGCGACGAACTCTCCGTCGGCAGAGCCCTGTTGCCGCTCGACGCTCTCGACGGCCCGCCGGGTCTCGGGCACCTCGTCGAAGAGCCGGGTCTCGCGGACGGAGGTGAAGACGGGGTAGTAGCGGTCCCAGTCGACGTCGGCGACGGCGAGGACGGCCTCGTCGTCGTCCAGGGCGCGCCGCATCCCGGCGAGCGCGAGGTCGGCGTTCATGAACACCAGGCCAGTGCGGCGTACGTGGTCGGGGGCGACCCGGCCGACGCCGAGTTCGTTGGCCCAGATGCCCCAGTGCACGGAGGTCGCCTTCAGACCCCGGGCGCGGCGCTCGGCGGCGAGCGCGCCGAGGTGGGCGTTGCCGGCGACGTACGCGGCGTGCTGTCCACTGCCCCACAGTCCGGCGACGGAGGAGAAGAGCACGAACGCGTCGAGGTCGTCGTCGGCGAGCAGCGCGTCGAGGTTGCGGGCGCCGTCGACCTTGGCGTGCAGGACCCGGGAGACGGCGGCGAGGTCGGTGCCGGCGAGGGTGTGCAGCTCGATGACGGCGGCAGCGTGGATCACCGTGCGCAGGGTGTGCCCGTCGGCGCGCAGCCGGTCCAGGAGTGCGCCGAGGGCGGCGCGGTCGGTGATGTCGCAGGCGGCGACGGTGACCTGGGTGCCCGACTCGGCCAGTTCGGCGATGAGTTCGCCGGCGCCGGGCGCCTCGGGGCCTCGCCGGCTGACGAGCACGATCCGCTCGGCGCCCTGGGCGGACAGCCAGCGGGCCACGTGCGGGCCGAGGGTGCCGGTGCCGCCGGTGACGAGGACGGTGCCGCGCGGGGTCCAGCCGTTCGCCGGGCGGTGACCGGTACGGTCGCCGGTGCGCTCACCAGCGCGGTCGCGGACGACGCGGCGGGCGAAGACGCCGGAGGCGCGCAGGGCGAGCTGGTCCTCGGCGCTGTGCGCGCCGCCCGCGAGGAGGGCGGCGAGCCTGCGCGCGGCCCGCTCGTCGAGGGTGTCGGGCAGGTCGACGGTGCCGCCCCAGAAACGGGGGTGCTCCAGCGCCGCGGTCCAGCCGATGCCCACCGACTGCGCCTGCGCGGGCCGGGTGACCCGGTCGGCGCGGCCGGTGGTGACGGCGCCCCGCGTCAGCAGCCACAGCGGGCAGTCCGCGTCGAGGTCGCCGAGCGCCTGGACGAGGACGACGTTGAGGGCGGTGCCGAGTACGGCACCCGGGTGGCCCGGGCAGTCCTCTTCGGCTGCGGCCAGCAGGGAGACGATGCCCGCGACACGGGTCGTATCGCCGTCGAATTCCCCCTCGGACTCCCCCTCGGACTCTTCGTCGGCCGAAAGGCCCGCGTCCCGCAGCAACGCGGCGACGGCCTCGCGGTCCAGGTGGGTGTCGTCGCATACGAGCCGTACGGGTTCGGCTCCCTGCGCGGCAAGGGCTTCGATGACATCCGTGCCGTCGTTGCCGCCGTCCCCGGCGGCGGTGACGACGAGCCAGCGTCCGGTGACCGTACCGCTCGGCACGGACAGCGGCACCCAACGCACCTTGTACCGCCAGTCGTCCAGCGTGGACTGCTCGCTGCGGCGCCTGCGCCAGGCGGTGAGGCCGGGCAGTACGGCGGCCAGCGCGTCCTCGGCGACGTCGAGGTCCCGGGCGAGCCCCGGCAGGTCGGCCTCCTCCACGGCGCTCCAGAAGGCGGCGTCCTCCGTGTCGGCCACCCCCTCACCCGCACCGGGTGTCACGGGCGGCACCCAGAGCCGCTGGTGCTGGAAGCGGTAGGTGGGCAGGTCCACCCGGCGCCGGGTGCCGTCGCCGTATGCGGCGGTCCAGTCGACGCGCACGCCACGCACGAACGCCTCGGCGACAGAAACCAGCACGCGTCGCGCGTCGTCCTCGCCACGCCGCAGCGTGCCGCCGACGTACGCGGCGACGCCCGCCTCGTCGACGGCGCCCTGGATGCCCGGAGTGAGCACGGGGTGGGCGCTGATCTCGATGAACGCCCGGTGCTGTCCGGTGAGGAGTCGTTCGACGGCCGGTCCGAAGCGGACCGTCTGTCGCAGGTTGCGGTACCAGTACGCGGCGTCTGTGCCGCCACCGTCCGTGGCCGGGTCTCTCAGCCACTCCCCCGTCACCGTGGACAGCATCGGAATGCGCGGTTCGCGCGGGGTCACGGGGGCGAGTACATCGAGGAGTTCGTCGTGCAGGTCCGTCACGTGCGCGGAGTGCGAGGCGTAGTCCACGGGGATCTTGCGGGCCCGCACGCCGTCGGCGGTGAGCACGTCGTGCAGGGCGTCCAGGGCCTCGGGGTCACCGCAGACCACGACCGCGCCGGGCCCGTTGACGGCGGCGACGGTCAGCCGGTCGTCCCACGGCTCCAGGCGGGCGGTGGCCTCGGCGACGGGCAGCGGCACCGACATCATGCCGCCGCGCCCGGCGAGGGTGCGGCCGATGGCCTGGCTGCGCAGCGCCACGACCCGGGCGCCGTCCTCCAGGGAGAGTGCCCCCGCGACGACGGCTGCGGCGATCTCGCCCTGCGAGTGACCGATCACGGCGTCGGCGCGGACACCGTACGCCTCCCACACGGCGGCCAGGGACACCATCACGGCCCAGGTGACGGGCTGGACGACGTCCACCCGGTCGAGTCCGGGCGCGCCGAGCTCCTGGCGGAGCACGGCGGTCAGCGACCAGTCGACGAACGGGTCGAGGGCGAGGGCGCAGGCGGCGATGCGTTCCGCGAACACGGGCGACTGTTCGAGCAGGTGCGCGCCCATGCCGTCCCACTGGGTGCCCTGGCCGGGGAAGACGAACACGGTGCGCCCGTCGACGTCGGCTTCGCCGTGCACGACGGGCGCGGCGGGCTCCTGTCCGGCGAACGCGCTGAGCGCGGCCACGAGTTGGGCGGCATCGCCGCCGAGGACGACCGCGCGGTGGTCGAGCAGGGAGCGGGTGGTGACGAGCGCGTGCCCGGTGTCGGCGGGGTCGTCGCCGGGCCGCTCCGTGGCGTGGGCGGCGAGCGCGGTGGCCTGGTCCCGCAGGGCGGCCCGGGCACAGGCGGACAGCACCCAGGGCAGGGCACCGGTTACGGGGGGCGCGGTGATGACAGCGGGCACGGTGGTTTCCGGGGCGGGCGCGGTAGTCACCGATGCCACGCCGGTCACCGGGGGCGCGGTGCCCGGCTCGACGGCCGTGGGCAGTTCCTCCGGCGCCTCCTCCAGGACCGTGTGCGCGTTGGTGCCGCTGATGCCGAAGGAGGACACGGCGCACCGGCGCGGACGCCCGTTCGCGGGCCACTGCCGCTCCTCGTCGAGCAGCCGGAGCACTCCCGAGGACCAGTCGATGTGCCGGGACGGCGTGTCGACGTGCAGGGTGGGCGGCAGGACGCCGTGCCGCAGGGCCAGCACCATCTTGATGACGCCGGCGACACCGGCGGCGGACTGGGCGTGCCCGATGTTGGACTTCACCGAGCCGAGCCACACCGGACGCTCCGGGTCCCGGTCCCTCCCGTATGTCGCGACCAGTGCCTGCGCCTCGATGGGGTCACCGAGCGCGGTGCCGGTGCCGTGTGCCTCGACGGCGTCGATGTCGTCCGGGGCGACGTGGGCGTTGGCGAGGGCCTGCCGGATGACACGCTGCTGGGAGGGTCCGTTGGGGGCGGTCAGACCGTTGGAGGCGCCGTCCTGGTTGACGGCGGAGCCCCGGATCACGGCGAGCACGGGGTGGCCGCCCCGGACGGCGTCGGAGAGCCGTTCCACGAGCAGCAGCCCGACGCCCTCGCCGAGGGTCATGCCGTCGGCGCCGTCGCCGAACGCCTTGCAGCGGCCGTCGGCGGCGAGCGCCCGCTGCCGGCTGAACGCCACGAACGAGTCCGGCGTCGTCATGACCGTCGCGCCACCGGCCAGCGCCAGGGTGCTCTCGCCGGCCCGCAGCGACTGGCAGGCCAGATGCAGGGCGACCAGGGAGGAGGAGCAGGCGGTGTCGACGGTGACGGCGGGCCCTTCGAGACCGAGGACGTACGACAGCCGGCCCGACAGCACGCTGGGGCTGGACCCGGTGACCATGTGGCCCTCGGTGCCCTCCCCGGCACCACGCCCGTAGTCCTGGTAGCTGGAGCCGATGAACGCACCCGTGCGGCTGGCGCGCAGCGTGCCCGGGTCGATGCCGGCGCGCTCGACGGCCTCCCATGCGGTCTCCAGCAGCAACCGCTGCTGCGGATCCATGACGAGCGCCTCACGCGGGGAGATCCCGAAGAACCCGGGGTCGAAATCGCCCGCCCCGTCGAGGAATCCACCGTGCGTGGAGTACGTGGTCCCGCTGCGGTCGGCGTCCGGGTCGTACAGCCCGGACGCGTCCCACCCGCGATCGGCGGGGAACTCCCCGATGGCGTCCGTACCGGAGGCGATCAGCTCCCAGAAGGCCTCCGGGGAGTCGACGCCGCCTGGGAAGCGGCAGCTCATGCCGATGATGGCGATCGGTTCGTCGGACACGTCGGCGGCGGTGGCCACGACGTCGGCCCCGTCGCCCTCGGCGAGGATCTCCCCGAGCAGGTGACGGGCCAGGGCGAGCGGCGTCGGATGGTCGAAGACCATGGTGGCCGGCAGCGGCAGACCCATGGCCGCGGTGAGCCGCTTGCGCAGCTCGACGGCCATGAGCGAGTCGAACCCGTGTTCCTGGAAGGCCCGCTCGGGCTTGACGGCGTCCGGCCCGGGATGCGCCAGCACGGCCGCCGCCTGTGTGCGGACCACATCGAGGACGAACGGCAACCGGTCGTCCGCACGGGCCGCCAGCAGGCGCGTACGCAACTCGGCCGCGGCACCGGCGCGATCCTGCCGCGCCTGCTGGGCGGCGGCCGCGATCTGGCGGGCGCCCGGCAGTGAGGTGAGGGAGGCGGTGTGCCGGAGCCCGAACATGCCGTCGAGCAGTTCTGCGTCGGCGAGGTCCGCGACGACCGTGTCCGGCGCCCTCTCGGCGACCAGTTCGGCCATGGCCGTCAGCGCGAGCTCCGGTTCCAGGGAATGTCCGGCGGCGTGCCGCCCGAGCCGCCCCCCGGCGGCCATACCGGCTCCGCTCCACGCGCCCCAGGCGAGCGAGGTGGCGGGCACCCCCGCCGCTACCCGCCGACGGGCCAGCGCGTCCAACGCGGCGTTCGCGGCTGCGTAGTTGGCCTGGCCGGGGTTGCCGACGGCACCGGCGAGCGACGAGAACAGCACGAAGGCGTCCAGGTCCGGGACCAGTTCCCGGGTCAGCTCGTCGAGGACCTGGGCGGCGGCCACCTTGGCCCGGAACACCGCGTCGAACCGCTCCGGCGTCAGACTGTGCAGCACGCCGTCGTCCAGGACACCGGCCGTGTGGACCACGGCCGTCAGCGGCGTCTCGTCCGGGACCGCGGCCATCAGTTCGCCGAGCCCGTCCCGGTCGGCGATGTCACAAGCCGCGACGGTGACGTCGACTCCGAGCCCCGTCAGCTCCGCCTCCAGCGCCGCCGCACCGGGCGCCGCCGGCCCACGCCGGCTCACCAGCAGCAGCCGCTCGGCACCGTTTTCGGCGAGCCAGCGCGCGACGTGGGTGCCGAGGGCGCCGGTGCCGCCGGTGACAAGTACGGTCCCGGAGGGGCGCCATGGGACGGGGTGGGGTGTGTCGGGGTG
>NZ_VMNX01000168.1 GCF_009377235.1 Streptomyces acidicola
CGGATAGGGGCCACAGGCGCCGATCGGCAGCAACGGCTCGACCAACGCCCACTCGTCGTCGCTGAGTTCACGCCTCGCCACACGAGAGTTGTACCAGCAGGTGATCACGACTCCGTACAGGCCCTAGGGTGCTTCTGATAGGCGCGGGGCTGGACTTCTACGGGCCGTTCCCGGCTCTACGGGACCGTTGCCCCCCGGCCCTCCGCGGGCCCTCCCTCAGAGGCTGACGCCCACCGTCACCGGCTCGTTGACCAGGGTGATGCCGAAGGCGTCCCGGACACCGACGACGACCTCCCGGGCAAGGGCGAGCAGGTCCTCGGTGGTGGCATTGCCGCGGTTGGTGAGGGCCAGCGTGTGCTTGGTGGAGATACGGGCGGGGCCGGCGCCGTACCCCTTGGTGAAGCCCGCCTTGTCGATCAGCCAGGCCGCGGAGGTCTTGGTGTGGCCGTCGCCCGCGGGATAGGCCGGCGGGACGACGCCGTCGCCCAGACGCTCCCGTACGCGCGCGTGGAACGCGGCGAAGTTCTCGTCCGTGAGGATCGGGTTGGTGAAGAACGACCCGGCCGACCAGGTGTCGTGGTCCTCGGGGTCGAGCACCATGCCCTTCCCCGAGCGCAGCTTCAGCACTGCCTCGCGGGCGGCGGCGAGGGGCACGCGGTCACCGGGTCCGACGCCGAGGACCCGGGCGGCCTCGGCGTACTTGATCGGCGCCGACAGCCCGTCCGCGTCCTCCAGTTCGAAGCGGACGCGCAGCACGACGTACCGCTCGGGGTCGGCCTTGAAGCGGCTGTGGCGGTACGTGAAGGCGCAGTCGGCGTTCGGGAGGGTGACCGTCTCGTGGGTGACGCGGTCGTAGGCGACGACCTCGGTGATGGTGGAGGCGACCTCCTGGCCGTACGCGCCGACGTTCTGGATCGGCGTCGCGCCCGCCGAGCCAGGGATTCCGGCGAGGCACTCGATGCCCGCGAGTCCGGCCTCGACGGTGCGGGCGACGGCGTCGGTCCACACCTCGCCGGCGGACAGCTCCAGCCGTGTGCCGTCGAGCGTGACGCCCTTGGTCGCGATGACGAGCGCGGTTCCCGCGAAGCCCTTGTCGCCGATGAGCAGGTTGGATCCGCCGCCGATGAGCAGCAGTGGCGTACCGGAGTCGTCGGCCTCGCGGACGGCGGCGATCACTTCGGCGTCGGTCGTCGCGGTGATCAGCCGGTCCGCGGGACCGCCGAGCCGGAAGGTGGTCAGCGGGGCGAGCGGGGCGTCATGGAGTTCCTGCACGCGCACAAGGGTACGAGACGGCGTTGGGGCGCCCCCGCGCGCGTACGCACCACCGGGCGTCGCTTCAGCGTGGGTCCCAGGGAGTACGCGTAAGGGGTGCCCATCCAGGTGGGCACCCCTTACGCGTAGAGGCACGGCACGCGTGGAGGAGGCAGGGCTCTAGGCGAGCCGTACGACCGCGCGTGACATGCCGAGCACCTTCTGGCCGTCGCTGGTGACGGTCAGGTCGACGCGGACGGTGTCGTCGTCGAGCTTGGCCGCGACCTTGCCGCTGACCTCGATGGTCGCCCCCTCGTCGTCGTTCGGGACGACGACGGGCCGGGTGAAGCGAACCCCGTACTCCACGACCGCACCCGGGTCGCCCGCCCAGTCGGTGACCACACGGATCGCCTCGGCCATGGTGAACATGCCGTGCGCGATGACGTCCGGCAGCCCGACCTCCTTGGCGAACTTCTCGTTCCAGTGGATGGGGTTGAAGTCCCCGGAGGCGCCCGCGTACTGCACGAGCGTGGCACGGGTGACCGGGAAGGTCCGGGCGGGCAGTTCCGTGCCGACCTCGACGTCCGCGTACTGGATCTGTGCCGTCATCGGCTCACGCCTGCCCTTCTGCCGCGTCGTCGGCGTCCACCGCGCGGGCGACGAGCTTGGTCCAGGCGGTCACCACGTGCTCGCCCGCCTCGTCGTGGACCTCGCCCCGGATGTCCAGGAAGTCGTTGCCGGCCATGGACTTGATCTTCTCGATGGTCGAGGTGACGGTGAGCCGGTCGCCCGCGCACACAGGACGCGTGTACACGAACTTCTGGTCGCCGTGCACGACGCGGCTGTAGTCCAGCCCCAGCTGCGGGTCCTGGATGACCTGTCCCGCGGCCTTGAAGGTGATCGCGAACACGAAGGTCGGCGGAGCGATCACATCGGCGTGGCCGAGCGCCTTGGCGGCGTGCGGGTCCGTGTACGCCGGGTTGGTGTCCCCCACGGCCTCCGCGAACTCGCGGATCTTCTCCCGGCCGACCTCATAGGGATCGGTGGGCGGATAGGTCCGCCCCACGAAGGACTGGTCGAGCGCCATGGGCTCGGCACCTCCTGATGTGTGCTGTGGTTGACCAGTTAACGACGGCTCTCTAGTGCCCTGCTTGATAACGAGCGTTCGCCGCAGTGGCCGAAACGACGCGAGGCCGCCCCCCGTTACGGGGACGGCCTCGCGTACGAGCCTCTTTTATCGCGTCTCGCGGTGCGCGGTGTGCGCGTTGCAACGCGGGCAGTGCTTCTTCATCTCAAGACGGTCCGGGTTGTTACGCCGGTTCTTCTTGGTGATGTAGTTCCGCTCCTTGCACTCCACGCAGGCCAGCGTGATCTTCGGGCGGACGTCGGTGGCAGCCACGTGAGTGCTCCTTGACGAACGGATGGAATGAATTAACGCAAGAAGAGTAGCCGATCGAAGGACCGACCCCGCAATCGGCTACTGTCTGTAGCGGTGACCGGACTTGAACCGGTGACACAGCGATTATGAGCCGCTTGCTCTACCGACTGAGCTACACCGCTGAGATGCGATCGAGCCCCCGCCTCGCGACGGGAACCTCTCACACCAGAGCCCCAATACGGAATCGAACCGTAGACCTTCTCCTTACCATGGAGACGCTCTGCCGACTGAGCTATTGGGGCGAGCGATGAAGACATTACACGCCTCACCACCGATCGCCCAAATCCGTTTCGAGGCCCCCGCCCCGGCCTGTTCCCGGATGCTTCACCGCCCTCTGCCACCCCACGTGTCACGGCCGCGGGCATGTCCGGAGCCGCCCGCACGGACCTCGGACCAGGCGACCTGGCCGTCGGCCACACCGCCGGCCACACTGTGGGACTGTCGCGGACCACACCCCGCCGTCACATACGGACTGTCGCGGACCACGCCCGGAATGTGTGTACTGACCACACCCGGAACGAGCGCGGACCACACCGGTACGACTATTGCGCTCCTCCCCGAAGCCGACGGTCTGCCGCCCTAGGCTCGACTCACTCTGCGTGATCAGGAGTGACGTCCCCGCGCAGCCGCCCACCCCAGGAGTGCGATGCCCGACAGTCAGCCGCAGCCCTCCCCCTCGTCGTCGAGCTCCTCATCCGGCTCCCCGTCAGGCTCTTCGTCGAGCTCCTCGCCGGGCCAGCCCGAGGGAACCGCCCTCCTGTTGTGCGGAGCGCGGCTCACCGACGGCCGGACCGTGGACGTACGGCTGAGCGGTGGGCGGATCGAGGCGGTGGGCACGGCGGGAAGCCTGACGGACGGAGGCAACGGCGGCCCGGGGGCGCACGCCGCCCGCGTGGACCTCTGCGGCTATCTGCTGCTGCCGGCTCCGGCCGAGCCGCACGCACACGGCGACACGGCACTGTCGGCCGACGTCGACGGGCCGGTCTCGTACGACACCGAGGACGTCCAGCGACGGGCCACCGAGGCGGCCCTGCTGCAGCTCGGGTACGGGGCGACGGCGCTGCGCTCGCACGTCCACGTCGGCGACGTACAGGGGCTGGGCGCACTGGGGGCGGTGCTCCAGGCGGGGCGGTCGCTGCGGGGACTGGTCGAACTGACGGCGGTGGCAATGCCGCGACTGCTGACCGGGGTCGCCGGCGCCGACGGGCTCGCGATACTGCGGGACGCGGTGAAAATGGGCGCCTCTGTAGTGGGCGGCCGTCCAGATCTGGACCCGGATCCCACGGGGTACGTGGAGGCGGTCCTGGAGATCGCCTCCGAGCACGGCTGCCCGGTCGACCTGCACGTCGACGGCTCCGATCCCGCGCGGCTCGGCCGGCTGGCGGCGATGGCGGGCGGCCTGCGGCCCGGCGTGACCCTCGGTCCGTGCGGCGGACTCGGGCGCCTGCCCGCCGAGGCGGCAGCACGGGCGGCGGACCAGCTCGCGGCGGCCGGGATCAGCGTGGTGTGCCTCCCACAGGGCGGCTGCGGGGGCGCGGACGACCGGGGCACTGCTCCCGTACGGCTGCTGCGCGCGGCCGGCGTGCGGGTCGCGGCGGGCAGTGGGTCCCTGCGTGACGTGTCGAACCCGGTGGGGCGCGGCGATCCACTGGAGGCGGCGTATCTGCTGGCCTCGCGCCACGGTCTGCGGGCCGAGGACGCGTACGACACGGTGAGCACGTCGGCCCGGAAGGTCCTCGGGCTCCCCGAGGTGCGGGTGGAGGCGGGTTTCCCCTCCGAACTCCTCGCCGTACGGGGCGACCGGCTCGCGGGGGCGCTCTCACTGGCGTACAGCCGGATCGTGGTGCACCGGGGGCGTGTGGTGGCGCGGACGAGCGCGGTCCGCGAGTACTGCAACTCGGCGGCGGCCGCGGCGCCGGACCTGCCCAGGCAAGGTCGGGGCGAGCCCTCGTAGGACCTTTGAGGACCGGCCTGTGCGGGAAGCCCCTGGGCTGTCGGAGCCGTTCCAGGAGCCATGCGGCAGATGGGTCCGGTCGGGCGTACGGTCGAAGACATGCGCATTGTCATCGCTGGAGGTCATGGACAGATCGCGCTACGGCTGGAGCGGCTGCTCGCCGGGCGTGGCGACGAGGTCGCGGGCATCATCCGCCACCGCGAACAGGGCGAGGACCTGCGGACGGTCGGTGCCGAGCCGGTGCTGTGCGATCTGGAGTCGGCCACGGTCGAACAGGTCGCCGCTCATCTGCAGGGCGCGGACGCGGCCGTCTTCGCGGCGGGTGCGGGTCCTGGCAGCGGGGCGGCCCGCAAGGACACGGTGGACCGCGGCGCGGCGGTGCTGTTCGCGGACGCCGCGGTACGGACGGGCGTGCGCCGCTACATCGTGGTGTCGTCGATGGGCGCCGACGCGAATCACCCGGGCGACGAGGTCTTCGACGCGTACCTGCGTGCCAAGGGCAAGGCCGACGCGTACGTCCGGGGTCAGAGCGCCCTGGACTGGACGATCCTGCGCCCCGGAGCACTGACGAACGACGCGGGTTCGGGCCTCGTCCGCCTGGAGGCCTCGACCGGCCGCGGCTCCATTCCACGCGACGACGTGGCCACCGTGCTCGCGGAACTGGTGGACACGTCGGCCACAGCCGGACTGACCCTGGAACTGATCAGCGGCTCAACGCCGGTGTCGGTGGCGGTGAAGTCGGTGGCGGGCAACTGAGGGGCCGGTGCGGGAAGGGGAGGCAAGGGGAGGGAAGGGGAGCCCTCGGGCAGCCTCGGCCCGGGCCCGACCAAGCCTGATCGGACCTCAGAAGGCCTCAGAAAAGCGGCAGTTGGCCAGGGAATTCGGGAACCACATACCCGTCAAGGGGCGGCTGAGCCGCCCCCACCTCCGCGGACCTGCGCGACCCGGGACACGACACCAGCCCGCCGTTCGCCCCCGGCGGATCATGCCGCGCGAACCGCCCGGCGACCACGGCGATCTCGCGACGACACTCGGGGCACCTTCTGCGACGCGACGACATGCTCTCAGTGTGCCTGGCGGACACGGGAAACCCTCAGTTGCAGGGAGCCGCCGCGACGAACCGGCGCGAACCGGCCGTGCGAGACATCCGCTCGGCCCTACGCGCACGGACTCGGCCCCACGCACAGGAAAACGAAACAAAAAGACCCCTTCCGCGCTGCGTCTCCGCAGTCCGGAAGGGGTCTTCCCCAGTGTGGCGGCGCCAGGATTCGAACCTGGGAAGGCTGAGCCGGCAGATTTACAGTCTGCTCCCTTTGGCCGCTCGGGCACACCGCCGGGGTTGTCGCCGTTCGATCCGCCTTTCGGCGGTGCTCCTTGGCAACGACGTAAACGATACCTGATGCTCGGGGGTGCTTCGCCACCCGTTTGATCTGCGCTCCGAGGGGGCGAGGTGGCTAGGCTTATGCGGATGCGGCCCGGGGATCGATGCCGGGCTCGGCGATCGCCCCACGCAGGCCGATTCGCATCCGATTCGCACCCTGATACAAGGAGCCACAGGACATGGCCGACTCCAGTTTCGACATCGTCTCGAAGGTCGAGCGGCAGGAGGTCGACAACGCCCTCAACCAGGCCGCCAAGGAGATCTCGCAGCGCTACGACTTCAAGGGCGTGGGTGCCTCGATCTCGTGGTCCGGCGACAAGATCCTCATGGAGGCGAACTCCGAGGACCGGGTGAAGGCGGTCCTCGACGTCTTCCAGTCCAAGCTGATCAAGCGCGGCATCTCTCTGAAGGCGCTGGACGCGGGCGAGCCTCAGTTGTCCGGTAAGGAGTACAAGATCTTCGCGTCGATCGAGGAGGGCATCTCCCAGGAGAACGCCAAGAAGGTGGCGAAGATCATCCGCGACGAGGGCCCGAAGGGCGTGAAGGCCCAGGTGCAGGGTGACGAGCTCCGGGTCAGCTCCAAGAGCCGCGACGACCTGCAGGCCGTGATCGCCCTCCTGAAGGGCCAGGACTTCGAGTTCGCGCTGCAGTTCGTGAACTACCGGTAATTCACCCGGAGCCGCTGGTGAGCAACTGAGGCCTGCCGAGCGGATGTTGGTGGTTCGCGCTGCCGCAGAGCCGCTCTGGGTGGCCAGCTCGCCCGTGTCGGACACGACGAGGGCCGGTCCGGTGCCCGCTGACGCCGGACCGGCCCGCTTGCCTGCTGGCTGCGGGCTCGGGGTTGTCCGATCAGCGGCGCGAGTGGCCGAAGAGTATGCGGTAGGCGATCAGCAGCACGAGGGAGCCGCCGATGGCCGCGGCCCAGGTGGCGCCGTCGTAGAAGTTCTCGTTGATGGGGTGGTCCATCCAACGCGCCGATATCCAGCCGCCGATGAACGCGCCCGCGATGCCGATGAGGGTCGTTCCGATAAAGCCGCCCGGGTCACGCCCCGGCAGCAGGAACTTGGCGATGGCTCCGGCCAACAGCCCCAGAATGATCCAGCTGATGATGCCCATGCCGTGAACCTGCCCTTCCGTTCTGTGCCTGCGCTGTACTCCTGCTCCGACCAGGCTGTTTTCACACGTGTCGCATCTGTCACTCGCGTTGGCCGGTCGTAGGTGCCTGGTGCTGATGGCGCTTTTCGCCGTGTGTGTCCCGGTCGCGGCGCTCGCCGCCGCCACCATGGCGGTCTCTTGGTGTCCTGTTGTGGTGGAGGACGTCTCGGCGGTGCCTGTCGGTTGCACTGGTCAGTAGGGTCCGGTCCATGACGCAGTCCGATTCGAACACCAATCTGCGGCGGACGCTCGGGGTTGGCGACGCCGTGGTCATCGGCCTGGGATCGATGGTCGGGGCGGGTATCTTCGCCGCCCTGGGCCCGGCGGCGGCCGCGGCAGGGTCGGGGCTCCTCCTGGGTCTCGGGGTGGCCGCCGTGGTCGCCTACTGCAACGCCATGTCGTCGGCACGGCTGGCGGCGGTTTACCCCGCCTCTGGCGGCACGTACGTGTACGGGCGCGAGCGGCTCGGGGACTTCTGGGGGTATCTGGCGGGCGGGTCGTTCGTCGTCGGCAAGACGGCCTCGTGCGCGGCGATGGCGCTCACCGTAGGCGCGTACGTCTGGCCGGGTCAGGCGCACACCGTTGCCGTCGCGGCCGTGGTGGCGCTGACCGCGGCGAACTACGGCGGCGTCCAGAAGTCCGCCTGGCTGACACGGGTGATCGTGGCGGTGGTGCTCGCGGTCCTCGCTTCCGTGGTGGTCGTGTGTCTCGGGTCCGGGGAGTCCGATGCCGGTCGACTGGACATCGGGCTCTCGGCGGGCGCCGGTGGGGTGCTCCAGGCGGCCGGCCTGCTGTTCTTCGCGTTCGCCGGGTACGCCCGGATCGCGACCCTCGGCGAGGAGGTACGGGATCCGGCGCGCACCATCCCGCGCGCGATCCCGCTGGCGCTGGGCATCGCGCTCGTGGTGTACGCGGCCGTGGCTGTCGCTGTCCTCTCCGTGCTGGGGTCCGGCGGGCTCGGGAACGCCTCGGCACCGCTGGCCGACGCGGTCCGGGCCGCCGGAGTCCCAGGGCTCGTTCCCGTGGTGCGGGTCGGTGCCGCCGTGGCCGCGCTGGGGTCGCTGCTGGCACTCATCCTGGGGGTCTCCCGGACGACGCTCGCCATGGCCCGCGACCGGCATCTGCCCGGCGCCCTGGCCGCCGTGCATCCTCGCTTCCAGGTGCCGCACCGGGCGGAACTGGCCGTCGGCGCGGTGGTCGCCGTCCTGGCCGCCACCACCGACGTACGGGGCGCGATCGGTTTCTCCTCCTTCGGTGTGCTCGCGTACTACGCCGTCGCCAACGCGTCGGCCTGGACGCTGAGTCCGGCCCCGATGGCGCGGGTCGTGCCTGTGGTCGGGCTCGTCGGCTGCGTCACGCTGGCGTTCGCGCTGCCCGGGGTGTCGGTGGCCGTGGGTGCGGCCGTCCTGGGCGTGGGGGCGGCCGCCTATGCCGTACGGCGGTGGTGGGGTTCTCGGGCCGGGCAGGGCAGGCGAGGCAGGGCTGCGGGGAGCTGACGGCCGAGGCGGCTCCGCAGAGCGGGCGACACGACACGGTGTCCACGCGGCGTGCGGTGCCGTCGAGAGGAAGCCGCGTGGTCACGACGCCTGCGCAGCCCCCGTGCGTATCCGGAACTCGGTCCAAGGGGGCAGGTCCATTCCGTCGTTGGACTCCTCGTACCAGCCCGTGCCGTCGAGCCAGGTGTGCAGCCACTTCGTGAGGGTGGGTGCGTCCACGTACCAGGCGTGGTCGGCCTCGTCGGCGTTCGGCTCGTAGAGCAGCACCGCGCCCTCGGGGGTGCGGCAGTCCACGCACGCGTACATTCCGCAGCCCCAGTGGGATATCGGCAGCACTTCCTCGGGCCAGGGCCACTCGGGGTCCTCGCGGCCGCTCTTGCGGTGGGCGAGGTACTGCGTGACGGCGGCGGGCTCGCCGGCGGGCGGGCTGTCGAGCAGGGGCAACAGGCCGTACTCCGGGCCGAATCCACCGTCGCCTATACGCAGGTAGAGCGCGGCGAGCAGCGGCGGCAGGGCGAAGCCCAGGGCGGACTCGGCGCGGGTGACTGCCGCCTCCTCCACGGGCACGGGCAACGAAGGCCAGCCCCAGGGGCGGGTGGTGCGGGCCTTGGCCACCACCCTGTCCAGCAACTGCTCGAACTCGGTCATGGGTTCATGATGCAGGTCGGCACTGACACTCGGGCGGGGCTGTGGATAACTGAGCGGGCGCTCAGGCGAAGTGGACGTCAATGCGCTTCTTGGCGAACAGGGCGAGGACTTCCTCGAAGGTCAGCGGACGGTAATCGGCCCGCGGGGTGACGCCGAGGCATGCTCGGGCGACGTGGGCGTGGTGCCAGACGAGAGTGAAGGGCCTGGCGGCTCCCCAGCGGCCCGCGAGGCAGTCGTTCAACGCGGCGTAATTCCTGCCGAAATACCCGCCCGGTCCGTTCACCGCCTCCCCCATCGCACAGAGGAAACCGGGCTCGTCGGTGACATGGCGGCCGTCCAGGTGATAGGTGCCGCCCGACGGCTCGTCCGGCCGATCCTGGTCATGGTGCGCCAGAGCCGTGCCGAGCCAGAACTCGCGCCCCTCGCTGCTGCGGGCCGCCCAGAGGTTGGGCTCGGTCGGCCGTCCTCGGTCCCATATCTCCCAGACCTCCTCCGCGGCAGTCGGCGGTCGTTCCGACCAAGGTTCGAGGGTGAGGTCGACCAGGCCCCGCCCGCGGGCGGAGGGGATCCACGCCATCAGTTCGCCCTCCACGGCGGACTGGATCGTGCGGCCGTGCGCGTCGAGTCTCAGGAGCTTGGCGTGGCCCAGGTCCTCTTCCCCGGAGTTCAGTGCGTGCAGCAGGGCCCCTCGTGGTGAACAGCCGAGCAACCGCACCGGCGGTTCCAGCGGGTCGGGACGCTCCTCGCGGATGTGCGCCAAGTCCTTGCACGTGCCGCGCCGTTCGCCTTCCGCACCCAGCAGCCGGAAACCGGGAGACAGAGAAGGACGCTGCGGATAGCCGGACGCGTTGGCGGCGGACTCGGCACCCTCGACGGTGATGTCCCGCAGCGACAGGTCCCGCGCACACGGGCCCTCGCCGAGGACTCTCACGTCCTCCAGGTACCACTCGTGGACCCGCTCGCCCTTCGCGTCGAGGATCTCCAGCACGAGGAAGCCCAGCGGAGCCGACCCCTCGGCACGCGCGCGCGTGACGGCTGCTTCCAGGTCGCCCTCCGGTGCGCAGCCGAGCAGCTCATATGTGCCCCGCTCAGGCGGGCGCGGGTCGGCGAACAGGCCCTCGGCGTCGGCACACAGCGCCCACGTCTCCTCGTAGTCCTCCTCGCAGTTGAACTCCGCTTCCTGGTCGTACGACAGCAGGACATACGCCGGCCGATCCGCTCCCGTGTCCCTCACCTCCGCGCCGCTCCACCAGCGCTGCGTGAACGGCTGGTTCGTGCGCACGATCTCACACCCCAGGGGAAGCAACGAGACTGGGAACGCTTGCGGTTGGTGATGCCCAGGAGCATGCCGGTGATCGCGACGCACTGGTCCGTCACCACGCGGAATGCGGCGATGCCGAACGGGATCGTCTCCGAACGTTCCCGATCATGCGACAAGGTTGTCGCGGTTCCGCCTGAGCGTGTGACCAGCTGATACTTGTCGTAGCAGGCAGTACCGACGAAGCGACCTGAAAGGGTGTCGATCATGAAGCTGTTCAACCTGCTGTTGAACATTCTGTGGCTGATCTTTTGCGGGATCTGGATGGCCATCGGCTACACGCTCGCCGCGCTGGTGTGCTTCATCCTGATCGTCACCATCCCGTTCGGCATCGCGTCGCTGCGTATCGCGGGCTTCGTCCTGTGGCCGTTCGGCCGAACCACGGTAGAGCGGCCCGATGCCGGTGCACCGTCGTTCATCGGCAACGTGATCTGGGTGGTCTTCGCAGGGTGGTGGCTGGCGCTCGGGCATCTGATCACGAGCATCCCGCTGTTCCTGTCGATCATCGGGATCCCGTTCGGGTGGGCCAACCTGAAGCTCATCCCGGTCTCGCTCATGCCGCTGGGGCGTGAGGTGGTATCGACCAATCAGGCGTTCGGCGGACGCTGACGACATGGCGGGCTGATCATCGCTTGGTCGGCGTGGTAGGGATCCGGCCGGACGGCAACCTGACGTTCGACTGGGAGACGGTGCCGGTCGTCAGGCGGCAGGTCGACCGCCCGATCCCAGTTCTTGTTGACGGAGGACAGCGTCTGTTCTGCCCGCCAACCGTGAGCTCGCGTACAGGCTGTGACAGGGCGGCGGGCGGGGAACAGCCACAAGCCCGGTCACGACGAGCCGAATGGCGTTGGGGATGTCCTACTGGTTGCGACCTGCCATCTGCTCCAGACGGGCGATGCGCTCCGCCATCGGCGGGTGGGTCGAGAACATCTTGGACAGCCCCTGGCCTGGGCGAAAGGGGTTCGCGATCATCATGTGACTCGCGGTCTCGATGCGCGGCTCCGGGGGCAGCGGAAGCTGCTTGGTGCCTGTTTCGAGCTTGCGCAGGGCGCTTGCGAGCGCCAGGGGATCGCCGGTCAGCTGGGCGCCGGACGCGTCCGCCTCGTACTCGCGGGAGCGGCTGATGGCGAGTTGGATCAGGGACGCGGCCAGCGGGCCCAGGATCAGGATCAGGAGCATGCCGAGGATGCCCGGGCCATCGTCGTCGTCGGAGCGGCCGATGGGGATCAGCCAGGCGAAGTTGACCAGGAACATGATCACCGAGGCCAGGGCGCCGGCCACCGAGGAGATCAGGATGTCGCGGTTGTAGACGTGGCTCAGCTCGTGGCCGATGACACCGCGCAACTCGCGCTCGTCCAGGAGGCGCAGGATGCCGTCGGTGCAGCACACGGCCGCGTTGCGCGGGTTGCGCCCCGTCGCGAACGCGTTGGGCGCGTCCGTCGGGGAGATGTACAGGCGGGGCATGGGCTGGCGGGCCTGGGTGGAGAGTTCGCGGACCATGCGGTAGAGGGCGGGGGCCTCGAACTCGCTCACCGGGCGCGCGCGCATCGCGCGTAGAGCCAGCTTGTCGCTGTTCCAGTACGCGTACGCGTTCGTGCCGATGGCGACGACGAGCGCCACGATGAGGCCCGTACGGCCGAAGAAGCTGCCGATGAGGATGATGAGTGCGGACAGCCCCCCGAGGAGTACGGCGGTCCTGAGCCCGTTGTGCCGGCTGTGCACGGTACGCCCTCCAGGTCGTGCGGCAGGGGAACCCTTGCTTGCGGATGCTGTTGACTCCACCTCTCAGTGGACCCTCCCGTACTGGTCAACGCCAGGCGAGGAGCGCTGGTTCCCTGGGCGCACTGGGGCGCCTTCGACCGCACGGGTGAGGGGCACGGCGCCAGTCCCACGCGCGCGTGGGGGGCTTGGGGTGCCCCCGCGCGCGTGGTTGGCGTGCTGGAGTCAGAAGAGGCCGGTGTCGGAGAAGCGCAGGACCAGCTGGGGCGCTCCGGACAGAGCGATTCCGAGCACTCCGGTCAGGGCGATGGCGGCCGTCAGCGAGGCCGGTACGCGGTGCTTCTCGGGCTCCCTCTCGGGGGCACGGAACAGCAGGGCCGTCCACTGGAGGTAGTAGAAGAGGGCGATCACGACGTTGACGGCCATGATCACGGCAAGCCAGCCGAGGCCCGCGTCGACGGCCGCGGAGAAGACGGTGACCTTGGCGAAAAGGCCGATGATGCCGGGCGGGAGTCCGGCGAGGCAGAGCAGGAAGAAGCCGAGGAGCAGGGCGGTGAGGGGGCTGGCCGCGTACAGGCCCCGGTAGTCGCTGATGCGGTTCAGTGGCTGTGTACGGGCCACGAGCGCGGCCACGGCGAAGGCACCGAGGTTCACCGCCGCGTACATCAGGGCGTAAGCGA
Organism: Streptomyces acidicola; assembly: GCF_009377235.1. GTDB lineage: Bacteria > Actinomycetota > Actinomycetes > Streptomycetales > Streptomycetaceae > Streptomyces > Streptomyces acidicola. The sequence continues at coordinate 13,041 of NZ_VMNX01000168.1, forward strand.
CGGTGGAGCCGATCGCCTTCTCGGCGTCGTCGGAGTACGCGGCCGCCGCTATGGGCACCAGGAGGTAGCCCGCCTGGCCGACGGAGGACCAGGCGAGGAGCCGGACCGCGCTGTACGCGCGCGTGGCCTGCTGTCGGAGGGCGCCGACGTTGCCGATGGTCATGGTGAGGGCGGCCAGCAGGGCGAGGGCGGGGCCCCAGATGTCGGCGTACGACGGGAGGGCGACGACAGTGACGAGGATCAGCCCGGAGAAACCCACTGCCTTGCCGACGACCGACAGGTAGGCGGCCACGGGGAGCGGTGCTCCCACGTAGGTGTCGGGCACCCAGAAATGGAACGGTACGGCGGCCGTCTTGAAGGCGAAGCCGATGAGGGTGAGGACGACCCCTGCCTGGGCGAGCGTGTGGAACTGGCCGTCGACCTGTCGGATGTTGTCGGCGATCTCGGTGAGGTACAGGGTGCCCGTGGAGGCGTACACGAAGCTGATGCCCATCAGGCTCACGGCGGTCGCCGTGACCGAGGACAGGAAGAACTTCAGGGCTGCTTCGGAGGACCGCTTGTCGCCGTGCCGGATGCCGACGAGGGCGAAGGCGGGCAGGGAGGCCACTTCCAGGGCGACGATGAGGGTCGCCAGGTCGCGTGATGCGGGCAGGAGAGCGGCGCCCGCGGCGGACGACAGCAGCAGGAACCAGAACTCCCCTTCGGGGAGTTCCTTCTTGGCGTCCTTCAGGGCCGTCATCGACAGCAGGGCGGCGAGGAGGGCACCGCCGAGGACGAGGAACTGGATGACGAGCGCGAACCGGTCCGCCGTGTAGCTGCAGACGTTCGGGTCGCCGGTCAGGCAGAAGGTCGAGCGGTCGCCGTCCAGGAGCGGCAGCAGCGCGAGGGTGGACGCGGTGAGGCCGGCGACCGACACCCAGCCGAGCAGGGCCTTTTTGCGGTCGTCCACGAAGAGGTCGGCGACGAGTACGAGGAGTCCGACGACCGCCGTGATGGTGGGCGGCGCGATCGCGACCCAGTCGACGGACTGGACCACGGACTGGGCCAGGGAGCTCATCGGGTGCCTCCTGCGAGGAGCTGCTGCACGGCCGGGTCGGTCAGGCCGAGGAGTGCCGCGGGCCAGAGGCCGGCGAGGACGGTAAGGGCGACGAGCGGCGTCCAGGCGGCGAACTCGTAGGCCTGGACGTCGGTCAGCTTCGGGCTCTCCTGCGGGACGGCGCCCATGCAGACGCGGCGTACGACGACGAGCAGGTACGCGGCGGTGAGCAGTGTGCCGAACGCGGCGATCGCCATGAAGGTGAGGAAGGCGGGGCGGCTGAGGCCGTCGGCGGGCTTGAAGGCGCCGAACAGCGCCAGCATCTCGCCCCAGAATCCGGCGAGGCCCGGCAGTCCGAGTGAGGCGACGGCGCCGAAGGCGAGCAGGCCGCCGAGGCGCGGTGCCTTGCCGTAGAGGGCGGCGCCGGTCTCCCGGGCGAGGGCATCGAGGTCGGTGGTGCCCGTACGGTCCTTGAGCGCGCCGACCAGGAAGAAGAGCAGGCCGGTGATGAGGCCGTGGGCGATGTTCGCGAACAGCGCGCCGTTCACGCCGGTCGGGGTCATCGTCGCGATGCCGAGGAGTACGAAGCCCATGTGGCCGACGGAGGAGTACGCGATGAGGCGCTTGAGGTCGCCCCTGGCTCCCTGCTTGGCGAGGGCGAGGCAGGCCAGCGAACCGTAGATGATGCCGACGACCGCGAAGGCCGCGAGGTACGGCGCGAAGGTCGCCAGGCCCTCGGGCGTGACCGGCAGCAGGATCCGGACGAACCCGTACGTACCCATCTTCAGCAGCACGCCGGCCAGCAGGACCGAGCCGACGGTGGGTGCCGCGGTGTGGGCGTCCGGCAGCCAGCTGTGCAGCGGCCACATCGGCGTCTTGACCGCGAGCCCGATTCCGACCGCCAGAACGGCGATGACCTGCACAGATGTGGTGAGCGACCGGTGGTTGTCAGTGGCGAGTGCCACCATGTCGAATGTGCCCGCCTTGATTCCGATCAGGAGCAGGCCCAGCAGCATGACGACGGAGCCGAGCAGTGTGTAGAGGATGAACTTCCAGGCGGCCCGGGTCCGTTGCTCACCGCCCCAGCGGGCGATGAGGAAGTACATCGGGATGAGCACCATCTCGAACGCGAGGAAGAAGAGCAGCAGGTCGAGGACGGCGAACGTCGCGAGGGTGCCGGACTCCAGGACGAGCAGCAGGGCGACGAATGCCTTCGGGGACGGGCCCGGGGGCATCTTGAAGTAGGAGTACAGCGCGCAGAGGAAGGTCAGCAGCGCGGTCAGGACCAGAAGGGGGAGGGAGATGCCGTCGATGCCGAGGTGGATGCGTACGTCGAGTGCGGGGATCCAGCTGATGTCCGTGCTGGCCTGCATCTTCGACGGCTGGTCGTGGTCGAAGCCGAGTGCGAGGACGATCGCGGCGATGAGGACCGCACCGGTCACGGTCACGCCGTGGCGTAGCACGGCCTGCTCGGGTGACTTTCCCTTCAGTCCGGGCGGTGCCGGCAGGAGAGCGGCGACGGCGCCGAGAAGCGGGCCGACGACGACGAATGCCAGAAGGAACTGCATCACGGACTCGTTGATATCGATCACGCCTGCTCACGCTCCCGTGGCGACGAGGACGACGGCGACCGTGAGGACGACGGTGCCGGCGAGCAGCGCGCTCACATAGGTCTGCACATTGCCGGTCTGGGCGCGCCGCACGGCCGCGCCGAGCAGGCGGGGTACGGCGCCGGCGCCGTGTACGTAGGTCTCGACGACCTCGCGATCGAGGAACCGGACGAGGCTCGCTCCGGCCTGGACCGGTCGGACGAAGAGCGTCGTGTACAAGGCGTCGAGGTGGAAGCCGACGGCCGCGTGCCGGTGCAGTGGGCCGAGCAGCAGGCGTCCCGGGTCCGCCGGGTCGGGTGCGGCGGCCACGTCTCCGTAGGCGGGCGCGTGGCTCGCGATGGCCTCGGCCTCGACGTGGGCGGCGTCGCCCTCGGGGTGGGCGGCGACCGCGCCCATGGGGACGCGTGCCGCGAGCGCGGTGGTGTGCTTCCAGGCGCCGTAGGTCACCAGCCCGCCGACCAGGGCGAGGCCCGTGCCGAGCACGGACGTCGTGAGGGTCGGGGTCAGGTCGCGTCCGTCGAACCAGTCGGACAGTGGACCGGCGGCCAGGCCGAAGGCGAGGGACGGGACAGCTAGGAGCCACAGCACGGCGTTCATGGCCAGCGGCTGTTTGCCGTGGTCGGGGGCATCGGCGCCCCGGCCATGGAAGGCGCGCAGCCACAGGCGCATGGCGTACGCGCCGGTGAGCAGGGCCGTGAGGAGGCCGGTGACGAGGACGATCCAGCCCGCGGCACCGGGGATGCCCTCGGCGTGGCCGGTGGCGACGTGCTCGGCTGCGCCGAGGACGGCCTCCTTGGTGAAGAAGCCGCTGAAGGGCGGGATCGCGGCGAGGGCGAGAAGCGCCACGGTCATCGTCCAGTAGGCGTCGGGGACGCGGTCGCGCAGGCCCTTCATTCGGGACGTGGCGGCCAGTGAGTTGGTGCCGGCGGCGTGGATGATCACGCCGGCCGCGAGGAACAGCAGCGCCTTGAAGGCGCCGTGGGACAGGAGGTGGAAGACGGCGGCACCGCGGTCGCCGACGGCGAGGGCGCCGGTCATGTAGCCGAGCTGGCCGATCGTCGAGTACGCGAGGACGCGTTTGATGTCGTCCTGGGCGAGCGCGGCGAGGCCGGAGCCGAGCATCGTGACCGCGGCCATGACGGCCATGACGAGCAGGGCCGCGGAGGAGGCGGCGAAGACCGGGAGGAGCCGGGCGATGAAGTAAACACCGGCGGCGACCATCGTCGCGGCGTGGATCAGCGCGGAGACGGGCGTGGGGCCCGCCATCGCGTCGGGGAGCCAGGTGTGGAGCGGGAACTGTGCCGACTTGCCCGCCACACCGGCCAGGAGCAGCAGGGCGATGAGCGTCGGGTGGTCGAGTCCGCCGCTCGCGACCGCGCCCAGGACGGTCGTGATGCGGAAGGACCCGGCGTCCATGGCGAGCGCGAAGATGCCGATGAGGAAGGGGACGTCGCCGAGCTTGGTGACCAGGAAGGCCTTGATGGAGGCGGCGCGGGCCTCCGGGGTCTCCCAGTAGTGGCCGACGAGGAAGTAGGAGCAGATGCCCATGATCTCCCAGCCGACCAGCAGCACCATCAGGTCGCCGGAGTAGACGACGAGCAGCATCGCGGAGGTGAACAGGGAGACGAGAGCGGCGTACGAGGGGTAGCGCGGGTCGTCGCGCAGGTAGCCCGTCGAGTAGATCTGCACACAGGTCGCGACCAGGCCGACCAGGACGGCGACGAGGGCGGCGAAGCCGTCGATGTGCAGGGCGAGTTCGATGGGCACCGAGCCGGTGGGCGTGAGTTCGGTGGCTGCGTCGATGCTCCGGCCGCCGCCTTGGCGTACGGCGACCAGAATGGCGAGCGCGAAGGCCGTGAGGGTGGGCAGCACGGCGAGGGGGCGGACGAAGCCGGGGGTGGTGCGGCCCAGGAGCAGGCCGGCCGCGGCGCCGAGGAAGGGAAGGAGGGGGACGAGGACGGCGAGGGTGGTCGTGGTCACGCGGTGGCCTCAGCCTTCTGGGCCGCGGGGGCTTCGCTGTCGGAGCCGTCGGTGCCGCGGCCGTCGGTTTCGTGGCCCTCGGCGGTGTCGCGGAGCTTGTCGATGTCCGAGGTGCCGCGGTTGCGGTACACGGCGAGCACGATCGCCAGACCGATACCGATCTCGGCGGCGGCGATGGCGATGGTGAACAGGGTCAGGGCCTGGCCGGAGTGCAGCGTCTCCTCGGCGGCCCGGCTGAGCCAGACGTCGAAGGCGACGAGGTTGAGATTGACGGCGTTGAGCATCAGCTCGACCGACATGAGGACCAGGATGGCGTTGCGGCGGGCGAGGACGCCGTACAGGCCCGTGGAGAAGAGGAGGGCGGAGAGCACGGCGGGATAGGCGAGGTGCATCAGCGGGCCCCTTCCTTTTCTGGGTCTGCCGTGCCACTGGCTGCGGGGCCACTGGCTGCCGTGCCACTGGCTGGCGTCTCGTTGTCTGCCGGCTCGTTGGCTGCCGACGTGACCACAGCGGGTGGGTTCGCCTTCGCCTTGCGGGAGAGGACGATCGCGCCGACGAGGGCGGCGAGGAGGAGGACGGAGAGGGCCTCGAAGGGGAGGACCCAGTTCTGGAAGAGGGCCTTGCCGGTGACCTCGGTGGAGCCGGCGGCGGCGCCGTCCAGGTCGATCCAGGTCGTGCGGAAGGCGTCGACGACGACCCAGACCAGAGCGGCGGCCGAGGCGACGGCCACGGTGAGGGCGACCCAGCGGTTACCGGAGTCGGCGTCCGGGGAGCGGCCGATGGGGGCCCTGGTGAGCATCAGACCGAACAGGAGGAGGACCACGACGGAACCGACGTAGATGAGGACCTGCACCCAGGCAATGAACTCGGCTGTGAGCAGGAGGTACTCGACGGCGAGGCCGCCGAGCGCGACCACCAGCCACAGGGCGGCGTGCACCAGCTGCCGGGTGGTGACGCTGACGATCGCGGCGCCGAGGGTGACCAGGCCGACGAGGAGGAAGGCGATCTCGACACCGGTCGGGGAGAGGAAGCCGTGAGTGTCGGCGGCGGTGGTCGTGGCACCGGCAGCGGTGGTCGCGGTGTGCGCCACCGTGGCACCGGCCGCCGTGGTCGCGGCGTGCGCCACCGTGGCTGTGGCTGCGGCCGCTGCTGCGAGGCTCACGACTCTCCTTCCTTCGGCTTCCGGGTGGTGTGGGGCTCGGGTCCGACCCCGGTCCCTGTGTGGGGTTTGGCACTGGATCGGGACTCGGTTGCGGGACCGGTCCGAGGCTCGGCTGCCGGCTCGGGGCGGGTGCGTCGGCGAGGATCGGCTGCGGACTCGGCCCGGGCTTCGGGCTCCGTCTGGGCTGCCGCGGCCAGTTTCTCCGCGGACTTGCGGGCTGCCGCGATCTCCTTCGGCTCCTCCGCGCCGGGGTCGAGGGCGGGCGGGGCCGGGACGGTCCACATCCACTCGCGGAGCTTGTCGCGTTCGTGGGTGAGGTTGCGGACGTCGGTCTCGGCGTACTCGAACTCGGGGGACCAGAAGAGGGCGTCGAAGGGGCAGACCTCGATGCAGATACCGCAGTACATGCAGAGGGAGAAGTCGATGGCGAAGCGGTCGAGGACGTTGCGGCTGCGCTCGCGGCCGCCCGGGGTGGCGGGCGGGACCGTCTCCTTGTGGGAGTCGATGTAGATGCACCAGTCCGGGCACTCGCGGGCGCACAGCATGCAGACCGTGCAGTTCTCCTCGAACAGTCCGATCACACCGCGGGTGCGGGGCGGGAGTTCGGGCTGGGCGTCGGGGTACTGCTCGGTGACGGTCTTCCTCGTCATCGTGCGGAGGGTGACGGCCAGGCCCTTGGCCAGGCCGGAGCCGGGGATGGGGGCCACGTCAGGAGTTCACCACCTTGACGACGCCGGTGAGGGCGATCTGGGCGAGGGCGAGCGGGACGAGGAGGGTCCAGGAGAGCTTCTGGAGCTGGTCCTCGCGGAGACGGGGGTAGGTGACGCGCAGCCAGATGACGACGAAGGCGAGGATCGCGGTCTTCAGGAGGGTCCAGACCCAGCCGAGGCCGTCGGCGCCCCAGGGGCCGTGCCATCCGCCCAGGAAGAGGACGGTGGTCAGGCCGCACAGGACGACGATGCCGGCGTACTCGGCGAGGAGGAAGAGAGCGAAGCGGAGGCCGGTGTACTCGGTGTACGCGCCGAAGATGATCTCCGAGTCGGCGACGGGCATGTCGAACGGGGGCCGCTGCAGTTCGGCGAGGCCGGCGACGAAGAAGACGATCGCGCCGACGATCTGCCAGGGCAGCCACCACCACTCGAAGGCGTCGACGATGCCCGGGAGGGAGACGGTGCCGGCCGCCATCGCGACGGAGGCGGCGGCTAGCAGCATCGGGAGTTCGTAGGCGAGGAGCTGGGCGGCGGTGCGGAGGCCGCCGAGGAGGGAGAACTTGTTGGCGGAGGCCCAGCCGGCCATGAGGGAGCCGAGGACGCCGACGCCCATGACGGCGAGGACGAAGAAGACGCCCGCGTCGATGACCTCGCCGACCGCGCCCTCGCCCGGGCCGATGGGGATGGCGAGGAGGACGAGCAGATACGGGAGGAGAGCGACGGCCGGGGCAAGCTGGAAGATGCGGCGGTCCGCGCCCGCCGGGACGACGTCTTCCTTCTGGGCGAACTTGACGCCATCAGCGACGAGTTGGGCCCAGCCGTGGAAGCCGCCGGCGTACATGGGGCCGAGGCGGCCCTGCATGTGGGCCATCACCTTGTGTTCCGTCTGGCCGATGATCAGCGGGAAGGTGAGGAAGACGACGAAGACGACGAGGAGTCGCAGGGCGACGTCGAGCGCGTCGTTCACTGCGTGCCTCCTGCGGGGTCGTCGGGGGTCGGGGTTGATTCGGGGTTCGAGTCCAGGGGCGGGGTCGAGTCCGGAGTCGAGGTTGACTTCGGGTCCGGCTTTGGCGTCGGGTCCGGCTTTGGCGTCGGCTCCGGGTTTGGCGTCGGCTCCGGCTTTGGCGTCGGCTCCGGCTTTGGCGTCGGCTCCGGCTTTGGCGTCGGCTCCGGGTCCCGCTTCGCGGTGGGTTCGGGTTCGTCGAAGGCCGGGCGGGCGTGGTGCCAGGGAGCGTCCGTGCTGCCGGGGGTGGGTGCCTTCGAGCCGGGGCGCTCCGGGTGGGGCTCAGTCGGAGGCGTCGGTTCCGTGGACCTCGCGGAGGGCTCCGCCTCCGTGGACTCGGTGGTCTCCGAGCGCTGGCTCGACTCGGTGGCCTCCGAGCGCTGGCTCGCCGAACCCTCGCTCGCGCTCCGCGAACGCCGTGTCGGGGTTGTACCGGAGGGGGGCCCGGCCTGGCCGGCCGAACCCTGGGCGGCGGTACGGGTACGACGCGTGGTCGCCGGCGCTGTGCTCGTACCCGTTCCGGTGCCCGTCTCCGTACCCGTTCCCCTCTCCGTAGCCGTTCCCCTCTCCGCACCCGCGCCCGCCGTCGTCTGGCTGGCCGAGCCCTCGCTTGCCGAGCGGGTGCGGCGGACGGGGCGGTCGCCCGCGGCGCGGGTGGGCCGTTCTCCGGCGGCGCGGGAGGGGCG
>NZ_VMNX01000169.1 GCF_009377235.1 Streptomyces acidicola
CCCCCAGCCCCGCCCCACCGACCGCTTCGCCGATCTCCTGCTGGCAGTACTGAGCGGTCAGCGTCCGGTGCACAGCATGCTGCGCCACACCGTCGGACGCGCGTACGACGAACTGGCCTGGCTCGCCGAACGCGGCCCCCTGCGCGCGACCCGCGGCACCCGCCCGGTCGTCCGCGACATCGGCTACTTCGAGCCCCGCCCCGGCGCCATCGAGGCCTTCGCCCGCATCGGCGCCGGCGACCAGCTCCGCGCCATGGCCTTCCGCCTGGAGTACGGCCATGACAACCGCTGGCGCTGCACAGCCGTGGAACTCGGCGGCCCGAGGATGCCCTGCACGGACGAGGACTGACCTCCTCATACGGCATACGGCCCGGCCCCACCCCGACACCGGGACGCGCCCATCCCTTGGAGCGCCGACCAGAAAGGGCACGCGCGCGAAGGGCCGGGCACCCGAAAGTGCCCGGCCCCTCAAACCGCTGTCCTCACCCGAGGCGAGGCGCCGCCGCCTCACCGGAGGCAAACGGCTGCGTCACTTCTTGCGGCGCCGTCCGCCCTTGGCCTGCTTGCGGCGCTCCGCGCGCGTGAGGCCGTCGGCCTCGGAGCGGACGGGCTCGTCGTCGTTGGTGAAGTCGCCCTCGACGACACCGCCCTCGCCATCCACGGTGGGGGCGGAGAAGTGCAGGCGGTCCGGGCGCTGCGGGGCCTCCAGGCCCTTGGCGCGGATCTCCGGACGGGCACCTGCCTGGGCCGGTACCGCGTCCTCCTTCTTCTCCAGCGACGGCTTCTCGTCCTCGACCGGGACTTCCTCAACCTGCTGCTCGACCTGGACCTCCAGGTTGAACAGGTAGCCGACGGACTCCTCCTTGATGCCCTCCATCATGGCCTGGAACATGTCGAAGCCCTCGCGCTGGTACTCGACCAGCGGGTCCTTCTGGGCCATCGCGCGCAGGCCGATGCCCTCCTGGAGGTAGTCCATCTCGTAGAGGTGCTCTCGCCACTTGCGGTCGAGGACCGAGAGGACCACCCGGCGCTCCAGCTCGCGCATGATCTCGGAGCCGAGCTGCTCCTCGCGCGCCGCGTACTGCTCGTGGATGTCGTCCTTGATCGACTCGGCGATGAACTCGGCGGTCAGCCCGGCCCGGTCGCCGGCGGCCTCCTCCAGCTCGTCGACGGTCACCTTCACCGGGTAGAGCTGCTTGAACGCGCCCCACAGCCGGTCGAGGTCCCACTCCTCGGCGAAGCCCTCGGCCGTCTCGGCCTGGATGTAGGCGTCGATCGTGCCGTCCATGAAGTGCGTGACCTGCTCGTCCAGATCCTCGCCCTCAAGGACACGGCGCCGCTCGCCGTAGATGACCTCACGCTGGCGGTTGAGGACCTCGTCGTACTTCAGGACGTTCTTACGGGTCTCGAAGTTCTGCTGCTCGACCTGCGACTGGGCGGAGGCGATCGCGCGCGTGACCATCTTGTTCTCGATCGGCACGTCGTCCGGGACGTTCGCCATGGACATCACGCGCTCGACCATCTGGGCCTTGAACAGGCGCATCAGGTCGTCGCCGAGCGAGAGGTAGAAGCGGGACTCGCCCGGGTCGCCCTGACGGCCGGAACGACCGCGCAGCTGGTTGTCGATACGGCGCGACTCGTGCCGCTCGGTACCCAGCACGTAGAGCCCGCCGAGCTCCTTGACCTCTTCGAACTCGGCCTTCACGGCCCGCTCGGCCTTCTCCAGGGCGGCGGGCAGGGCGTGGGCCCACTCCTCGATGTGCTCCTCGGGGTCGAGGCCGCGCTGGCGCAGCTCCGCCTCGGCGAGGTCGTCGGGGTTGCCGCCGAGCTTGATGTCCGTACCACGGCCGGCCATGTTCGTGGCCACCGTCACAGCGCCCTTGCGGCCGGCCTGGGCGACGATCGTCGCCTCCCGGTCGTGCTGCTTGGCGTTCAGCACCTCGTGCTGGACGCCGCGCTTGGAGAGCTGCTGCGAGAGGTATTCGGACTTCTCGACCGACGTCGTACCGACGAGGATCGGCTGGCCCTTCTCGTGCTTCTCGGCGATGTCGTCGACCACCGCGTCGAACTTGGCGACCTCGGTGCGGTAGATCAGGTCCGACTGGTCCTTGCGGACCATCGGCTTGTTGGTCGGGATCGGGACCACGCCGAGCTTGTAGATCTGGTGGAACTCGGCGGCCTCGGTCATCGCCGTACCGGTCATGCCGGAGAGCTTGCCGTAGAGGCGGAAGAAGTTCTGCAGGGTGATCGTGGCGAGCGTCTGGTTCTCGTCCTTGATGTCCACCCCTTCCTTCGCCTCGATCGCTTGGTGCATGCCCTCGTTGTAACGGCGGCCTGCGAGGATACGGCCCGTGTGCTCGTCGACGATCATGACCTCGCCGTCGATGACGACGTAGTCCTTGTCCTTCTTGAAGAGCTCCTTGGCCTTGATGGCGTTGTTCAGGTAGCCCACCAGCGGCGTGTTCACCGACTCGTACAGGTTGTCGATGCCCAGCCAGTCCTCGACCTTGCTGACGCCGGACTCGTGGATGGCTACCGTGCGCTTCTTCTCGTCGACGTCGTAGTCGCCGGTCTCGTCGACGCCCTTGAGGGGGTTGCCCGCCTCACCGCGCTTGAGGCGCGTGACCAGCTTGGCGAAGTCGCCGTACCACTTGGTGGCCTGGTCGGCCGGGCCGGAGATGATCAGCGGCGTACGGGCCTCGTCGACGAGGATGGAGTCGACCTCGTCGACGATCGCGAAGTTGTGGCCGCGCTGGACGAGCTCGTCCTTGGACCAGGCCATGTTGTCGCGGAGGTAGTCGAAGCCGAACTCGTTGTTCGTGCCGTACGTGATGTCGCAGTTGTACTGCTCGCGGCGCTGGGCCGGCGTCATGTTGGCGAGGATGCAGCCGACGCTCAGTCCCAGGAACTTGTGGACGCGGCCCATCATCTCGGAGTCGCGCTCGGCCAGGTAGTCGTTGACCGTGATGAGGTGGACGCCGTCTCCGGACAGGGCGTTCAGATACGCGGGCAGCGTGCCCACCAGGGTCTTGCCCTCACCGGTCTTCATCTCGGCCACATATCCGAGGTGCAGGGCGGCTCCGCCCATCAGCTGCACGTCGTAGTGCCGCTGGCCGAGGGCGCGCTTGGCCGCCTCACGGACGGTCGCGAAGGCCTCGGGGAGCAGGTCGTCGAGGCTCTCGCCGTCGACATAGCGCTGCTTGTACTCATCGGTGAGGGCCCGGAGCTCGGCGTCGGAGAGGTCCGCGAAGTCCTCTTCGATGGAGTTGACCTGGTCCGCGATGCGGTGCAGCTTGCGCAGGATCTTGCCTTCGCCTGCACGCATGATCTTCGAGAGGACGGACACGGGGTTTTGTCTCCTTGCCGATCGGGCCTGGGACGGTCGGATTCCACTGGACAGGTTCAATGACAGCTTTGACAGCTTCGATACCAGACAAAGCAACGGCCATCGTAAGCGAGGACCCCACCATGCCGGGAGGTCTGGCCATGACAGCCACTAGGACAACGGCCGTACGAGACGGATGGTGCCGCATTCCGTCCACGAAATAAGCGAATTGTGATCAGCCCCTCACGCACCGCAAACAACGCGCGCAACAGACCCGGCACCCACCCGATCGGGCACTGCCCGACACGGACCGACACGGACCGACACGGACCGACACGGACCGACACGGCCGACACAGCCGACATCGACCGACCCGGCATCTAAAGGATGGCGCCTCTCCGCTCTGTCGAGCCAGAATCGCCCGATGGACCCCGTCACCCTGACCACCGACCGGCTGCTCCTGCGCACGGTGGGCCCGCACGACACCGACGCGGTGTACGCGGCCGCGCAGGACCCCGAGATCCAGCGCTGGACCATGATCCCGTCGCCGTATCTGCGCGAGCACGCGGAGGGGTTCGTCGGCCAGATGGCGCCCGACGGCTGGGCGGACTCCTCGATGTACACGTTCGGCGTCTTCCTCCCGTCCGGGGAGCTGGTGGGCATGCTCGGCATCTCCGTGCGCTCACTGGGCACGGGTGAAATCGGTTTCTGGGCGACCAAGGAGCACCGCGGCAACGGCTACATCACCGAGGCCACCCTCGCCGCCTCCCGCTGGGCCTTCACCTCGATGGCGATCGACCGCGTGGAGTGGCGCGCCGAGGTCGGCAACGCGGCATCCCGCGCGGTGGCCGAGAAGGCGGGATTCACCATCGAGGGCACCCTGCGCTCCGCGATCGACAACAAGGGCGTGCGCCGCGACTGCTGGGTGGGCTCCCTGCTCCCCTCGGACCTGGGCCTGCCGTCGACGGCACCGTACCTTCCGGGACGGTCGTAGCGTCTCCGGTCGGCTTGGGTCTTCCGGGGCGCCCTGGGGCGGACGGCGGCCGGTGCGGGCGGTGCGGCCGGTCCGGGAACCCGGCGCGGCTGATCCGGGAACCCGGTCCTGCCGGTCCGGAAACCCGCTGCGGCTGGTCCCGACAAGCGAGCTCCCTCAGCCCGAAACCCGAGCTGCCTCGGCCCGAAACCCAAGCCGCCTCAGCCCGAAACCCGAGCTCAGGCCCCTCTGTCAGTGGCAACCTCTATCGTGCGGAAACATGACGACCCTGCCGCGCCCCACCGCCGAACTCTCCGCCGACGAGGCCCGCCGCATCGCGCTGCGGGCCCAGGGGTTCCTGGGTGCTCCCGACCGCAGGGGTGGCGTACGAGGCGTGCTGCGGCATCTGGGCGCGGTCCAGCTCGACACCATCTCGGTCCTGGCCCGCTCGCACGAACTCATCCCGTACGCCCGCCTCGGCGCCGTGGGCCGCAAGACGGTGGACAAGGCGTACTGGTCGACCACGCCCGACGGCGCACCCGTGCCCCGACCGCACGCCTTCGAGTACTGGTCGCACGCCGCCTGCATCCTCCCCGTCGAGGAGTGGCCCCACTTCGCCTTCCGCCGCCGCGCCTACCGCTCCCGCCCGCACTGGAACCACTCACTGCCGGACGGCGCATACGAGCGCGTGATCAAGCAGCTCCGCGCCGAAGGCCCCCTGACCGCCACGGAGTTGGGCGGGGCGAAGCGGACCAGCGAGTGGTGGGACTGGTCCGGCGAGAAGATCGCCGTCGAACGGGCCCTGATGTACGGCGAGGTGGTCTGCGTCGAGCGCCGCGGCTGGAAGCGGGTGTACGACCTCGCCGAGCGCGCGATCCCGGACGAGCTGCTGCACGACGAGCTGGACGACACCGAGTGCCTCCGCCGCCTGGTCCGGCTGGCCGGCCAGTCCCTGGGTGTGGGCACGCGCGCTGACATCGCCGACTACCACCGCCTTAAGGCCGAGCAGGTCGACGCGGTGATCGCGGACTCGGGCCTGGTTCCGGTGACGGTCGCGGGCTGGGGCAAACCCGCCTGGGCCGACCCGGCGGCTCTGGAGACGGCGCCGCGCGGCCGCCACCGTACGACGCTCCTGTCCCCCTTCGACTCGCTGATCTGGGAGCGGGCCCGGACGGAACGCATCTTCGGCTTCACCCACCGCCTGGAGGCGTACGTCCCCAAACAGAAGCGCCTGTACGGCTACTTCGCGATGCCGGTCCTCGCCGGAGGCCAGTTGGTCGGACGGGTCGACCCCGCCCGCGACGGCCGCACCCTGATCGCCAGGCAGATAACTCTCGGCAGCCCCAAAGCAGTCCCCGCGGTGGCCCAGGCCCTGCGCGAGGCGGCGAGCTGGGTGGACTGCACCGACGTACGCGTGGAGCGGGTGGACGCCCCGGAGTTCAGCGAGCCCCTTACAAAGGAGCTGACCCGCGCCCTCGCCTGATTCTCACCGAGTCCGTGCCCCTAACGGATCTCGAGGATCTTCTCCCGCATCGCATACACCACGGCCTCCATCCTGGAGTGCAGCTGCAGTTTCTCCAGGATGTTGCGCACGTGATTCTTCACCGTGTTCTCGGAGATGAACAACTCCTTGGCGATATCACGGTTGTTCATTCCCGTGGCCACGAGTTTGAGCACTTCGAGCTCCCGGTCCGTCAACCGCGGCGCCGGCACGAGCCGGCGCTCATCGGTCCGCTGGATCATGGACTTGAACTCGGTGAGCAGCTTGGACGCCATGGAGGGGCTGATCTGTGACTGCCCGTCAGCGACGGCGCGAATGGCCGTGGCCACCTCGTCCGTGGAGATCTCCTTGAGGAGATAGCCCGTCGCACCCGCCTTGATCGCGTCGTAGAGGTCGGCTTCCTCGTCGCTGATCGTCAGCATGATGATCTTCGCGCTGGGGGCCACCTCCTTGATGGAGGTGCACGCCTCGATCCCGCCGCGCTTGGGCATCCGTACATCCATCAGCACGATGTCGGGCAGCAGGTCGGCCGCCTTGTCGACGGCCTCCGCCCCGTCGCCCGCCTCGCCGACGACCTGGATGTCCTCCTCGGCCGCGAGCACGATCTCCAGGCCGCGGCGGAAGAGCGCGTGGTCGTCCACGACGAGGACCCGGATGGGCTCCTTGCGTGGAGAGCCCCCCTCCGGGCCCATGCCGACGACGCCGCCGTCGGCATCCTCGTCACGCATCGGTCCGAAGCTGTCCGCCATCGTTCCTCCCCCTAGAAGGCCGTGGCCTGTGTTCCTGTGCCATCGCCAACCAAAGGCAACAGCCCACCGGTTGGGGCCGGTTCAGCCATGATTTCATGCCGGGACCGCACAGCGGTGACAGAGCGGTCCATCGGGTGGTCGCACACGGGTGCCCCTGGGGGCGCACACACGCTCCAGGGGCACCGGATCGGTTGTCACCCGGCGGAGGTCAGCCGCCGAGCCCACCACCTGCGCCGGCCGACCGCCCCTGGGTCACCATCGGGTCGGTGCTGAGGTGGATGACGCCGTAGTCGTAGGCGTGCCGCCGGTAGACGACACTGGGTTCCTTGGTCTCGGAGTCGACGAACAGATAGAAGTCGTGCCCGACCAGCTCCATCTCGTAGAGCGCCTGGTCGAGCGTCATCGGGGACGCGACGTGGGTCTTCTCACGGACGACGAGGGGACCTTCACCCTTGACCTCCAGCGAGCCGATCTTCTTGGTGGGAACGCCGTCCGACTGCTCTTCCTCGTGGACGGTCTTGCCGTTCCCGTTCAGTGTCGCCACGCCCGGGACGTGGTCGGGGACCTCGGCTGCCGTGAGCCGTCGGGCTCCACGGCGCGTGAATCGCTTGTCGTGCTGCCTGCGCAGCCGGGCTTCCAACTTCTCCGCCGCCAGGTCGAGCGCCGCATACGGATCACTGGCCGCTGCTTCCGCCCGGATCACGGGACCGCGGGAGTGGAGCGTGATCTCCACTCGATCCGATCGGTCTGCCTGCCGGGGGTTGGGCTCCTTGGACACCTCGACGTCGAGGCTGATCACCTTGCCGTCGAGCTTCTGGATCTTCTCCAGCTTCAGCTTCTCGGCCACGTGCTTGCGGAACCGCTCGGGCACCTCGGTCTTGCGGCCCTTGACGACGATGTCCACGCAAAACTCCGTTCCCGGATCGCTCCGCTCCAGTGCGGAGCGTCTCCCTTGTGCATCACCAGGCTCCGGTACGTCCCGGAGCCTCGGACTTGGTGACTTCCACCTCCTCCTCCCCCGTGGACAAGATCTCCGCCCTGTCGTCGCGGATGATTACAGAAAAACCCGCTGAACGGCATTCGGATATGCAAGGAACGGCCACCGCCATTCCCTCACAACCGAACATATCTCGCCCGGCCTGATGTCGTCACCCTCTACTCCCACATACCTCCGTTCAGGTGATTGACCCTCTCGCTACCTGCAACGACGCAAGATCTCTCTCAGTTCCGGTTTATTGGAAAGATTCCGGTGAGGCAGCGACCACCGCTGCGCGCATGATGTTTCCGGCGCCGTGCGCAGCCGCCTTTCCCGGTACTGCTCGGGTACGGTCCACCACCTTCCTCTCGGCCGACCGCACCGACCTCACTCCGGTCGCCGCAGTCGCACCCGCGATCCGTTTCGCTCTTCCTTCCCATGCCACGCCGCCGTACACAGCCGTTTCGTCCAGAGCTGACCGCACGGCGCGCGCGGCCTCCGTCAGCGAGGCGCCCGTCGTCATCACGTCGTCGACCAGCACGACCCGGCCCTCCGCCAGCAACAGCCCTCCCCCGTCGGCCACCACCAGGGCGCCCGCGAGATTGTCCAGCCGCTGCCGCGAGTTGAGGCCCGACTGATCGGCCACGGCCCGGCGCTGCCGCAGCACACCGAGCACTCGAGCCGGCGTCCCCGTGCGCCGCAGTTCCCCGGCGGCGGCGAGCGCGATCCGCCGAGCGGGGTCGTGCCCACGTGCCCGCACCGCCGTCCGCGCCGACGGCACAGGCACGAGCAGCACGCGCTCCCGTGCCCCTCCCGCCTCGCGCAGCCCCGCCAGTACGGCCCCTGCCAAGGCCGCTCCGAGCGGTGCCGCGAGCGCCAGCGCGCCTCTTTCCTTGTGGGCGAGGAGCATCGCCCTTACCGCGTCCTCGTACGGAGCCGCCGCGTGTGCCACGGGCAGCCCCGGCGGCTCCGGCACCGGTCGCACCCGGCGCGGTGCGACCCCGCTCAGGGCGGCACAGCACTCCGGGCAGAGCACCGTGCGAGGCCTGCCACAGCCTCCGCACTCGGCCGGCAGCATCAGATCGGTGAGGTCCTGCCACCACCCCCGCATGCCCACCACTGTGCCAACGTCGGCGCGCCCCGGCCACCCCTGTGGATAACCGCCTGTGGACAACTTCCGGAAACGGCCTCGGGGGTCCCTCACACGAGGGACCCCCGCCACTGCACTACACCGCAGGGCACTACAACGCACGGCACAGCACAGCACAGCACGGCCATGGCACGGCATGGCACGGCACGGCACGGCACGGCACGGCACGGCACGGACCACCGTACGGACGCCCCCGCTACCCCGGATAAACCGGCGCCATCCCCTCGCTGACCACCGTCTGCCACTGCGCGCCGGACGACAGCCGTACGATTCCGTCCTCCGAATGGGCCACCAGCGGCAACCGCTCGTCCTCGGAGGCAGCGATCTCCTCCACTCCGGTGAGCGACGCGGGCTGAGGGCCGTCCAGCATGGAGCCGTCGACCTGCACGTACCGCATCTGCTGCACACCGCGGGACTCGCGCCCGACCACCACGAGCCGGCTGTCCCCGGCCCACGACATGGCCTTGACCTTCTCCAGCTGCGGTGTCGCGGAACGCAGATCGACGATCGACACGGACGGCTCACCACTCGAGTCGGAGTCCCGCTCGATGCGCCCTATGAACAGGGCCTGATTGTCATCCCTCTCCACGATCAGCGCGATCCGGACGCCGTCCGCTGCCACCCGCACCGCCTCGATGCGCCCGTCCAGCCCCGGTGTGCCGGCCTCCAGAGGCTCGCCCTCACCGCCCTGCAGCACCAGCAGCCGCGGATTTTTCGGATCGCGGTCGGCGACCCACAGATCGCCCCGCCCGTCCCAGCTGGGCGTCGTCAGCCGGTCCGTGTCGGTCCTGCCCTCGCTGTGCACCACAGGGTCGCCGAGCGCACCGTCCGACTCGAACGACCCGACATACATCTCGCTGCCGTCCTTCGACACCCCGGCAGCACGGTCCTCGTCGCGGCTCACGGCGGCCGACCGCAGCTCGGTGTCACCGGTGCCCAGAGCACCGGGAACGGCGTCGGGCTCCCGGTCGGCACCGCTGGCGAGCATGCGTACGAGCCGCCCCTCACCGTCGATGAAGTACTGGTAGTCGGCGCCTCCGCCCGCGCCGTGCGAGGCCCCGCCCTCGTCGAGCACACACAGCTGCGTACCGTCCGACCGCTGCAGCTCCACCTCGTCCACACCGGTGGGCATCAGGTCCTGGAGCGTGAAGAGCAACTGTGCCGCCATCTCGTTGCACTTGCCCCGCGCGACACGGTCGGCCTTGCCGTTCAGCGGCACGACCAGCTTGTTCTGGTCGTCGGGCGTGAGCGACCTGACACCCTTCTTGAGAGCAGTGCCCGGAGGGAAACTCGTCCGCGCCACCCCGTTCAGCCAGCGGGTCGGGCCCTTCAGCAGCGCCCGGACCATCTGCGTCACCGGGTCCACCTCCCGGCGCACGTAGACCGGATCGGCCACGGTCCCCAGCTGCCCGGCCCGCGCGAACGAGGTGTAGTAGTACTTGTTCACGGACACATAGGTGCGCTGGAAGTCCGACTTGCCCATCACCACACCCTGGGGCAGCCGGTCGATGCGCCACTGCTTGGTGTCCTTCTGCTGCGTGAGGTGCACGGTCTCGTTGTAGTCGTCGTCGGCGGGTTTGTACGCGTGCTGCGCATCCACCTGAGCGACCTCGTGGCCGGTCAGCCGGTAGAGGAAGTCCCCGTCGTCCTCCCTGGTCCCCGAGGGCTCGACCAGGGCGTTCGGCCCCTCGTCGAGGACCGTGGTGGTCGCGCTCGGCTGCCAGTCCGAGAGCGCCTTGCCCGCCAGGTACATGCGGGCCGTCTCATAGTCCGGATCATCGCTGGTGAGTGCCTCCAGGAAGCCCTGCACGATCTCCGAGGGCCGGGCGTCCTCACGCGGCGGCAGGGCGTAGACCCGTACCTGCGCGTCCTGTCGTGGGGTGGACTCGACACCGCGCAGATCCCCGTCGTCCGGCATCGAGGCACACCCGGCCAGCAGTACGGCACCACAGCCGACGTACGCCCCCACGCGCATCCGACGCCGTCGGCCGCGCCCCTCGCGCTCAGCGCCCACGGAATGCCTCCCCCTGCTCGTGCTGCTCCGCGCCGCCCTGTGACGGCCGCTCCCCGGTGTCCCCCGCTTCGTCGTCCACTTCTTCGTCCGAGTGCCCGCCCGCGGCCCCGGTGGGCCGGGGCACCACGCGCGCCCCGTCGCCGGGCAGTGCCGTCGGGTCCACCGTGGGCGTCGCCCCGGTCGGCCGCAGTTCTATGGGGGCCCTCGTCTGTACGTTCTCCCCTGCGGTCTGCACCGGGACGGTGGCGAGCTTGCTGCCGCCTCCGAGGTGCAGACCGGCGTTGTTCAGCTCCTGGTTGCGCCGCGAGTCCTTGGGCTCAAGGGGTATCGGGGATCCCCGCAACGGCTCGTCCGCGGTCCGCGGCAGCGTCAGCCGGAACTGCGAACCCCCGCCCGGCTCGCCCCACGCCTGCAGCCAGCCACCGTGCAGCCGCGCGTCCTCCAGGGCGATGGACAGCCCGAGCCCCGTACCGCCGGTGGTACGCGCGCGTGCCGGGTCCGCGCGCCAGAAGCGGCTGAACACCCGGGTCGCCTCGCCCGGCTTGAGCCCCACCCCGTAGTCGCGTACGGCGACCGCCACCGCGCCGCCCGCCGCGGCCAGCTTGACCACGACGTCCTTGCCCTCGCCGTGCTCCACGGCGTTGACGACGAGGTTGCGCAGCACCCGCTCCACGCGCCGGGCGTCGGCCTCGGCCACGATGGGCTGCTGGTCGCCGACGATCCGTATCTGCGTCCCCTTGCGCTCGGCGAGCGGCTCGGCCCCGCTCACGACCCGTCGCACGACCTCCCTGAGGTCGATCGGCTCGGCCTCCAGGGCCGCCGCGCCCGCGTCGAACCGGCTGATCTCCAGCAGGTCCGCGAGCAGCGACTCGAACCGGTCCAGCTGGTCGGCGAGCAGCTCCGCCGACCGCGCGGTCACCGGATCGAAGTCGACGCGCGCCTCATGGATGACGTCCGCGGCCATACGCACGGTGGTCAACGGAGTGCGCAGCTCGTGCGACACGTCGGAGACGAACCGCCGCTGCATCCGCGACAGGTCCTCCAGCTGCTGGATCTTCAGCTGAAGGTTCTGCGCCATCTTGTTGAAGGCCTCACCGAGCCGCGCGATGTCGTCCTCACCGGTGACCTTCATACGCTCCTGAAGGCGCCCCGCGGACAGCCGTTCAGCGATCCCGGCCGCCATCCGGACAGGGGTGACGACCTGGCGCACCACGAGCCAGGCGATGGCCCCGAGGAGCACGACGACGAACAGTCCCGCCGTCGCCAGCGTCCCCTTGACCAGGCTCAGCGACTTCTCCTCCTGGCTGAGCGGGAAGAGGTAGTACAGCTCGTACGGGTTGCCGTACGGGTCGTTGACCTGCTTGCCGATGACCAGCGCGGGCTGCGACTCCTTGCCGGTGCTGGCCTCGTAGACGATGCGCGTGTAGCTCTGCGCCGCGCCCGCTCCGTCATCCACACGGTCGCGCAGGACCTCGGGCACGCTGAGCGTCGGGTCCACACCGCCGGAGGCGCGCGGACCGAACCCGCGCTCGGCCCCTGCTCCGCTGCTGCTGAGCGTCACGACGTCGAACGCGCCCTGGCCGCCACTGGAGAGGGACTCCACGAGGCTGCTCATCCATTCGCTGACGTTCTTCACCGAGTCGCCACCCGGGTCCGGGCCCTCGTTCCCGGCCGCGGTCGCCGCGCTGTCGGCCTGCTGGGCGGCGGCCGTGAAACCGCCCGTGGCCTGGCTCTGTGAACCCTTGACCTTGGCGTCCAGCAGTCCGTTGCGCACCTGTCCGATGACGACGAAACCCAGCAGCAGGACCACGCCCAGCGACATCAGCAGGGTCGTCACGACGATCCTGAGCTGGATGTTGCGCCGCCACAGCCGCATCACGGGCAACAGCGGACGACGCACCCAGCGCATGAACAGACGCAGGACCGGACTGCCCTGCACCCCGCCCCGCAGCAGCCCGCCGTCCAGGAGGTGTCCCCAGCGGGACCCCGCCGTCTTCCGGCCGACAGGCCGCCCCGCGCGGGTCCCCGGCTGGCCGGGCGCCGAAGCGGCACTGTCCCCCGTCATGTCAGCTCGGTCCCGCCTTGTACCCGACACCGCGGACGGTCACCACGATCTCCGGCCGCTCCGGATCCTTCTCGACCTTGGACCGCAGCCGCTGCACATGGACATTGACCAGACGCGTGTCCGCCGCGTGACGGTAGCCCCAGACCTGCTCCAGCAGGACCTCACGCGTGAACACCTGCCACGGCTTGCGGGCCAGCGCGACCAGCAGGTCGAACTCCAGCGGCGTCAGCGCGATCGACTGCCCCTCCCGCTTCACGGAGTGACCGGCCACGTCGATGACGAGGTCGCCGATGGCGAGCTGCTCCGGCGCCGGCTCCTCCGACCTCCGCAGCCGCGCCCGGATACGGGCCACGAGCTCCTTCGGCTTGAACGGCTTCACGATGTAGTCATCAGCACCGGACTCCAGCCCGACCACCACGTCCACCGTGTCGCTCTTGGCCGTGAGCATCACGATCGGCACCCCGGACTCGGCCCTGATCAGGCGGCACACCTCTATGCCGTCCCGGCCGGGCAGCATCAGGTCGAGCAGCACCAGGTCGGGTTTTGCCTCCCTGAATGCCGCCAGCGCCTTGTCGCCGTCGGCTACGAAAGACGGCTCAAAACCTTCACCACGCAACACGATGCCGAGCATCTCGGCCAGTGCGGTGTCGTCGTCGACGACAAGGACTCGTCCCTTCATGAATGACATCATCCCATTAACTAAATCGTTACCTGGCGTGACCTGTCACACAGCTCGGCAAGAGCCTCGGCCGTCACGGGCGACACGACCCCCTCCTCGGTGACGATCGCCGTCACCAGCTCGGGCGGTGTCACGTCGAACGCCGGGTTGTACGCCTGTGTCCCCAGAGGTGCCACCGGAATCCCACCCCCCGCTTCCGCTCCCGCCACCGGCACCTGGGGCGCCGCGATCTCCGTCACCTCGTACCCGGCCCGCTGCTCGACCTCGATGGACGCGCCGTCCGCGGTGTCAAGATCCACGGTCGTCACCGGCGCCACCACGATGAACGGCACATGGTGATACCGGGCCAGCACCGCGAGCGGATACGTCCCCACCTTGTTCGCCACCGAGCCGTCGGCCGCGATCCGGTCGGCCCCGACCAGCACCGCGTCCACCTCCCCGGCCGCGAACAGCGAACCCGCCGCATTGTCCGTGAGCAAGGTGTACGCCATCCCGCTGCGCGCCGCCTCGTACGCCGTCAGACGGGCCCCCTGGAGCAACGGCCGCGTCTCGTCCACCCACAGCCTGCGCAGCCGCCCCTCCCGGTGCGCCGCCAGCGCCACCGCGAACGCCGTGCCCTCCCCTCCCGACACCAGCGAACCGCTGTTGCAGTGCGTGAGCACCCGGTGCCCGCCGCCCGGCAGCAACTCGTCGAGCAGCGCCAGCCCGTGCCCGGCCATGCGGACACTCGCCTCGGCGTCCTCCCGGTGCAGCGCCCGCGCCGCAACGAGCGCCGCCTCGGCACCCTGCTCCTGGTTCCCGCCCTGGGCGAGCGCGGCCCGGTACGCGTCCCGGGCCCGGCGCACGCCAACTGCGAGGTTCACCGCGGTGGGCCGAGCACCCGCGAGGGCGGCGGCTGCCTCCTCCACGTCGAACCCGCGCACGGCGGCGAGCGCGACGCCGTACGCCCCGGCGATCCCCAGCAGCGGCGCCCCGCGGACCGCGAGGGTGCGGATCGCCCCCACCAGCGCGGGCGCGTCCGTGCACACCAGCTCGACCTCCTCGGCCGGCAGCCGCGTCTGGTCGAGAAGGACCAGAACGGGCCCTTCGGGTGGCTCGTCCCAGCGGATCGCGGGGATCTCTGTCGGCCGGTTGTCGTCGCCGGATTGCGCCTGCTGATCAGCCATCCGCCCAGTCTGCCCTCTACCGGGCAGACAATTGAAGGTGCGCAGCCCATACCGCCCCTGGTCACTTGAGGGACGCACCGTGGCACGATGGGCCCGAACCTGCCACCGCAACCGCGGACGGGCACCGTGAAGGAGCGACGATGAAAGACACTCCGGGCTGGGCCTCGCCCGGATCCGCCCCCTCGGACGGCCAGGAACCGGCTGGCTCCGGCGCTGCGCAACCCCCGGAGCAGCCGGGCCAGGGTGGCGTGAACCCGTCGGAGCCGCCGTCGAAGTGGTCCAAGGAGCAGCCCCCGCCCGGCCAGTGGTCGGCTCCGAGCCCGCAGGCCCCCGGCCAGGCCCCGCCACCCCCTCCGCCCGGCCCGGGCTGGGGCGGCCAGCAGCCTGGCGGCCCCGGTGGTTACGGTCCGGGCGGCCCAGGTGGCTACGGCGGCCAGGGCGGTGGCCCCGGCGGCTGGGGCCCGCCCGGCTACGGCGGTCCCGGCGGCTGGGGCGGACCGTGGGGCGGACCCCCGCCCGCGGCCAAGCCCGGTGTGATCCCGCTGCGCCCGCTCGGCATCGGCGAGATCCTCGACGGCGCCGTCTCCACCATGCGCACGTGCTGGCGCACGGTCCTCGGCATCTCGCTGACCGTCGCCGTCGTCACGGAGATCGCGGTCATCCTGGTTCAGGGCTTCGTCCTCAACGACGCAGCCGGCACCGAGGCCCTCAGCGACCCCAGCGCCTCGCTCGACGAACTGACCCAGGCCATGGGCACCACCATGCTCAGCTCGGCCGTCGTCCTGCTCATCAGCCTGCTCGGCACCATCGTGGCCACAGCCCTGCTCACGTCCGTGACCAGCCGCGCCGTGATCGGCAAGCCGGTGACCACGGCGGAGGCCTGGCGCGAGGCCGGGCCCCGGCTGGCCAGGCTGTTCGGCCTGACTCTCCTGCTGCCCCTCATCGCCGCCGTCATCATCGCCGTCGGCACCGCGCCCGGCCTCCTCGTGATCGCCGCGGGCGGAGGCGGAGGGGGCGCCGCGCTGGCCGCCCTCGGCGGTCTCGGAGCCGGAGTCGTCGCCCTGTGGCTGATGATCCGCTTCTCGCTCGCCTCGCCCGCCCTGATGCTGGAGAAGCAAGGGGTCATGAAGTCGATGAGCCGCTCCGTGAAGCTGGTGCGCGGCTCCTGGTGGCGGGTCTTCGGCATCCAGCTGCTCGCCGCGATCATCGCCAACATCGTGGCCTCGATCATCGTGATCCCGTTCGCCTTCCTCGCCGCCGCGCTCAGCGGAGACGGCATCTCCGGCTTCCTCAACGGCAGCGACGGGCAGCTCGACTGGACGTTCCTCATCGTCAGCGGGATCGGCTCGGTGATCGGGGCCATGCTCACGTTCCCGATCACCGCGGGCGTCACCGTGCTGCTCTACATCGACCAGCGCATCCGCCGCGAGGCCCTCGACCTCGACCTGGCCCGCGCCGCCGGCATCCACGGCTACGGCTCCGAGACACCCGGCACGACCCCGGGGAGCTGACGGCGTGGCGGGGGGAGTTCTCACAGCGGTCCTGGCACTGCCACACGCCGGCCCGTCGGCCGTACGGTCACTGCTCGGCACCGGCGGCACCGGGCAGGCACTGCCGATGTCCGACAACGCACCACCGCTCACCACACCGCGCGACCCCGCGCGCGAAGCGGCCCGGCGCGAGTTGTCCAAGCAGATGTACCACGAGAACGAACCCAGCTGGTTCCAGCGCGCTCTGGACGCCTTCTGGGAGTGGCTCGACAAACTGTTCGGCGCCGCGTCCGCCGCCACCCCCGGCGGCGCACTCGGCCTCGTCGTCATCGTCCTGGTGGTCCTCGCGCTCCTCGGGGCACTGTGGTGGCGCCTGGGCACCCCCCACCGCACCCCCACATCGTCGGCCGCGCTCTTCGACGACCGCCCCCGCAGCGCCGCCGAACACCGCACGGCCGCGGAGGCACACGCCGCCCAGGGCCACTGGAACCAGGCCGTCCAGGAACGCATGCGCGCCATCGTCCGCTCACTGGAGGAACGCGCCCTGCTCGACGTACGCCCCGGCCGCACCGCCGACGAGGCCGCCTCCGAAGCAGGCCGCACACTCCCCGCCCACGCGGACCGACTGCGCGCCGCCGCCCGGGACTTCGACGACGTCACATACGGTGGCAGGTCGGCGGGCGACGGAACGTACCGCCGCCTCGCCGCCCTCGACGACGACCTGGAGCGCACCAAGCCCGTGCTGACCAACAGTGCCCACAGCACGGCCAGTACGGCCAGTACGGCGGACAGCACCGGCAGCTCACGCCGCGGAGCCGCCGAATGACCACCGAGGCCACGCTCCCGACCACCTCGGCCTCGCCCACCGCCCGCCAGGTATGGACCCGCGCGCGAGGTGTCGTACTCGCGCTGGTGATCCTCCTGGCCGCGGCCGTCGCGATCGCCTCGGTCCGCTCCACTTCCCAGCACGGCATGCTCGACCCGCGATCGGCCGACCCCTACGGCAGCCGCGCGATCGCCGCACTCCTCGACGACCGGGGCGTGTCCACACGCCTGGTCACCACCCTGGACGAGGCCCGCGCCGCGACGGGCCCCGACACCACCCTGCTGGTCGCCGTCCCCGACCTGCTGACGGACCGCCAGCAGGCCCAGCTCCACACGGCGACCCGCGACTCCGGCGGCCGTACGGTCCTGATCACTCCCGGCGCCCCCTCCATCGGCACCTTCGCCCCCGGTATGAGCGCAGACCCGGCACGCAGCCTCGACTCGACGCTCTCCCCCCGCTGCGACCTCCCCGCAGCCCGGCGAGCGGGCACCGCCGACACGGGAGGCATCCGCTACCACACCACCGCCCCGGACGCCGAGGCCTGCTATCCGAGCGACGGCTTGCCCACCCTCGTGCGCCTGCCGGCGCCCGAAGGGGGCGGCGACACCATCGTGCTCGGCTCGCGCGACATCCTCTTCAACAACAGCCTCGCCGACCAGGGCAATGCCTCGCTCGCCCTCCAACTCCTCGGCTCGCGCCCCCATGTGGTCTGGTACCTCCCCTCGCTGTCCGACAAAGCCCTCACCGAAACCGGCGAGCGCGACTTCCTCGACCTGCTCCCCTCGGGCTGGCTCTGGGGCACACTCCAGCTCTTCTTCGCCGCCGCCCTGGCCGCTCTCTGGAGGGCACGCCGACTCGGCCCCCTCGTACCAGAACGTCTCCCCGTCGCGATCCGCGCCTCCGAAACCGTCGAAGGCCGCGCCCGCCTCTACCGCAAAGCGAACGCCCGCGACCGCGCGGCCGCCGCTCTGCGCTCCACCACCCGCACTCGCCTCGCCCCCCTCGTAGGCATCCCCCTCGCCCAGGCGCACGCGCCCGAGGCCCTGCTCCCCGCCCTGTCCGCCCACCTCCACAACCACGGAGACGGACAGGCCCTGCACACCCTCCTCTTCGGCCCACCACCCGGCGACGACGAAAGCCTGATCGCGCTCGCCGACCAACTCGACGCCCTCGAAAGTGAGGTACGCCGTCCATGATGGACCCGACCACTGACAACGCCGGGTACGGCGGGGACCCGGGCGCCGCCCGCTCCTCCCTGGAAGCCCTGCGCGCCGAGATCGCCAAGGCCGTGGTCGGCCAGGATCCCGCGGTGACGGGCCTCGTCGTCGCCCTCCTCTGCCGCGGCCACGTCCTCCTCGAAGGAGTCCCGGGAGTCGCCAAGACACTCCTCGTGCGCGCCCTGGCATCCGCCCTCGAACTCGACACCAAGCGAGTCCAGTTCACCCCCGACCTGATGCCGAGCGACGTCACGGGCTCCCTCGTCTACGACACCCGCACCGCCCAGTTCTCCTTCCAGCCCGGCCCGGTCTTCACCAACCTGCTCCTCGCCGACGAGATCAACCGCACCCCGCCCAAGACCCAGTCGTCGCTCCTGGAAGCCATGGAGGAACGCCAGGTCACCGTCGACGGCACCCCGCGCCCGCTCCCGGAGCCGTTCCTGGTCGCCGCGACCCAGAACCCCGTCGAGTACGAGGGCACGTACCCCCTCCCCGAGGCCCAGCTGGACCGTTTCCTCCTCAAACTCACGATCCCGCTCCCCTCCCGCCAGGACGAGATCAACGTCCTCACCCGTCACGCGGAGGGCTTCAACCCGCGCGACCTGCGCGCCGCAGGCCTAAGCCCCGTAGCGAACGCAGCAGACCTGGAAGCCGCCCGCGCCTCGGTCGCCAAGACCACGGTCTCCCCCGAGATCACCGCCTACGTCGTGGACATCTGCCGCGCCACCCGCGAATCCCCGTCCCTCACCCTCGGCGTCTCACCACGCGGCGCCACAGCCCTCCTGGCGACCGCACGCGCCTGGGCCTGGCTGACGGGCCGCGACTACGTCATCCCCGACGACGTGAAGGCCCTCGCCCTCCCGACCCTCCGCCACCGTGTCCAGCTCCGCCCGGAGGCCGAGATGGAAGGCGTGACGGCCGACTCGGTGATCAACGCGATCCTCACCCACGTCCCCGTCCCCCGCTGATGGCACTCACCGGACGCGCCGCCCTCCTCGCGGCCCTCGGCTCCCTCCCTGTCGGCATCTGGGAACCCAGCTGGACGGGCATCCTCGCCGTGAATGCCCCCCTGGCCCTGGCCTGCGCCTGCGACTTCGCTCTCGCCGCGCCCGTACGCCGCCTCGGCCTGACCCGCTCCGGCGACACATCGGCGCGCCTGGGCGAAACGGCGGACGTCACCCTCACGGTCACCAACCCGTCCAACCGCCCCCTGCGCGCCCACCTCCGCGACGCCTGGCCCCCGAGCAGCTGGCAGCCCGGAACCGAGGTGGCCGCCTCCCGGCACCGCCTCACAGTCCCCCCGGGTGAACGCCGACGCACCACAACCCGTCTGCGCCCCACGCGCCGGGGCGACCACCAGTCGGACCGCGTCACCATCCGCTCGTACGGACCTCTCGGCCTGTTCGCCCGCCAGGGCAGCCACAAGGTCCCCTGGACGGTACGAGTCCTGCCCCCGTTCACCAGCCGCAAGCACCTGCCCTCCAAGCTGGCCCGCCTTCGCGAACTCGACGGCCGCACCAGCGTGCTGACGCGAGGCGAGGGCACGGAGTTCGACAGCCTCCGCGAATACGTCCCCGGGGACGACACCCGCTCCATCGACTGGCGCGCCACAGCCCGACAGACCACGGTCGCCGTACGCACCTGGCGTCCCGAACGCGACCGCCACATCCTCGTGGTCCTGGACACCGGCCGGACCTCCGCGGGGCGTGTGGGCGACGTCCCCCGCCTTGACGCTTCCATGGACGCTGCCCTGCTCCTGGCCACCCTCGCGTCCCGCGCCGGCGACCGCGTGGACCTCCTGGCATACGACCGTCGAGTACGCGCGCTCGTCCAGGGCCGCACAGCAGGCGACGTGCTTCCGTCCCTGGTCAACGCGATGGCCACCCTGGAACCCGAACTCATCGAAACGGACGCACGCGCCCTCACGGCCACCGCTCTCCGTGTGGCCCCACGTCGCGCCCTGATCGTGCTCCTGACGAGCCTGGACGCGGCCCCCGTCGAAGAGGGCCTGCTTCCCGTACTCCCTCAACTGACCCAACGCCACCCTGTTCTCGTGGCATCAGTCGCGGATCCGCACATCGCCGGCATGGCCAAGGCACGCGGAAACCCGGATGCCGTGTACGAGGCCGCCGCCGCAGCCCAAGCCCAGGCAGAACGCCACCGAACAGCCGAGCAACTCCGCCGTCACGGAGTCACGGTCGTCGACACAACTCCGGACGACCTGGCACCAGCGCTGGCCGATGCCTACCTGGCCTTGAAAGCAGCAGGACGCCTGTAAGGAGGTTTCTTCCCAGGGAGCGGGGCGCCCCTGGGAAACGATGGGAAACGGGAAACGGGAAACAATGGAAAATGAAAAAGGCCCACACCTTACGGTGTGGGCCTTTCCCAATATTTGTTCGGCGGTGTCCTACTCTCCCACAGGGTCCCCCCTGCAGTACCATCGGCGCTGTAAGGCTTAGCTTCCGGGTTCGGAATGTAACCGGGCGTTTCCCTCACGCTATGACCACCGAAACACTATGAAACACTCAACCGCACCACGCTTGTGGCAAACGTGGGGTTGTTCGTGGTTTCAGAACCAACACAGTGGACGCGAGCAACTGAGGACAAGCCCTCGGCCTATTAGTACCAGTCACCTCCACCCGTTACCGGGCTTCCAGACCTGGCCTATCAACCCAGTCGTCTACTGGGAGCCTTACCCTCTCAT
>NZ_VMNX01000016.1 GCF_009377235.1 Streptomyces acidicola
CCCCTCAACCCCACCAAAACCACCCCGCGACGCCAACAAATAATCCTGACCATTCGTCCCCACAAACACACCCGACACCGACCCCCGCACCGACACCGGATCCACACCAGCCCGCTCCAACGCCTCCCACGACACCTCCAACAACAACCGCTGCTGCGGATCCATCGCCAACGCCTCACGCGGCGAAATCCCAAACAACTCCGCATCAAAATCCGCCACACCCGACACAAACCCACCGGAATTCACATACGAAGTCCCGGAGTGCTCCGGATCAGGGTGATAGAGGCGCTCGATATCCCAACCACGGTCGGCCGGAAACGACGCCACACCATCACGACCGGCCGCGAGCAACTCCCACAACTCATCCGGAGACGAGACACCACCCGGAAAACGGCACCCCATCCCCACGATCGCGACGGGTTCGCGGGAGGCCGCGACAAGTTGGCGGTTGCGCTTCTTCAACGTCTCGGTCTCCTCCAGGGACTTGCGCAGGGCCTGGACGACCTTTTCGTACGGTGCGCTCATCGATGCCTCTGTCAGTCTCGTGGGTCGGAGTCAAAGCCGAAGTCGTCGTCGGCTGCGAGGGCGGCTGCGTCGGTCGCAGCAGTCGTGTTGGCCTCGTCGGTCATGTCGCCGAGTGCGAGGTTCACCAGGTCGTCGACGGCGAGGTCGGCGATGGCGGTGTCCTCGTCCGGCGTGTCGTCGGACCAGATCGCGCTTTCGTCCTCGGCGCGCCGTTCCGCGTCGTCGGCCTCCGCCAGCAGGGTGCGCAGGCCGGGCAGGAGGCCGGCCTCGTGCAGTCGGCTGAGCGGGACCGCGGCGAGGACGCGGCGTAGACGGGCCTCGTCGACTTCCGTCAGGTCCTGCGGGGAGGTGTCCACGGTGTCGTCGGGGAAGAGTTCGGTGTGGAGGTGGCGGGCGAGGACGGCCGGGGTGGGGTGGTCGAAGACGAGTGTGGTCGCCAGGCGGAGTCCGGTCGCGGCCATCAGCTGGTTGCGCAGGTCGACGGCCGTGAGGGAGTCGAAGCCGAAGTCCTTGAAGGCACGGTCGGCGTCGATCGCGGCGGGCGTCTCGTGGCCGAGCACCGCGGCGACGCGGGACTGGACGAAGTCGCCCAGGGCACGCTCGCGTTCGCCGGCCGGCAGGGCACGCAGCCGCGCGACGAGTTCGCCGGGTGCGGCGGCCGTCGTGCCGGTGCCGCTGCGGGTGGCGGTCGTCGCGTCGGGCAGGTCGGCGAGCAAGGCGCTGGGGCGCGCCAGGGCGAACGCGGTCGCGAACCGGTCCCAGGAGACGTCCACCACGGCGGTGCAGGGGCGGTCGGCGGCGAGCACCTGGTCCAGTGCGGCGAGCGCGCGCTCCGGCGGCAGGGGGCGCAGTCCGGAGCGGCGAATGCGTTCGTCGGCGGCCCGGTCGGCGGCCATGCCGTCCCCGGCCCAGGGCCCCCAGGCAACGGACGTGGCCGGCAGACCGGCGGCACGGCGGTGCTGGGCGAGCGCGTCGAGGTGGGCGTTGGCGGCGGCGTAGGCGGCCTGGCCTGCGTTGCCGAGGACGCCGGTCACGGAGGCGAACAGGACGAACAGTCCGAGGTCCCGGTCGGCGGTCAGTTCGTGCAGCAGGTCGGCCGCACGGGCCTTGGCGGCGAGGGCGTCGGCGAGGTGCCGTGGGGTGAGGTCGGCGAGGACGCCGTTGGCGGGCATGCCGGCCGCGTGCACGATGCCGGTGAGCGGGGTGTCCTCGGGGATCCCGTCGATCAGCGCGCGGACCTCGTCGCGGTCGATGAGGTCGCAGGCGGCCAGGGTGACGCGGGTGCCGAGCGCGGCGAGTTCGTCGCGCAGTTCGGTGGCGCCGGGGGCGTCGGCGCCGCGCCGGGAGACGAGCAGCAGATGCCGGGCGCTCCGCTCGGCGAACCGTCGGGCGAGGTGCCGGCCGAGGGCTCCGGTGCCGCCGGTGATCAGTACGGTGCCGCGCAGGCCGTCCACTGGGGGCTCTTCGGGACGGGCGGTGCCGGGGCCGTCGTCCCGTACGAAGCGCGCGGCGAAGACACCGCCCGCGCGGACGGCGAGCTGGTCCTCGGACCAGGTGGTGGAGCGGCCGTGGGCGAGGAGCTGGGCGAGCCGGGTCAGGTCCCGGTGCCCGGGCCGGACCGGAAGGTCGGCCAACCCGCCCCAGATGTCGGGGTGTTCGAGGGCGAGACTGCGCCCGAGCCCCCACAGCTGTGCCTGGGCGGGGTGCCGGAGCGGATCCCCGGTGCCGACGGACACCGCGGACCGGGTCGCGCACCACAGCGGCGCACCGGTCCCACCGGCCGCGTCGGCCCACGCTTGGGCGAGCAGCAGGGTCAGACCGGTCGCGGCGGGCGGTTGTCCGTCGCCGGTGGCACGGTGTCCGTCACTCGTGGCCTGGTGTCCGTCGGCCGCGAGCTGGTGCCCGTCCGCTGCGCCCCGGCGCTGGTGTCCGTCCCCGGTGGGCTGCTGTTCCTCCGCCCACGCGAGGAGGGACAGCGCGCCGTCCGGGGCGAGTTCACGTACCCGGGCGGCGAGCGCGGTGCGGCTGTCGTGGCTGCCGATGGTCAGTACGGTGACCTGGGCGCCGGCGTCCCGCAGGGCGTGCGCGCACTGTTCGGCGAAGTCGTCCTGGTCGGCCGTCACCTGCTCGGGGGCGACGACCAGCCAGTTCCCGGTGAGCGTGGCGGCCGGTACGCCGACCGGCTTCCAGGTGACCGTGTAGCGCCAGGCGGCGAGTTCGGACGCCTCGCTCTGCCGCTTGCGCCAGTCGGACAGCGCCGGCAGCAGGGAGCCGAGAGGCGCGTCCGCGCTGACGCCGAGCCGGTCGGCGAGCGCGGCGGGGTCGCCGCCGTCCACGAGGCTCCAGAATTCGGCGTCGGTGCCGTGCTGCCGTACGGCGACCGGCCGCTGTGCCCGGCGGTCGCGCAGCCAGTAGCGGCGGCGCTGGAAGGCGTACGTGGGCAGTTCGACGCGTGCACCTGCCCCGAGGCTGGTGGGGTCTGCGGCTGCCGCGACAGCGGACCAGTCGGTCCGCATGCCGCGGACGAAGAGGTCGGCCACGGCCGTGAGCAGCGTCTCGGCCTCGGGACGGCCGGCCCGCAGGGCGGCGGCCGCGGTGACGCGCCCGTCGGAGACGGAGCGGGCGAGCGCGGTCAGGACCGGGTCGGGGCCGAGTTCCAGGAGCCGTGTCGCGCCGAAGTCGCCCGTGACGGTGGTGAGGGCGTCGTGGAAGCGCACGGGACGACGCACCTGATCCACCCAGTAGGCGGCGGACGCCCACTGCGTCGTGACCGACTCGCCCGTGGCGGTGCTCACGGCGGAGGTCGTCGGGCGGCGGTAGCGAATCGTCTCGGCGACGGTGGCGAAGTCGGCGAGCATCGGGTCCATCAGCGGTGAGTGGAAGGCGTGGCTGACCCGCAGCCGGGACACCCTGCGTCCCTGTCCGCGTGCCACGTCCATCGCCTCGACGACCAGTTCCTCGTCGCCGGACACCACCACGGACGAGGGCCCGTTGACGACGGCGACGGCGACCTGGCCACTGCCGGTCAGCTCCTTCAGCAGCCCTGTCACCTCGGCCTCGCCACCCTCCACGGCGGCCATCGCGCCACCCTCGGGCAGCGCCTGCATCAACCGCGCCCGAGCCGCTACCAGCCGTACCACGTCAGGGAGTTCGAAGACCCCGGCCGCATAAGCAGCCGCCAACTCGCCCACCGAATGGCCGAGCACGAGGTCGGGTCGGACGCCCCAGGACCTGAGCAGTTCGACGAGCGCCACTTGCAGGGCGAAGAGGGCCGACTGCGCGTAGCCGGTGGCGTTCAGCGGGTTCGCGTCGTCCTGCTGACCGTCGGGTTCGGCGAGCAGCAGGTCCCGCAGCGGATGCGTGAATCCGGCCTCGGGCCCCCTGAGTTCGGCTTCGAGCAGTTCGCACACGGCGTCCAGGGTCTGCGCGAACACCGGGTAGGCGGCGTGGAGTTCCCGTCCCATTCCGGGCCGTTGGCTGCCCTGCCCGGTGAACATCCACGCAGTGCGGCCCTCGCCGACGGTGCCGGTGACGACCGTGGCGTGGCCGGCCGCGGGGGTACCGTCGGCCGCCAACGCGTCCAGTCCGGCGCGCAGTTGGTCAAGGTCGGTGCCGAGTACGACGGCACGGTGGTCGAGCACGGCGCGGGTCGTGGCCAGCGCGTGCGCCACGTCGCCGGGGAAGGCCGGCTCGTCCGAGGAGGCGAGGAAGCTCGTCAGCCGGGCCGCCTGGGCCCGGGTCGCCCGGTCGGTACGGCCGGACAGCACCCAGGGCACGAGCGGGGAACCGGAGTCCGCTTCGCCCGCGCCCGGGGTGGCGCCCGGCTCGCGCCCGCTCGCACTCTCGCCGTCCGAGGCTTCTTCCAGGATGACGTGGGCGTTCGTACCGCTGATGCCGAACGAGGACACACCGGCCCGGCGCGGATGTCCGGATGCCTCCCAGTCCCGGGGCTCGGTGAGCAGCCGTACCGCACCGGACTCCCAGTCGATGTGCTCGGAGGGCCGGTCGGCGTGCAGGGTCCGGGGCAGGTGACGCCGCTGGAGCGCCATGACCATCTTGATGACGCTCGCCGCGGCTGCACCCGCCTGGGCGTGCCCGATGTTCGACTTGATCGAGCCGAGCCACAGCGGCTCGTCGTCGGCGCGCGCCTGTCCGTACGTCGCGAGCAGGGCGTGTGCCTCGATCGGGTCGCCGAGCCGGGTGCCGGTGCCGTGCGCCTCGACCACGTCGACCTCGGCGGGCGAGACGTGGGCCGCCTTCAGCGCCTGGCGGATGACGCGTTGCTGGGACGGACCGTTCGGCGCGGTCAGCCCGTTGGACGCACCGTCCTGATTGACCGCACTGCCCCGCACCACCGCCAGCACCGGATGGTTGTTGCGGCGGGCGTCGGACAACCGCTCCAGAACGAGCATGCCCCCGCCCTCGCTCCAGCCGGTCCCGTCGGCGCTGTCGGCAAAGGACTTGCAGCGGCCGTCCCCGGCGAGCCCGCCCTGCCGCGCGAACTCCAGGAACATGCCCGGCGTCGCCATCACGGTGGCGCCACCGGCCAGGGCCATGTCGCACTCGCCGGCCCGCAGCGCCTGGGCGGCCAGATGCAGGGCGACCAGCGCCGAGGAGCAGGCGGTGTCCACGGACACGGCCGGCCCCTCCAGCCCGAGCACATACGACAGACGCCCCGACGCCACACTCGGCGTACTGCCCGTCAGCAGATAGCCGTCCGTCTCCGGGGCGGCGTCGTCGTCCTCCTGTCCGCCGGAGTACCCGTTCGCGGACACACCCGCGTACACGCCTGTCGCCGAACCCTGGAGGGACAGCGGGTCGATGCCCGCGCGCTCCAAGGCCTCCCAGGCCGTCTCCAGAAGCAACCGCTGCTGCGGGTCCATGGCGAGGGCCTCACGCGGCGAGATCCCGAACAGCTCGGCGTCGAACTCCGTCGCGCCGTCGATGAATCCGCCGACCGCCGCCAGCCCCTCCAGCGTCTTCATGTTCCAGCCGCGGTCGAGGGGGAACGGCGTGATGCCGTCGCCGCCTTCAGCCACCAGCGACCAGAGCGCTTCGGGCGAGTCCACGCCGCCGGGGTAGCGGCAGCCCATGCCGATGACGGCGATGGGCTCGTCGGCGAGTACGGCGCCACGGCGGGTCGTCCCCTCCGTCTCTTCGGTCGGATTGCCGGCCGGCGCGCCGACGAGTTGCTCCCGCAGGGACGCGGCCAGCGCGGCCGGCGTCGGGTGGTCGAAGATGACGGTCACCGGCAGCGTGATGCCGGTGGCGGAGCCGAGCCGATTGCGCAGGTCGACGGCGGTCAGCGAATCGAATCCGAGGTCCTTGAAGGCGCGGGACGCGTCGACCGTCCCCGCCGACGCATGACCGAGCACCGCCGCCACCTGCGCCTGCACCAGGTCCAGCAGCTCGCGCTCCTGCTCCTCCACGGACAGCTCCCGCAGCCGTCCGGCCAGGGCACCGCCGGTCGCGGTCAGCCCGGCGGCACGACGTCGACGGTCGGTAGCCGGTACGACGCCTTGCAGGATGCCGGGCAGGCTGTCGCGTACGGCTGCCAGGGCTGACGTACGCAGGGCGACGGGGACGGCGTTCGGCTCGTCGGCGACGAGCGCCGCGTCGAGTAGGGCCAGGCCCTCGCCCGTCTTCAGCGCCGGAAAGCCCTGCCGCGCGAGCCGCTCCAGCTCCGGTCCGCCGAGAGTGCCGCCCATGCCGTCGGCGTGCGCCCACATGCCCCAGGCCAGCGACACAGCCGGTAGTCCCTGGGCACGACGGGTGGCCGCGAGGGCGTCGAGGATGTTGTTCGCGGCGGAGTAGGCGGCCTGACCGGCGTTGCCCACCACACCCGCGAACGAGGAGAAGAGAACGAAGGCGGACAGGTCACGGTCGGCCGTCAACTCGTGGAGATGCAGTGCGGATTCAGCCTTCGCCGCCATGACAGGGGCCAGCCGCTCCGCAGTAAAGTCGGCGATCAGACCGTCGTCGAGAACGCCCGCCGCATGCACCACACCGGACAGTTCGACACCGTCGAGCAGGGCAGCGAGCTCCGTGCGGTCGGAGGCATCGCACGCCCGCACCTCGACTCGGGCGCCCAACTCTTCGATCTCCGCCGCGAGTTCAGGGGCACCCGGAGCCTCCGGCCCGCGCCGGGAGACGAGGAGCAGATCCCGCACGCCGTGCTCGGTGACCAGGTGCCGGGCGACCTCCGCACCCAGACCACCCGTCCCGCCCGTGATCAGCACCGTGCCCTCGCCACCCCACGGCGACGGCACCCGCAACACGACCTTGCCGACGTGCTTGGCCTGCCCCAGCAGACGCAACGCCTCCGGGGCGCGCGAGATCCCGTAGGCGGTGACCGGGGCGGGACGTAGGGCGCCGGCCTCGAACAGGTTCAGCAGTGCCGCGAACATCTCGGCGATCCGGTCGGGGCCCGCGTCGATGAGGTCGAAGGCGGTGTAGTCGATGCCGTGCTCGGCCCGCACCTCTTCGGCGTCACGGATGTCGGTCTTGCCCATCTCCACGAAGCGGCCACCGGGCCGCACCAGCCGCAGCGAGGCGTCCACGAATTCGCCGGCGAGGGAGTCCAGCACGACATCGACACCCGGCTGGAACCGCGCCTCGAACTCGGTCGTCCGGGAGGAGGCGATCCGCTCATCGGGGACCCCGAGATCACGCACGACCGGCCACTTCGGCTCGCTCGCCGTCGCGTACACCTCGGCCCCCAGGTGGCGGGCGAGTTGTACGGCCGCCGTGCCCACTCCGCCGGCGGCGGAGTGGATCAGCACCGACTCCCCCGCCTCAAGTCCGGCCAGGTCCACCAGGGCGTAGTACGCGGTGAGGAACACGATCGGCACGGACGCCGCCTGCTCGAACGTCCACCCGTCCGGTATCCGCGTCAGCAGTCGGGAGTCGGTCACGGCCGTCGGAGCGAACGCCCCGTCCAGCAGGCCCATCACCCGGTCGCCGACGATCAGGTCGGTCACCTCCGGGCCAACCTCCAGGACCACACCGGCACCTTCGTGCCCGAGCCGACCGGCGTCGCCCGGGTACATGCCGAGGACGTTCAGTACGTCACGGAAGTTGACGCCGGCGGCCCGTACAGCGACCCGTACCTCGCCGGGGCCGAGGGCGCGCGGATCCTCGGGAACCAGCCCGACCCCGTCCAGCCGGCCCTGAGCCACCACGTCCATCCGCCAGCGAGCGCCCCTACCCACCGGCGGTACCAGCACCCCGCCCGACGCCATCCGTACCATCCGCGGCGCCCAGATCCGGCCTGCGCGGATCGCGACCTGTTGGTCGTCGATGGGGGCGGCGGCCAAGCGGTAGGACGCCGGGTCGTCATCGACATCGATGAGAGCGAAACGGCCCGGGTGCTCGTTCAAGGCGGAGCGCACCAGTCCCCAGACGCCCGCGCCGCCGGCGTCGGGGATCTCGCCGTCCCGGACGGCGACGGCTCCGTTGGTCACGACCACAAGGCGCGCGCCGGCGTAGCGCTCCTCGGTGAGCCATTCCCGGACGGCCGCCAGGACCTCGGTCACCGCGTGGGTACCTGCCCGACGGCGGACCGGGAGCAGGACGGTTCCGGTGGCGCGTATGTCGCCATCACCGTCACCATCACCGTCACCGTCGCCGTCGCCGTCGCCGTCGCCGTCGCCGTCGCAAGGAACGAGGGCGAGTCCCGCCCCGTGCCAGGGCTCGGCGTCGTCCGGCACTCGCAGGACGGTCACCGGGCCGGCCGGGGCAGCGGTGTCGGCGGAGTCGGCCGTGGGCTCGCCGGGGGCCGGGGCCCACTCCACGCGGTAGAGATGTTCCGCGCTCGTGGCGGCTGCGCCGGCGGCGAACTGGGCGGGCGAGGCCGGGCGCAGCAACAGTGACTCGACTACGGCGACGGGCGCGCCGGTGGCGTCGGCGACGTACAGGGCATAGGTGCCGGAGCCGCGCGGGACGATCCGAACGCGAACGAGGTCCGCGCCGACGGCGTGGCAGGAGACGCCCGTCCAGGCGAACGGCAGCAGGGCACCGTGCTGTTCGTCCGCACGCAGGGCGAGGGCGTGCAGCACCGAGTCCAGCAGGGCCGGGTGCAGTGCGAAGGCGTTCGCCTCGGGGTCCGCGCCTTCGGGCAGCGCGGCCTCGACGTACAGTTCCTCGCCCCGGGCCCAGACCTGCCGCAGGCCACGGAAGGCGCTGCCGTAGCGCAGGCCGGTCTCGGCCAGCCTTTCGTACAGCCCGGTCGTGTCGATCTGTTGGGCGTCCGTGGGAGGCCACGTCCGCAACTCCGCGGACTGGGCGGGTGTCTTGCCGCCGCTCACCGTTCCCTCGGCGTGCAGGGTCCAGATGGAGTCGTCCTCGGTGTGGTCCGGGCGGGCGTACAGACGCAGCGGGCGGGCGCCCGTGTCGTCGGGGGCGTCGAGGGAGATCTGGATCTGGACGGCGCCCTGCTCGGGGAGGATCAGCGGTGCCTGGAGGGTGAGTTCGTCGACGCGGTCGCAGGCCGCGCGGTCGGCCGCCGCCAGGGCGAGTTCGACCAGTGCCGTGCCCGGTACGACGACCGTCTCACCCACGACGTGGTCCGCGAGCCAAGGTGCGACGGCCGTCGACAGCCTGGCGGTCAGCAGGACGGCGTCCGATCCGGCGACGGGGACGGCCGCGCCGAGCAGCGGATGGTCGGCGGCCCCGAGCCCGAGGCCGCGCGCGTCCCCGGCCGAGCCCACGTCGCGCAGCCAGTACCGCTCGCGCTGGAACGCGTACGTCGGCAGCGCCGTCCGTACGGCACCGCTGCCCTCGAACACGGCCGGCCAGTGGACGGCGGTGCCCCGGACGTACAGCTCGGCGACGGCACGGAGTGCGGTCTCCGCCTCGGGCAGGTTCCTGCGCAGCGCGGAGAGTGCGAACGCCGGTTCCACCATGGCGGACAGGACGGGATCGGGGCCGACTTCGAGGAACCGTACGGCGCCGAGTTCGTCCACGGCCGTGCGCGCCGCGTCGTGGAAGCGGACGGCCTCTCGCACCTGCCGCACCCAGTAGTCGGGGGTGGTCCAGTCGCCGTCGCCGAGCGGGGCACCGGTCAGGCTGCTGACAACGGGCAGCGTCGGCCGGTGGTAGGTGACCTGCTCGGCGACGACGGTGAACTCGTCGAGCATCGGCTCCATGAGCGGGGAATGGAAGGCGTGCGAGACACGTAGACGGGTGACCCGGCGACCGCGTTCACGGACCGCCGCCATGACCCGCTCGACGCCTTCCTCGGTCCCGGAGACGACCACGGCGGTAGGTCCATTGACCGCGGCGATCGTCACGTCGGTGGTGAGCAGCTCGGCGATCTCCGCCTCGTCGGCCTCCACCGCGGCCATCGCACCACCCTCGGGCAGCGCCTGCATCAGCCGGGCCCGAGCCGCCACCAGCCGTACGACATCCGGGAGTTCGAAGACGCCGGCCGTGTACGCGGCCGCGTATTCGCCGATGGAATGGCCCAGCACCAGATCGGGGCGCAGTCCCCAGGAGTCCAGGAGTGCCGCGAGCGCGGTCTCGACTGCGAACAGGGCTGCTTGTGCGTAGCCGGTGCGGTCGAGGAGGGCGGCGGCTTCTGAGCCCTCGTCCGCGAAGAGGACGGCGCGCAGCGGGAGGGGGAAGCCGTCGGCACCGGACAGCTCGGCCTCCAGCAGGGCCGCCGTCTCGTCGAAGGCGCGGGCGAACTCCGGGTAGGCGGCGTGCAGTTCGCGCCCCATGCCGAGGCGCTGACTGCCCTGGCCGGTGAACATCCAGGCGGTGCGGCCCTCGGCGACGACACCGGTCACGGCGGGCATGGCGAGCCCCGACCGCAGCTCGTCGGCGTCCCGGCCCAGCACGACGGCCCGGTGGTCCAGCGCCGCGCGGGACGTGGCCAGGGACAGTCCGATGTCGAGGGGGGACAGCTCGGGCCGCTCGGCCAGGAAGGTGGCGAGCCTGTCCGACTGCGCGTCCATGGCCTGCCGGCTGCGTCCGGACAGCGCCCATGGAATGAGCGGCACCAGGGTCGGGGACTCCGGCCGGCGAGGGGACGGCACGATCGGAGCCTCTTCGAGGATGACGTGGGCGTTGGTCCCGCTGATGCCGAAGGACGAGACACCCGCCCGACGGGGACGCTCACCGCGCGGCCAGGCCCGCTCCTCCGTCAGCAGCTCCACCGCGCCCGCCGACCAGTCCACGTGGGACGACGGCTCATCGACGTGCAGTGTGCGGGGCAGGGTCTGCTCGCGCAGGGCCATGACCATCTTGACGACGCTCGCGACACCGGCGGCCGCCTGCGCGTGCCCGATGTTCGACTTGATCGAGCCGAGCCGCAACGGCTCATCATCGGTGCGGGCCTGGCCGTACGTCGCCAGGAGGGCCTGCGCCTCGATCGGGTCACCGAGCCGGGTGCCGGTGCCGTGCGCCTCCACGGCATCGACTTCCGACGCCTCCACTCCCGCGGCGGCCAACGCCTGCCGGATCACCCGCTGCTGCGACGGACCGTTCGGCGCGGTCAGCCCGTTCGAGGCGCCGTCCTGATTCACCGCACTGCCGCGCACTACCGCCAGCACCGGATGGTTGTTGCGCCGGGCATCGGACAACCGCTCCAGGACGAGAATGCCGCCGCCCTCGGCCCAGCCCGTCCCATCAGCACCGTCGGCGAACGACTTGCACCGCCCGTCACCCGCCAGCCCGCCCTGCCGCGCGAACTCCAGGAAGATGCCCGGCGTCGCCATGACCGTGGCGCCACCGGCCAGAGCGAGATCACACTCACCCGACCGCAACGCCTGGCAGGCCAGATGCAGGGCCACCAGAGCGGATGAGCAGGCCGTGTCCACGGACACCGCCGGACCCTCCAGCCCGAACACATACGACAGACGCCCCGACGCCACACTGGGCGTACTGCCGGTCAGCAGATACCCACCGGTCTCACCCTGCGGGCTCTGCATGTTCCCGCCGTACCCACTCCCGGAGACACCGGCATAGACGCCGGTCGGGGTACCTCGCAATGACGATGGATCGATCCCCGCGTCCTCCAACGCCTCCCACGCAGTCTCCAGCAGAAGTCGCTGCTGCGGATCCATCGCCAGCGCCTCACGCGGCGAGATCCCGAACAACTCGGCGTCGAAGAGCGCCGCATCGTCGAGGAAACCGCCGACGGCGGCCAGACCCTCCAACAGGGCAGGGTCCCAGCCACGATCCGCTGGCAGCGACGACAGCCCGTCCCTGCCCTCCGCGACCAGATCCCACAGCCCTCCAGCGGAATCCGCCCCACCCGGGAAGCGGCAGCCCATGCCCACGATCGCAACCGGCTCGTCGACAGCCGTGCGCGGGCGGCCGGCGCCCGTCACGGTGTCGTCCGTGGTGTCCGCCGCGCCCAGCAGCTCGGTCTTGAGGAAGCCGGCGAGGGCGGAGGGCGTCGGGTGGTCGAAGACCAGCGTGGCGGGGAGGGTGATGCCGGTCGCGGAACCGAGGCGGTTGCGCAGGTCGACGGCGGTCAGGGAGTCGAACCCGAGGTCCTTGAAGGCGCGGGAAGTGTCGATCGACCCCGCGGACGCATGCCCGAGCACCGCGGCGACCTGCGCCTGCACCAGGTCCAGCATCTGTCGTTCCTGCTCGGCCGGCTGGAGCCCGGCCAGCTTCCGGGCCAGGCCGGAGGCAGCCGCTGCCCCCACCTGGCCGGCGGCACGACGCCGACGGTCGGCGGCGGGCACGAGACCTTGCAGGATGCCGGGGAGACTGTCTCGTACGGCTGCGAGGGCGGGCGTACGCAGGGCGACGGGGACGGCGATCGGCTCGTTCACGAGCAGAGCCGCGTCGAGGAGGGCGAGCCCCTCACTCGTCTCCAGCGCCGGGAAGCCCTGCCGGGCCATCCGCTCCAGCTCGGCCTCGCCGAGGGTGCCGCCCATGCCGTCGGCGTTCGCCCAGATGCCCCAGGCCAGCGAAACGGCAGGCAGGCCTTGGGCCCTGCGGACCAGGGCCAGGGCATCCAGCACATTGTTCGCGGCGGAGTAGGCCGCCTGACCGGCGTTGCCGACCACACCCGCGAAGGAGGAGAAGAGCACGAAGGCAGTCAGGTCACGGTCGGCCGTCAACTCATGTAGATGCAGGGCGGATTCAGCCTTCGCGGCCACCACACGGCCCAGGCGCTCGGCCGACAGGTCACCGATCAGACCGTCATCGAGCACGCCCGCCGCATGCACCACACCGGCCAGGTCAACCCCGTCAAGGACAGCGGCGAGCGCGTCGCGATCGGCCACGTCACATGCGCGTACCTCGGCACGGGCGCCCAACTGGGCCAGTTCGGACACGAGTTCACTCGCGCCGGGAGCAGCGGAACCTCGCCGGGACACCAGCAGCAGATCGCGTACTCCGTGTACATCGGCCAGGTGCCGGGCGACTTCCGCACCCAGGCCACCCGTCCCTCCCGTGATCAGTACCGTGCCCTCGCCACCCCACGGCGACGGCACCCGCAGCACAACCTTGCCGACGTGTTTGGCCTGCCCGAGCAGGCGTAGCGCCTCCGGGGCGCGGGAGAGGTCGTACGACGTGACCGTGACCGGTCGCAGCGCGCCCTGCTCGAAGAGCTCCAGCAGCGCGGCCCACATCTCGGCGATGCGGTCCGGGCCGGCATCCATCAGGTCGAACGAGCGGTACGACACCCCGTGTTCGGCCCGAACCTCGTCGGCGTCACGGACATCGGTCTTGCCCATCTCCACGAACCGGCCACCGGGCCGCACCAACCGCAGCGAGGCGTCCACGAACTCACCGGCGAGCGAGTCCAGTACGACATCGACACCCGGCTGGAACCGCTCCTCGAAGTCCGTGGTCCGGGACGAGGCGATCTGCTCCTCCGGAACCCCCAACCCCCGTACCACCGGCCACTTCGGCTCGCTCGCCGTTCCGTACACCTCGCCGCCCAGGTGCTGGGCCAGCTGTACGGCAGCCATGCCGACGCCACCGGCAGCGGAGTGGATCAGTACCGACTCTCCGGCTTGAAGCCCGGCGAGGTCCATCAGGGCGTAGTAGGCGGTCAGGAACACGATCGGGACGGACGCCGCCTGCTCGAACGACCACCCGGCCGGTATCCTCGTGACCAGCCTGGCGTCGGTGGTGGCCACCGGGCCGAAGGCCCCGTCCAGCAGGCCCATGATCCGGTCGCCGACGGCGAGTCCGGTCACGTCGGGTGCCACCTCGATGACGACGCCGGCGCCCTCGTGCCCGAGCCGTCCGGCATCGCCCGGGTACATGCCGAGGACGTTCAGTACGTCACGGAAGTTGACGCCCGCGGCCCTTACCGCGACCCGCACCTCACCGGCTCGCAGCGCACGCGGCTCCTCCGGAACCAGAGCCACGCCGTCGAGCCGCCCCTGGGCGACCACGTCCATCCGCCAGCCGGCACCCGCCCCCACCGGCGGCACGAGCACCCCGCCCGACGCCATCCGCACCATCCGCGGCACCCATACCTGGCCGTCCCGGATGGCTACTTGATCCGTCTCGTCGCCGGAGTGGAGGGCGGCGGTCGGCCCGTCGGCGTCGACGAGGGCGAAGCGGCCCGGGTGCTCGTTCATGGCGGCGCGGAGCAGGCCCCAGACTCCGGCGGCGGACGGGGTGGGGGTCTCGTCCGGGGTCACGGCGACGCCGCCCGAGGTCACGACGACCAGGCGGGAATCCGCGAACTTCGGCTCGGCGAGCCAGCGTTGCACCACCGCGAGGGTCTGGGTGAGGACGTC
Organism: Streptomyces acidicola; assembly: GCF_009377235.1. GTDB lineage: Bacteria > Actinomycetota > Actinomycetes > Streptomycetales > Streptomycetaceae > Streptomyces > Streptomyces acidicola. Next base: position 14,241 of record NZ_VMNX01000016.1, read on the forward strand.
CGCGACGGGGCCGTCGGCGATGGGCAGCAGGACCCGGCGCGGGGTGGCGGCGCCGGCGTCGAGGGCGGTGAGCAGTGCGTCCAGGTCGGGGTGGGTCGGGACGGCGTCGGGAGCGTGCAGCCGCGAGTCGTCCCCGACATCGCCCATGACGACGATGTCAGTCATCTGATGCTCGGTGGGCGGCGCGGTGACGGGCGTCCACTCCACCCGATAGAGGTGCTCGGCGCCCTGCGCCGTTCGCTGCGCGGCGAGGTCCGTGGTCGAGACGGGGCGCAGCAGGAGGGAGTCGATGGTGGCGACCGGTTCGCCGGTCGCGTCGGCGATCCGCAGGTCGATCTCGCCCTCGCCGCGCACGCGCAGCCGGGCCCGGACCGAGGTGGCGCCGACGGCCGTGAGCGTGACACCGGACCACAGGAAGGGGAGGAGTGCAGTGCGGTCGTCGCCGCCGCGCAGGGCGAGGGCGTGGAGGACGGTGTCGAGGAGGGCGGGGTGGAGGCCGAAGGAGGCGGCGGCGTCAGCGAGGGGTTCGGAGAGAGTGGCCTCGACGTACCAGTCGTCGGCGGCCCGCCAGACGCGGGTGATGCCGCGGAAGGCGGGGCCGTACTGGAGGCCGACGTCCGTGAGGCGGTCGTAGAGACCCGCGAGGTCGGCGGGTTCGGCGTCGGCGGGCGGCCAGGCGTGCAGGTTCCAGGACCCGTCGTCGGCCGTGGCGTGGGCCCTGTCGCTGACCGTGCCGGTGGCGTGCAGCGTCCAGGCCTGTTCGACCTCGGCGTCCTCGGCGCGGGAGTAGACACGCACGGTGCGGCGGCCGTCGTCGGTGGCGGCGTCGATGACGATCTGGACCTGGGCGGCGCCCTGCTCCGGGAGGATCAGTGGGGCCTGGAGGGTGAGTTCGTCGAGGTGGTCGCAGTCGACGCGCAGGCCTGCCTGGACGGCGAGCTCGACGAGGGCGGTGCCGGGGACGACGGCGAGTCCGCCGACCAGATGATCGGCCAGCCAGGGCGCGGTGGCGACGGACAGGCGTGCGGTGAGCAGGACGTTGTCCGAGCCGGCCACGGCGACGGCAGCGCCGAGCAGCGGGTGTCCGGCGACACCGAGGCCGAGGCCGCGCGCGTCAGTGGCGGGCCGGGTGGCGTCGAGCCAGTAGCGGTTGTGCTGGAAGGCGTAGGTGGGCAGGTCGGTGCGGCGGGCGCCGGTGCCGGTGAAGACCGCGGCCCAGTCGGCGGCGGCGCCCCGTACGAACATCTCGGCGAGCGCGGTCAGCACCGAGCCGCACTCGTCGCGGCCCTCGCGCAGGGTGGCCACGGCGGCGGTGTCGGGGGCGGCGGTCTGGACGAGGCCCGTGAGGACGGGGTCGGCGCCGATCTCCAGGAAGCGGGTGACACCGAGTTCGGTGGCGGCGGTGCGGACGGCGGCGTGGAAGCGTACGGCGTCGCGAACCTGTCGTACCCAGTAGTCGGGGCTCGCCCAGTCGTCGCCGTCGGCGGCCCGGCCGGTGAGGGTGCTGACGGCGGGAACGACGGGGCGGCGATGGCCGATGCCCGCGATGGTCTCGGCGAACTCGTCCGTCATGGGAGCCATGAGCGGGGAGTGGAAGGCGTGGCTGACCCGCAGGCGGGTGACGCGCAGCTCGCGTTCACGGGCCGCTTCCATGACCTGCCCGACGGCCTGTTCGGTGCCGGAGACGACGACGGCGCGCGGACCGTTGACGGCGGCGATGACGGCGCCCTGCGTAAGGAGTGCGGTGGCCTCGGTCTCGTCGGCCTCGATCGCGGCCATCGCGCCGCCGTCCGGGAGGGCCTGCATGAGCCGGGCGCGGGCCGCCACCAGCCGTACGGCGTCCGGGAGTTCGAGGGCGCCGGTGGCGTGGGCGGCGACGATCTCGCCGATGGAGTGGCCGATGACGACGTCGGGTTCGGCGCCCCAGCCGCGCAGCAGGGCGACGAGGGCCGCCTCGACGGCGAATATGGCCGTCTGGGCGTAGCCGGTGCGGTCCAGGAGCGCGGCCCGGGGTGTGCCGGGTTCGGCGAAGCACACCTCGCGCACGGGCACGTCGAAGCCGGGCGCTCCGGCGAGTTCGGCGTCCAGCAGGGCGCAGATCTCGTCGAAGGCGCGGGCGTAGGTGGGATGCGCGGCGTACAGTTCGCGGCCCATGCCGGGGCGCTGGCTGCCCTGGCCGGTGAACAGCCAGGCGGTACGGCCCTCGGTGACCGTGCCCTTGACGGCGGTCGCGGTGCCGGCGATGCCGGTGACATCGTCGCCGGTGACTTCGTCGAGGGCGGCGCGCAGGTTGTCGCGGTCGGGGCCGAGGACGACGGCACGGTGGTCGAGGACGGCTCGGCCGGTGGCCAGGCTGTGGCCGATGTCGAGGGCGGAGGCGTCGGATCCGGTGACGTGGGCGGCGAGGCGTTCGGCCGCGGCTTCCAGGGCGGGTGCGCTGCGGGCGGTCAGGACCCAGGGGATGCGAGGCAGGGCGTGGGGCGGGGCAAGGGTGTCGGCGGACGAGAGTTCGGGGTCGAGCGCGGACTCGGGCTCGGGCTCGGGCTCGGAATCCGCATCGGGTGCGGATGCCGGTTCGGGGGCCGGTGCGGGTGCCGGTGCCGGTTCGGGTGCTTCCTCGAGAACCACATGGGCGTTGGTGCCGCTGATGCCGAAGGAGGACACGGCGGCCCTGCGGGGGCGTTCGGCGCCGGGCCAGGGCCGGGACTCGGTGAGGAGGCGTACGGCGCCGGCCGACCAGTCGACGTGCGAGCTGGGCCGGTCCGCGTGCAGGGTGGGCGGCAGGTGGCGGGCGCGCAGCGCCATGACCATCTTCATGACCCCGGCGACGCCGGCCGCCGCCTGGGTGTGCCCGATGTTGGACTTCACGGAGCCGAGCCAGACGGGGTTCTTCTCGTCCCGTCCCTTGCCGTAGGTGGCGAGCAGGGCCTGCGCCTCGATGGGGTCGCCGAGCCGGGTGCCGGTGCCGTGCGCCTCGACGGCGTCCACGTCGGCGGTGGTGAGCCGGGCGGACTCCAGGGCGCGGCGGATGACGCGCTGTTGTGCGGGCCCGTTGGGCGCGCTGAGGCCGTTGGACGCGCCGTCCTGGTTGACGGCGCTGCCCCGGATCACGGCGAGGACGGGATGCCCGAGGCGCCGGGCGTCGGAGAGGCGCTCCAGGACGAGGACGCCGGCGCCCTCCGCCCATCCGGTGCCGTCGGCGTCGTCGGCGAACGCCTTGCAGCGACCGTCGCCGGCCAGTCCGCCCTGCCGGGAGAACTCGACGAACGTCGTCGGCGCGGCCATCACCGTCACACCGCCCGCGAGGGCCGTCCCGCACTCGCCGGAGCGCAGGGACTGACAGGCGAGGTGCAGGGCGACGAGGGACGAGGAGCAGGCGGTGTCGATGGTGACGGCGGGGCCCTCGAAGCCGAAGACGTACGCGATACGGCCGGAGAACACGCTGCCCGCGTTGCCGTTGGCGAGGAACCCGGCAACGTCCTTCGGCACCTCCTGGAGCCGGGAGGCGTAGTCGTGGTACATGAGCCCGGCGAAGACGCCGGTCGCCGTGGACCGCAGGGACAGCGGGTCGATGCCGGCGCGCTCCAGGGCCTCCCACGACGTCTCCAGCAGCAGCCGCTGCTGCGGGTCCATCGCCAGGGCCTCGCGGGGGCTGATGCCGAACGCCTCCGCGTCGAACTCGGCGGCCTCGTGCAGGAAGCCGCCCTCCCGGGTGGCCGAGGTGCCGGCCGCCCGCTCCGCGTCGGTCGCGAACAGGGCGTCCAGGTCCCAGCCACGGTCCGTGGGGAACGACGTGATGCCGTCCCCGCCGCCGCTCACCAGCCCCCACAGGTCCTCGGGCGAGGCGACTCCGCCGGGGAAGCGGCAGCCCATGCCGACGATGGCGATCGGCTCGTGATCCTTCGCCTCGGCCTCACGCAGACGAAGGTGGGCGTCCTGCGCGTCGGCGATCGCACGCTTGAGGTATTCGCGGAGCTTTTCCTCGTTCGCCATCTGTTCCTTGTCCTTCGAAAGAGCGCGGAGAGCCGAATCAGGGCGCCTGGACTGCGGCCGGGGCGGGGTCGGGGGACTCGGCCCGGCTGCCGCGGCTGGGCGGAGCGGGGTGCTGCGGGCCGGTCATTCGGCGACCCAGGGCTTGTCGTCAAGCAGCGCGAAGAGCTCGTCGTCGGTGGCGTCGTCGAGCACGACACGGTTGTCCGCGTCCTGCCCGCTTCCTTCGCTGGCGGCCGCCGACCATGTGGCGAGCAGTTGCTGGAGCCGGTCGCCGATCGCGGCGCGCACGTCGTCGTCCGCGGCCGGGGCGGTCTCGGCGAGGACCGTGCGGAGCTTGTCCAACTCGGCCATGAGGAAGGCGGTGTCACCGTCGTCGGCGGGGGCGAGTTCCGCGCCGAGGTGATCGCGGAGGGACAGGATGGTGGGGTGGTCGAAGATCAGGGTGGCGGGCAGCTGCAACCCGGTCACGCTGTTCAGGCGGTTACGGAGATCCACGGCCGTGAGCGAGTCGAAGCCCAGCTCCTTGAACGCCCGTGACGCATCCACCGCCCCGGCCGAGGCATGCCCCAGCACCCCGGCCACCTCGGCCAGCACCGCTTCCAGCAGCACGCGGTCCCGTTCGACCGAACCCAGTCCACGCAGCCGCTCCACGAGCCCACCACCGTCGCCGGCGGCGCCCGAGGCGGCGACGCCCCAACGCCGCCCCGCCGTCGGCACCAGGTCCCGCAGTACGGACGGCACCCGGCCACCCGAGAGCGCCGAGGTGCGCAGGGCGACGGGGACGGCGTTCGGCTCGTTGACGACGAGCGCGGCATCCATCAGCGCCAACGCCTCGCTCGCGGCCAGCGGCGGCAATCCCCCACGCCGCAACCGCGCGACGTCCGCCTGCGGCAGCCGGCCCCCCATACCGGCATCCCACATGCCCCAGGCGAGCGACACGGCGGGTAGTCCCTGAGCACGGCGGGTGGCCGCGAGGGCGTCGAGGATGTTGTTCGCGGCGGAGTAGGCGGCCTGACCGGCATTGCCCACCACACCCGCGAACGAGGAGAAGAGAACGAAGGCGGACAGGTCACGGTCAACCGTCAACTCGTGCAGATGCAGAGCCGATTCGGCCTTCGCGGCCATGACACCGGCCAACCGCTCCGGCGTCAGATCAGCGACCAGACCGTCATCGAGAACGCCCGCCGCATGGACCACACCCGACACGCCGACACCGTCGAGCACGGCAGCCAGTGCCGCACGGTCGGAGACATCGCACGCCCGCACTTCGACTCGGGCACCCAACTCCTCAAGTTCCGCACGGAGATCAGCGGCTCCGACGGCTTCGAGTCCACGCCGGGAGACGAGCAGCAGGTCCCGCACGCCGTGCTCGGTGACCAGGTGCCGGGCGACCTCCGCGCCCAGACCACCCGTCCCGCCCGTGATCAGCACCATGCCCTCGCCACCCCACGGCGACGGCACCCGCAGCACGACCTTGCCGACGTGCTTGGCCTGCCCCAGCAGACGCAACGCCTCCGGGGCTCGGGACAGGTCGTACGAGGTCACTGTCACCGGCCGCAGCGCGCCCTGCTCGAACAACTCCAGCAGTGCCGCCCACATCTCCGCGATCCGGTCCGGTCCCGCGTCGAACGTGTCGAACGCCCGGTAGCTGACGCCGGGGTGGGCGGCCGCCACCTGCTCCGGGTCGCGGACGTCCGCCTTGCCCATCTCAACGAACCGGCCACCGGGCCGCACCAGCCGCAACGACGCATCCACGAAGTCACCCGTAAGCGCGTCCAGCACGACATCGACGCCCGACTTGAACCGCTGCTCGAACTCGGTCGTCCGGGAGGAGGCGATCCGCTCATCGGGAATACCAAGACCCCGCAAGACCGGCCACTTCGGCTCGCTCGCCGTCCCGTACACCTCGGCACCCAGGTGGTGGGCGAGTTGTACCGCCGCCATGCCGACACCGCCGGCGGCGGCGTGGATCAGCACGGACTCGCCTCCCGTGAGTCCGGCGAGGTCCACCAGGGCGTAGTACGCGGTCAGGAACACGATCGGTACGGACGCCGCCTGCTCGAACGACCAACCGTCCGGCACCCGCGCCAGCAACCGGGCGTCCGTGACGGCCGACGGGCCGAACGCCCCGTCCAACAGACCCATCACCCGGTCACCGAGCACCAGATCGGTCACCTCCGCACCGACCTCCACGACGACACCGGCACCCTCGTGCCCCAGCCGCCCCGCATCCCCGGGATAGGTGCCCAGCACGTTCAGCACGTCACGGAAGTTCACACCCGCGGCCCGCACCGCCACCCGCACCTCACCGGCCCGCAGCGTTCGCTGCTCCTCGGTGATCACCGCGACGCCGTCCAGACGGCCTTGCCGGCCGACCTCCACACGCCAGGTCATGCCCGGGGCAGCGCCCGGCGGCACAAGGACTCCGCCGGAGGCCATCCGTACCAGTCGCGGTACCCACGCCTCGCCGTCGCGGAGGGCGAGTTGGGGCTCGTCGAGGGGGGCGAGCCGTTCGGCGAGGGTGCGGTACGAGGCTGCGGTGCCGTCGACGTCGGCGACGGCGAGGCGGCCGGGGTGCTCGCTGATCGCCGACCGGACCAGACCCCAGGCACCGGCGCCGGACAGATCGGGGGTGTCGGTGCCGATGCCGGCGTCGGTGCCGGTGCCGATCCCGGTGCTGGTGCCGGCGGCGTGGTGCAGGGCGACCGCGCCGGTGGTCAGTGCCACCAGGGGCGTGTCAGCCCATCGCTCGTGTGCGAGCCAGGTCCGCATGGCACCCAGGAGATCAGCAACCGGACTTGGGACTTCACCAGAGTTGGCCGCGACGGCCAGTCCGACGGCCGCCGGGGCAGGCTCGCCCGCGTCCACGGCGGCGATGAGGGCGTCCAGGTCGGCGTAGTGCTTGGTCGGCACGCCGGACTCGCGCCACGGGGCCGAGTCGCGGTCGCCGACCACGGCCCAGTGGCCGGTGCGGGCGGTCTCGGGGCGGTCGGTGGTGGGCGCCGGCACCCAGTCGAGGCGGAACAGGTCGTCCGGGCCGGTGGCCGCCCGTGCCAGGTCGGCCGCCGAGACCGGACGCAGCACCAGCGAGTCGACCACGGCGACGGGGGCGCCCGCCGCGTCGGCGACATGCAGCGCGTACGTGTCGGCCCCGCGCGGGGTGAGCCGCGCCCGTACGACGCTCGCGCCGACGGTGTGGAAGGCCGCACCCGACCACAGGAACGGCAGCAGCGCCCCCTGTCCCTCCCCCGCGCGCAGGGCCAGGGCATGAAGCACGGTGTCGAGGAGCGCGGGGTGGAGCCCGAAGGCCGTCGCCTCACCCATGGCCGGCTCGGGGAGGGCCGCTTCGACAAGCAGGTCGTCGCCGGAGATCCAGGCACGGGCCAGGCCGCGGAAGGTGGAGCCGTAGGAGAGTCCGGACTGGTGGAGGCGCTCGTAGAGGCCGTCGAGGGCGAGTTCACGGGCCCCGGCGGGCGGCCAGGCGCGCAGTTCGGGCGCCGCCGACGGGGTGGCTGCCGTGTCGTCCAGCAGGCCGGTGGCGTGAGGGGTCCAGGGCTGGTCGGGGGCGTCGTCGTCGGGGCGGGCGTACACGTGGAGGGCCCTGGCTTCCCCGCTGTCCGTCGCCGGGGGCTCCACGGTGATCTGGACGATGACGCCTCCGTCGGGCGGCAGGACGAGCGGCGCCTGGAGGGTGAGTTCGGCCAGCCGCCCGCAACCGGCGCGGTCGCCGGCCTGGAGGGCGAGCTCGACGAAGGCCGTGCCCGGTACGACGACAGTGCCGGCCACGACATGGTCGGCGAGCCATGGATGCGTACGAACCGACAGCCGGGACGTCAACAGCAGCGTGTCGGAGCCGGCCACGGTGACGGCCGCACCGAGCAGCGGATGTTCCGCAGCGGCGAGACCGAGGCCACACGCATCGGCGGCGGCGCGGGCCGGCTCCAGCCAGTACCGCTGCCCTTGGAAGGCGTACGTCGGCAGCGGCACCCGGCGCGCGCCGCTGCCCTCGAACAGGGTCGCCCAGTCGACGCGCGTCCCCCGGACGAAGACCTCGGCGAGTGCCGTGAGCAGGGTCTCTGTCTCCGGGCGCCCCTTGCGCAGCACGGAGAAGGACGGCGCGGTCGCCGGGTCGACGAGCCCGCTCAGCACCGGATCGGGGCCGATCTCCAGCAACCGTCCGCCGCCGAGCGGCCCAGTGGCGGTGGCCAGGGCATCGTGGAAGAGGACGGGCCGACGCACCTGCTGGACCCAGTAGGCGGGGGTGGTCCAGTCGGCCTCGCCGACGGTCTCACCAGTGACCGACGAGGCCGCCGCAACCACGGGGCGACGGTAGGTGATCTGCTCGGCGACCGCGGTGAACTCGTCGAGCATCGGCTCCATGAGCGGGGAGTGGAAGGCGTGGGAGACGCGTAGGCGGGTGACCCGGCGACCGCGTTCACGAACGCCCGCCATGAGCCGCTCGACGCCCTCCTCAGTGCCGGAGACGACCACGGCGGTCGGTCCGTTCACGGCGGCGATCGTCACGTCGTCAACGGTGGTGAGCAGGTCGTTGATCTCCGCCTCGTCGGCCTCGACGGCGGCCATGGCGCCGCCCTCGGGCAGGGCCTGCATGAGACGGGCACGCGCGGCCACCAGCCGCACCGCGTCCGGCAGTTCGAAGACACCGGCCGTATGAGCGGCGGCGTACTCGCCGATGGAGTGACCCAGCACCACGTCCGGCGCCACACCCCACGAACGCAGCAGCTCCACCGACGCGACCTGGACGGCGAACAGGGCTGCTTGTGCGTAGCCGGTGCGGTCGAGGAGGGCTGCTGCTTCGGAGCCGTCGTCGGCGAAAAGGACATCCCGCAACGGGAGCGAGAAGCCGTCCGCGCCGGACAACTCGGCCTCCAGCAGCGCAGCGACCTCGTCGAAGGCTCTGGCGAACCGCGGGTAGGCAACGTGCAGTTCACGCCCCATCCCGAGGCGCTGGCTGCCCTGCCCGGTGAACATCCACGCCGTCCGGCCCTCAGTGACGACGCCCGTCAGGGCGGGCCCGGCTAGCAACGCGTCACCATCACGCCCAAGAACAACTGCCCTGTGTTCCAGGGCGGCCCGGGTCGTGACCAGGGACAATCCGACGTCCGCCGGACCGAGGTCATGGGCTTCGACGTGCGCTGCCAGCCGTGCCCTGGCGGCGCGCAGCGCATCAGCTGTGCGAGCCGATACGACCCAGGGAGTCACCGAAAGGCCGGATGCGGAGTCGGGCTTGCGGGGTGCCGAAGTCGCCGGGCCCGGGGCTTCTTCGAGGATGACGTGGGCGTTGGTGCCGCTGATCCCGAAGGACGACACACCCGCCCGCCGCGCACGCTCACCTCGCGGCCACGCACGCTCCTCCGTCAGCAGTTCCACCGCACCCGCCGACCAGTCCACGTGCGAGGACGGCTCATCGACGTGCAGGGTGCGGGGCAATGTCTCCTCCCGCAGCGCCATGACCATCTTCACCACGCTCGCGACACCGGCCGCCGCCTGTGCATGACCGATGTTCGACTTGATCGAGCCGAGCCACAACGGCTCATCATCGGCATGCGCCTGGCCGTACGTCGCCAGGAGGGCCTGCGCCTCGATCGGGTCACCGAGCCGGGTGCCGGTGCCATGCGCCTCGACCGCGTCCACCTCGGAGGCGTCAACTCCCGCCGCGGCCAACGCCTGCCGGATCACCCGCTGCTGCGACGGACCATTCGGCGCGGTCAGCCCATTGGAAGCACCATCCTGATTGACCGCACTGCCCCGCACCACCGCCAGCACCGGATGGTTGTTGCGGCGGGCATCGGACAACCGCTCCAGGACAAGAATGCCCCCGCCCTCGGCCCAGCCCGTCCCATCGGCACCGTCGGCGAACGACTTGCACCGCCCGTCATCCGCCAACCCACCCTGCCGCGCGAACTCCAGGAAGATCGTCGGCGTCGCCATGACCGTGGCGCCACCGGCCAACGCAAGGTCGCATTCACCCGACCGCAACGCCTGGCAAGCCAGATGCAGGGCAACCAAGGCCGAGGAACAAGCGGTGTCCACGGACATCGCCGGGCCCTCCAGCCCCAGGGCGTAAGCCAGGCGACCGGACGCGACGCTGGGTGTGCTGCCCGTCAGCAGGTACCCCTCAGTGTTGCCCTGCGGATCGTCGACCGTGCCGCTGCCGTAGCCGTTGGCGGAGACACCGGCATAGACGCCCGTCGGGGTTCCGCGCAGCGAGGACGGATCAATACCCGCGTCCTCCAGCGCCTCCCACGCCGTCTCCAACAGCAACCGCTGCTGCGGATCCATCGCCAACGCCTCACGCGGCGAGATCCCGAACAGCTCGGCATCGAAGAGCGCCGCCCCCTCCACGAAACCACCGACCGCCGCCAGCCCCTCCAACAGGGCGGGATCCCAGCCACGATCCGTCGGCAACGCCGACACCCCGTCCCGGCCCTCCGCGACCAGATCCCACAACCCCTCGGCAGAATCCGCACCACCCGGGAAACGACACCCCATCCCCACAATCGCAACCGGCTCATCGAAAGCCGCCGCCACCTGTGCACGCGGTTGCGGGGGAGCCTGCTCAGTGATCTCGCCGAGGAACTGTTCGAGGAGGTAGTCGGTGAGTGAGTTCGGGTTCGGGTGGTCGAAGACAAGGGTGGCGGGGAGCGTGGTGATGCCGGTCGCGGTGCCGAGGCGGTTGCGCAGGTCGACGGCGGTGAGCGAGTCGAACCCGAGGTCCTTGAAACTGCGGGTCTCGTCCACGGTCGCCGCCGACGCATGGCCGAGCGCCACGGCGACCTGCGTCCGGACCAACTCCAGCAGAGCCCTGCGCTGTTCGACCGGCGCCAGCCCGCCGAGACGGCGTGCCAGCTCACCGCCGGCTGGGGTGACAGCGCCAACAGCACGACGACGTGCCCGAAGCGGCACCAGGTCGTGCAGCACTGGGGGCAGGAAACTGTGGCCCGCCTCGCCGAGTGCCGAGGTACGCAGGGCGACGGGGACGGCGATCGGCTCGTTCACCAACAGAGCCGCATCCAGCAGGGCAAGCCCCTCGCCCGTCTCCAACGCCGGGAACCCCTGCCGGGCCATCCGCTCCAACTCGGACTCACCCAGCGTGCCACCCATGCCCTCGGCGCTCGCCCACATCCCCCACGCCAGCGACACAGCAGGCAGCCCCTGAGCCCGACGTACCACCGCCAGAGAATCCAGGACGTTGTTCGCCGCCGAGTACGCCGCCTGACCGGCATTACCGACCACACCCGCGAACGACGAGAACAGCACGAACGCCGACAGCCCACGATCGGCAGTCAACTCATGCAGATGCAGCGCCGACTCCGCCTTCGCCGCCACCACCCGGCCCACACGCTCAGCCGACAGATCAGCAATCAGACCGTCATCCAGCACACCCGCCGCGTGCACCACACCCGACAGATCCACCCCATCCAGCACAGCGGCGAGCCCATCACGATCAGCGACATCACACGCCCGCACAACGACCCGAGCACCCAACCCCTCCAACTCAGCCACGAGTTCACCCGCACCTGGCGCAGCCGAACCACGCCGCGACACCAGCAGCAAATCCCGCACGCCATGCACGGCAACCAAATGCCTGGCGACCTCCGCACCCAGACCACCCGTCCCACCCGTGATCAACACCGTGCCCCCGCCACCCCACGGCGACGGCACCCGCAACACCACCTTCCCCACATGCCTGGCCTGCCCCAGCAGACGCAACGCCTCCGGCGCCCGCCCCATGTCAATCGCCGTCACCGGGTTCGGCCGCAGCGCGCCCTGCTCGAACAGCTCCAGCAGCGCGGCCCACATCTCAGCGATCCGGTCCGGCCCCGAGTCGATGAGGTCGAAGGCGGTGTAGTCGATGCCGTGCTCTGCCCGGACCGCATCCGCGTCACGGACGTCGGTCTTGCCCATCTCCACGAACCGGCCGCCCGTCCGCACCAGCCGCAGCGACGCATCCACGAACTCACCCGCAAGCGAGTCCAACACCACATCCACACCCGGCTGGAACCGCTCCTCGAACTCCGTCGTCCGCGACGAAGCGATCCGCTCCCCCACCACGCCCAGCCCCCGCACCACCGCCCACTTCGGCTCACTCGCCGTCCCATACACCTCACCGCCCAGGTGCTGGGCCAGCTGCACAGCAGCCATCCCCACACCACCGGCAGCCGAGTGGATCAGCACCGACTCCCCCGCCTCCAGACCGGCCAGATCCACCAAGGCGTAATAAGCAGTCAGGAACACGATCGGCACGGACGCCGCCTGCTCGAACGACCACCCGTCCGGCACCCGGGCAAGCAGCCGCGCATCGGTCACAGCAGTCGGAGCAAACGCACCGTCCAGCAGACCCATCACCCGATCACCGACCACCAGGCCGGTCACCTCAGGGCCCACCTCCACGACCACACCGGCGCCCTCATGCCCCAACCGCCCCGCATCCCCGGGATACATGCCCAGGACATTCAGCACGTCACGGAAGTTCACCCCCGCCGCCCGCACCGCGACCCGCACCTCACCGGCCCCCAGCCCACGCGGCTCCTCAGGAACCAACGCCACACCATCCAGCCGCCCCTGAGCCACCACATCCATCCGCCAACCCGCACCCACGCCCGAACCCGCGCCCAGCGGCGGCAGGAGCACATCCCCACCAGCCATGCGCGCAAGGCGCGGCACACGGGCCGTTCCCCGGCGGATCAGCACTTCGCTCACCGTCTCCGGGACACCCACGAGCGTCTCCCAGGAAGCGGAGTCGAGGTCGAGGTCGGCGAGGGCGATGCGGCCCGGGTGTTCGGTCGCGGCCGTGCGGACCAGGCCGCGGACGGCGGCCGCGGAGGGATCGGTGAGGGGCTCGTCGTCGTCGGCCGTGCCCGAGACAACGATCAGCAGGCGGGAGTCGCCGAGGCGTACCTCCCGCAGCCACTCCTGGATCGTGCCGAGTATCTCGGCGACGGTCTCCCGGGGGGAGCCTGCGGCGGCCGTCGTGAGCGGCAGGGTCACCGTGCTCGGCGGTTGCGTGCCGGCGTCGAGTGCCGTGCTCAGTGCGGCCAGGTCGGCGTACGAGGTGCCGTAACGGGCCGTGTGTCCGTTCGGGAGTTCGCCCAGGACGGCCCAGTCGGCGGTCCGGGCGTCTCCGATGTCGTTCAGGGCGCGCCAGTCCACGCGGAACAGGGCGTCTCGGACGAAGGAGTCGCCGGTCTCCAGGTCCGTGAGGGTGACGGGGCGCAGCAGGAGGCTGTCGATCCTGGCGACGGGTTCGCCGGTCGCGTCGGCGACCCGGAGTTCGACCGTGTCCTCGCCTCGCGGCGTCACGCGCACCCGGACCGTGGACGCGCCCACGGCGGACAGTTCCACACCGGACCACAGGAACGGCAACCGGGTGCCGTCGCTCTCCCACAGACCCAGGACGTGCAGCACCGAGTCCAGCAGCGCCGGGTGCACGCCGTATCCCTCGCCGCCACCCGCTGCCGCTTCCGGCAGTGTGGCCTGGACGAACCAGTCCTCCCCGGAGCGCCATACGGCTTCCAGGCCGCGGAAGGCCGGGCCGTACGACAGGCCCGCCGAACCCAACCGCTCGTACAGGCCGTCGAGTTCGACCTGTTCCGCTCCTTGCGGTGGCCACACGCGCAGGTCCCATGTCTCGCCCGCCGACGCGGTCTCGGCGATGGTGCCGGACGCGTGGAGTGTCCAGGGCAGTTCGTCGGCCGTGTCGTGCGGGCGGGCGTGGATGCGCAGGGCTCGGTGTCCGGCGGCGTCCGGCGACTCCACGCCCACCTGGAGTTCGACGGCACGGTCCGCCGGGAGGGCGAGCGGGGCGTGGAGGGTGAGGTCGTCGACGTGGTCGCAGCCGACCCGCTCCCCCGCGGCCAGCGCCAGTTCCAGCAGTGCGGTGCCGGGGACGATCGCTGTGCCCGCCACGACGTGGTCCGCGAGCCAGGGCTGGTCGGCGACCGACAGCCGGGCCGTCAGCAGCAGAGTGTCAGTGTCGGCGACGGACACGGCGGCGCCCAGCAGCGGGTGGCGGACGGGGCGCAGGCCCAGGCCGGCGGCGTCGACGGTGGTGCGCGGCGCTTCGAGCCAGTAGCGGCGGTGCTGGAAGGCGTACGTCGGCAGGGGCACCTCGCGTGCCCCCGTGCCCGTGAAGACGGCGGCCCAGTCGACCGGGGTGCCGCGGACGAAGAGCTCGGCGACGGCCGCGAGGGCGCTCTCGCGTTCGTCGCGGTCACGGCGCAGCACACATGCGGCGGGGGCCGTGTCGACGAGCGCGGACAGGACGGGGTCGGGGCCGAGTTCGAGGAAGCGTGCGACGCCCAGTTCGTCCACGGCCGTGCGGGCGGCGGCGTGGAAGCGTACGGCCTCCCGCACCTGCCGTACCCAGTACTCCGGCGTCGTCCAGTCGTCGCCGTCGAGCACGGCGCCGGTGAGGGTGCTCACCGCGTGGAGGGTGGGGCGGTGGTAGGTCACCTGGGCGGCGATGCCCGCGAACTCCGCCAGCATCGGTTCCATGAGCGGGGAGTGGAAGGCGTGCGATACGTGCAGCAGCGTGGCCCGGCGGCCCTGTTGGCGTGCCGCATCGAGCGACTGTCGTACGGCGTCCTCGTGGCCCGAGACGACGACGGACGTGGCGCTGTTCACGGCGGCTATGACGACGCCGTCCGTGAGGAGCGCGGTGACCTCCGCCTCGGTGCCCTCGATCGCGACCATGGCGCCACCCTGCGGCAGGGCCCGCATGAGTCGGGCGCGGGCCGCGACCAGCCGTACGGCGTCGGGGAGTTCGAGGACTCCGGCCGCGTGGGCGGCGGCGAACTCGCCCACGGAGTGGCCCAGCACGACCTCGGGTTCGGTGCCCCAGGAGCGCAGCAGTCGGATGAGGGCGACTTGCAGGGCGAAGAGGGCGGACTGGGCGTAGCCGGTGTCATGGAGGGCCTGTTCCTCGTCGCCGAAGAGAACGGAGCGCAGAGGCCGCCCGAAGCCGAGTTCGGCGTCGAGGAGTTCGCAGATCTCGTCGAGTGCCGTGGCGAACACCGGGAAGGTGGCGGCGAGTTCTCGTCCCATGCCGGGGCGCTGGCTGCCCTGGCCGGTGAACATCCATGCTGTACGGCCCTCGGTCGCCGCGCCCTTGATCGCGGGCTCGGCGAGCTCGGCGCGCAGGTCAGCGAGGTCGTGGCCGAGGACGACGGCGCGGTGGTCGAGGGCGGCGCGGGTGGCCGCGAGGGAGTACCCCGTGTCCAGGGGGGCGGCGTCGACCGGGGCGAGCCGTTCGATCTGGGCGCGCAGGGCGTCGGCACCGCGCGCGGAGACGACCCAGGGGATCACGGGCAGATCGACCGTCGTGGCCGAGGTGGCGGGGGCGGCCGGCGTGGCCGGTCCCTCGGCGTCCTCGACAGAGGGTTCGGCAGCGTCCGGGTCTTCCTCTGCGGAAGGCGCGGCGGGGGCCGGCGCCTCTTCGATGACGACGTGGGCGTTCGTGCCGCTGATGCCGAACGACGACACACCCGCCCGACGCGGATGCCCGCCCTGCGGCCAGGACCGCTCCTCGGTCAGCAGCCGCACCGCACCCGACTCCCAGTCCACGTGAGAGGACGGCTCCTCCGCGTGCAAGGTACGCGGCAGGCGCTCCGCGCCCAACGCCATCACCATCTTGATGACACCGGCCGCACCCGCGGCCGCCTGTGTGTGCCCGAGGTTGGACTTCACGGACCCCAACCACACCGGCTCACCCTCACCGTCGCCGTCGCGCGCCTGCCCATAGGTGGCGAGGAGGGCCTGGGCCTCGATGGGATCGCCGAGCCGGGTACCAGTGCCATGCGCCTCGACCACGTCGACCTCGGCCGGTGACACACCGGCGTTCGCGAGAGCCTGACGGATCACCCGCTGCTGCGACGGACCATTGGGCGCGGTCAAACCATTGGACGCACCATCCTGGTTGACGGCCGTACCCCGCACCACCGCGAGCACCGGCCGCCCCCGCCGACGCGCCTCACTCAGCCGCATCAGCACCAGCACACCCGCACCCTCCGACCACCCCGTACCATCCGCCGACTCCGCGAACGCCTTGCACCGGCCGTCCGACGCCAGCCCGCCCTGCCGGGAGAACTCCACAAACGTGGCCGGCGAGGCCATGACCGTCACACCACCCGCCAGCGCCGTGTCACACTCCCCCGACCTGAGCGACTGACACGCCAGATGCAACGCCACCAGCGACGACGAACACGCCGTGTCCACCGTCACCGCCGGGCCCTCGAACCCGAACACGTAGGAGACACGCCCGGAGAAAACACTGCCCGCGTTGCCGTTCGCGAGCAGACCCTCGACCTCGTCCGGCGTCACCGGCAGCCGGGAGGCGTAGTCGTGGTACATCAGCCCCGCGAACACGCCCGTGCGCGAGCCCCGCAACGACAGCGGATCAACCCCCGCCCGCTCCAACGCCTCCCACGACGTCTCCAGCAACAGCCGCTGCTGCGGATCCATCGCCAACGCCTCACGCGGCGAGATCCCGAACAGCTCCGCGTCGAACTCGGCGCCGTCGTGCAGAAAGCCGCCGTGCCGCGACGACGACTGGCCCGGCCCGTCACCGAACAGGCCCGTCAGGTCCCAGCTGCGATCCACCGGGAACCCCGACACACCCTCGCCGCCGGACGCCACCAGGTCCCACAGTGTCTCCGGCGAGTCCACCCCGCCGGGAAAGCGACACCCCATCCCCACGATCGCGATCGGCTCGCGGTCCCGGGCCTCGACCTCGCGCAGCCGCTGACGGGTCTGGCGAAGGTCGGTGGTCAGCCGCTTGAGATACGTCAGAGTCTTGTCGTCAGTGGGCACGTGAATCCTGTCCCTTTGTCACCTGAGGGGCACGCCAAGGCCCGGCGTCAGCCCTTGAGTTCCCGATCGATGATCGCGAACATCGAGTCCAGCGAGGCGGAGTCGATGTCGTCGTTGTCCTGCTCGGTTCCTGCTGTGCTCGGTTCGTCGTCGAGGCGCGCCGTCATGGCCCGCAGTCGGTCGCGCAGTTCCTTGCGCACCGTTCCGTCCTGTTCGGCCATCGCGAGAACGGCCGCCTCCAGCCGGTCCAGATCGGACAGGCTCGGCGCGGCGCCACCCTCGGCACGGGCGAACTCCGTGCACAGACGGGCGGCGAGATCTGCCACGGTCGGGTGGTCGAAGATGAGGGTGGCGGGCAGCTGCAACCCGGTCACGGTCTTCAGGCGGTTACGGAGATCGACGGCCGTGAGCGAGTCGAAACCCAGCTCCTTGAACGCCCGTGACGCATCGACCGATCCGGCCGAGGCATGCCCCAGCACGCCGGCCACCTCGGCCAGCACCGCGTCCAGCACCATGCGGTCCCGTTCGACCGGGCCCAGCCCACGCAGTCGCTCCACGAGGCCGCTGCTGTCGGCGGCACCGCCCGAAGAGGCCGCCTCCCAACGCCGTCCAGTCGTCGGCACCAGGTCCCGTAGCACGAACGGTACTTGACCGCTCGCCAGCGCAGAGATGCGCAAGGCGACGGGGACGGCGTTCGGCTCGTCGACAGCAAGCGCGGCATCGAGCAGGGCCAGCCCCTCACCCGTCTCCAGGGTCGGGAATCCCTGCCGAGCGAGCCACTCCACGTCGGCCTCGCCCAGGGTTCCGCCCATCCCGTCCTCGTGCGCCCACATGCCCCAGGCCAGCGATACGCCCGGCAGACCCTGGGCACGGCGGGTGGCCGCGAGGGCGTCGAGGATGTTGTTCGCGGCGGAGTAGGCGGCCTGACCGACGTTGCCCACCACACCCGCGAACGAGGAGAAGAGAACGAAGGCGGACAGGTCACGGTCAACCGTCAACTCATGCAGAAGCAGAGCCGATTCCGCCTTCGCCCTCAGCACTCCGGCCAACCGCTCCTCGGTGAGGTCGGCGATCAGACCGTCATCGAGCACGCCCGCCGCATGCACCACACCCGACAGATCGACTCCGTCCAGTACGGCAGCCAGTGCCGCACGGTCGGAGACATCGCACGCCCGCACATGAACACGGGCACCCAACTCCTCAAGTTCCGCAGCGAGTTCGGCAGCACCCGGAGCCCCGGCCCCGCGCCGGGAGACGAGCAGCAAGTCCCGTACCCCGTGCCGGGTGACCAGGTGCCGGGCGACTTCCGCGCCCAGACCACCCGTCCCGCCCGTGATCAGCACCGTGCCCTCGCCACTCCACGGCGACGGCACCTGCCCGTCGTTGGCCATCGGTGTCAGGTACGGGAACCAGATCTTCCCTTCACGGATGGCGAGTTGGGGTTCCTCGCCGTGGGCGAGGTGGTGGGCGAGGGTTCGGTGGGAGGTGGGGTCGCCGTCCAGGTCGGCCAGGAGGAACCGGTCGGGGTGCTCGCTGATCGCGGACCGGACCAGACCCCAGGCGCCGGCGCCGGTCAGGTCGGTGCCGTGCGGGCTCGGGGCGGCTCCGGCCGGGACCGCGTCATGGGTCGTGACGACCAGACGCGTTCCGGTCAGGCGCTCGTCCGCCAGGCAGGTCCGCATGGTCCCCAGGAGACCAGCAATCGGGCTGAGGACTTCACCAGAGTTGATGGTGATCTCCGGCCGGGACGCGGTGCCGTCGGTGCCGTCGCGCTCGATGCCCGATACCGGAACGATCACCACGTCGGGCGCCTCTGCGCCCGTGTCGATGGCGTCGATGAGGGCGTCGAGGTCGTGGTGCCGGGTGATCGGGACGCCGGCGGCGGTCCACGGTTCCTCGGCGCGTGCGTCCGGTGAGAGCAGTACCCGGCGTTGTCCGAGGGCGAGTTCGTCGATGTGCGGAGTGTGGGCCGCGGGTGCCCAGGCCAGGCGGTACAGGTGTCCGCCGTCGGCCGGCGTGCGCAGGTCGGCGGCGGACACCGGGCGCAGCAGCAGGGAGCGGACGGCGGCCACGGGGGTGCCGACGGCGTCGGCGACGCGCAGGGCCACTTCGCCGTCGCCGGTCGGGTGGAGGTGGGCGCGCAGGGTCGTGGCACCGGCGGCCGTGATGGACACGCCCGACCACAGGAACGGCAGCAGTGCCTCGCCGTCGTCCTCGCCCCCGGCGCGCAGGGCGAGCGCGTGCAGGACGCTGTCCAGCAGCGCCGGATGCACCGCGTACGCGGTGGCCTCGGTGGCGCCGGGCTCGGGCAGTACGGCCTCGGCGTAGAGGTCGTCGCCCTGCCGCCAGGCGCGGCTCAGTCCGCGGAAGGTGGGGCCGTAGTCGAGTCCGGCCGTGGCCAGCCGCTCGTGGAGGCCGTCCAGCGGCAGCGGTTCGGCGTCGGCCGGCGGCCATGCGCGCAGGTCCCAGTCGGGCTCGGCCTGTTGGGTGGCGAGGGTGGCGGTGGCGTGCAGGGTCCAGGGCGTGTCGGCGGTTGCGTGTTCGGGGCGGGCGTGGATGCGCAGGGCGCGGGTCTCGTCGGCCTCGGGCGATTCCACGGAGATCTGTACCTGTGCGGCGCCGCCCTCGGCGAGGACGAGCGGAGCGTGCAGGGTGAGGTCGGCGACATGGTCGCGGTCGACCCGGTCACCGGCCTGGACGGCGAGTTCGAGCAGAGCCGTGCCGGGGACGACGACACGTCCGCCGACCACGTGCTCGGCCAGCCAGGGGTGGCTGTCGGCGGACAGTCGTGAGGTGAGCAGCAGGGTGTCCGACCCGGCGACGGGCAGCGCCGCGCCGAGCAGCGGATGCCCGGGGTTGCCGAGGCCGAGGCTGTCGGCGGCGGCGTTGGAGCGGCTGGGTCGCAGCCAGTACCGCTGCCGCTGGAAGGCGTACGTCGGCAGCGGGACGTTGCGGGCTCCGGATCCGGCGAGGACGGCGGCCCAGTCGACGTCGGCGCCCCGGACGAACAGTTCGGCCACGGCGCCGAGGAACGTCTCGGCCTCGGGCCTGCCCTTGCGTAGCACGGACACCGCCGAGCCCCCGGCTCCGGCTCCGGCTCCGGCTCCGGCTCCGGCTCCGGCTCCGGCTCCGGCTCCGGCTCCGGCTCCGACCAGGCTGCTCAGTACCGGATCGGGGCCGATTTCCAGCAGCCGGACGGCGCCTTCGGCCGTGACCGCCTCGGTTACGGCCTCGCGGAACCGGACCGGCTCCCGGATCTGACGCACCCAGTACCCGGCGCTCGTCCAGTCGCCGTCGGCGAGCGGCGCACCGCTGACGGTGCTGAGGGCCGTGCATCGCGGGGTGCCGTAGTCGATCTGCTCGGCGATGGCGGCGAACTCGTCGAGCATCGGCTCCATGAGCGGCGAGTGGAAGGCGTGCGACACGCGCAGGCGGGTGACCCGGCGACCGCGTTCACGCACACCCGCCATGACCCGCTCGACGCCTTCCTCGCTACCCGACACCACCACGGCTGCCGGGCCATTGACGACGGCGATCGACACATCTCCCGTGGTCAGCAGGTCGGCGATCTCCGCCTCGTCGGCCTCGACTGCGGCCATCGTGCCGCCCTCGGGCAGCCCCTGCATCAGGCGTGCGCGAGCCGCCACCAACCGCACCGCGTCCGGCAGTTCGAAGACACCGGCCGTGTACGCGGCGGCGAACTCACCGACCGAATGCCCCAGCACCACATCCGGCGCCACACCCCACGCACGCAGCAACTCCACCGACGCGACCTGGACCGCGAACAGGGCCGCCTGCGCGTAACCGGTGCGGTCGAGGAGAGCGGCGGCCTCGGAGCCCTCGTCCGCGAACAGCACGTCGCGCAGCGGGAGCGGGAAGCCCTCCGCACCGGACAGCTCGACCTCCAGCAGCGCGACGGTCTCGTCGAAGGCGCGGGCGAACTGCGGGTAGGTGCCGTGCAGTTCACGTCCCATGCCGAGCCGCTGGCTGCCCTGACCCGTGAACATCCACGCTGTACGGCCCTCGGTGACGATGCCCGTCACGGCGGGCCCGTCGAGCCCTGACCGCAGCGCGCCGGCGTCACGCCCGAGGACCACCGCTCGGTGTTCCAGGGCGGCGCGGGTCGTGGCCAGCGACAGCCCGACGTCCACCGGGTCGAGTTCGCCTGCGTCGAGGTCCTGCGAGAGGCGCGCGAGCTGGTCGCGCAGGGCCTTGGCGCCACGGCCGGACACGGGCCACGGGACGACCGGCGGAGCCGTCACCGTGCGCTGCTCCGCCTCCTGGACGGCCGGGGCCTCTTCGAGGATGACGTGGGCGTTCGTGCCGCTGATACCGAAGGACGACACACCCGCCCGACGCCGCCGGTCACCACGCGGCCAGGCCCGCTCCCGCGTCAGCAGCCGTACGGCCCCGGAAGCCCAGTCGACGTGTGTCGAGGGCTCCTCGGCGTGCAGCGTGCGCGGCAGGGTCTCCTCCCGCAGCGCCATCACCATCTTCACCACGCTCGCCACTCCGGCCGCGGCCTGCGGGTGGCTGATGTTCGACTTGATCGAGCCGAGCCACAGGGGATCCTCGTCGCTCCTGGCCTGTCCGTACGTCGCGAGCAGTGCCTGTGCCTCGATCGGATCGCCGAGTCGGGTGCCGGTGCCGTGCGCCTCGACGGCATCGACGTCAGCCGGTGACAGTCCGGCGTTCGCCAGTGCCTGCCGGATCACCCGCTGTTGCGACGGACCGTTCGGGGCGGTGAGCCCGTTGGACGCGCCGTCCTGATTGATCGCGCTGCCGCGCACCACCGCCAGAACGGGGTGACCGCGCCGGAGCGCGTCGGAGAGGCGTTCGACGACGACGATGCCCGCGCCTTCGGACCAGCCGGTGCCGTCGGCGTCGTCGGCGAAGGACTTGCAGCGCCCGTCGCCGGCGAGGCCGCCCTGGCGGGCGAACTCCAGGAACATGCCCGGGTTGGCCATGACGGTGGCGCCGCCGGCCAGAGCCATGTCGCACTCGCCGGAGCGCAGCGCCTGGCAGGCCAGGTGCAGGGCAACGAGCGCGGAGGAGCAGGCGGTGTCCACGGAGACGGCCGGGCCCTCCAGGCCGAGCAGGTACGACAGACGGCCGGAGGCGACGCTGGGGGTGCTGCCGGTGAGCAGGTAGCCCTCGGTCTCGGCGGTCGTCTCGTGGAGGTGGCCGCCGTAGCCGTTGGCGGAGACACCCGCGTACACACCGGTCGCCGTACCGCGCAGCGAGGTCGGGTCGATGCCCGCACGCTCCAGCGCCTCCCACGCGGTCTCCAGCAGCAGCCGCTGCTGCGGATCCATCGCGAGGGCCTCGCGCGGGGAGATACCGAACAGCTCGGCATCGAAGTCCCCGGCGTCCGCGACGAAGCCGCCGACGGCCGCGATGCCGTCGAGGGCACGGGTGTCCCAGCCGCGGTCGGACGGGATCGGAGTGATCGCGTCCTTGCCGGTGACGACCAGGTCCCACAGGGCCTCGGGCGAGTCCGTGCCGCCCGGGAACCGGCAGCCGAGGCCCACGATCGCGATGGAGTCGTCGGCGTCGGCGTGCGCGGCGGAACGGATCGTGCCGACCGGCTCGGTCGGGTCGTCGTCGCCCAGCAGGTGGGTCCGGAGGTGCGCGACGAGGGCGCTGGGCGTGGGGTGGTCGAAGACGAGGGTGGCGGGCAGGGCGATGCCGGTGGCCGTGCGCAGCCGGTTGCGCAGGTCGACGGCGGTGAGGGAGTCGAAGCCGAGGTCCTTGAAGGCGCGGTCCGGGTCGATCTGTGCGGGCGAGGCGTGTCCGAGGACCGCCGCGACCTGGGCGCGCACCGTGTCGAGCAGCAGGCGTTCCCGCTCGTCGGGCCGCAACCCGCGCAGCCGGTCGGCGAGTTCGCCGTCTCCGGTGCCGAGCGGGCGGCGGGCATCGCGGCGGCGCCGGGCGGCGGGGACCAGATCGTGCAGGACACCGGGCAGGGTGTGGTGACCGGCCTCGGCGAGCGCGGGTATGCGCAGGGCGACGGGGACGGCAGTCGGTTCGTCGAGCAGCAGCGCGGCGTCGAGCAGGGCCAGGCCGTGGCCCGTCTCCAGCGGGGGGTAGCCCTGCCGGGCCATGCGTTCCAGCTCGGCCGCCTCCAGCGTCCCGCCCATGCCGCCGGCGTTCGCCCACATGCCCCAGGCCAGCGACACCGCGGGCAGTCCCTCGGCGCGGCGGGCTGCCGCGAGGGCGTCCAGGGCGTTGTTCGCGGCGGCGTAGGCCGCCTGGCCCGGGTTGCCGACCACGCCGGCGAACGACGAGAACAGCACGAACGCGGACAGCCGCCGTCGACGCGTCAGTTCGTGCAGATGCCGGGCCGAGTCCGCCTTGGCGGCCAGGACGCGAGCCAGCCGCTCCGGGGTGAGGTCGGTGACGAGGCCGTCGTCGAGCAGACCGGCCGCGTGCACCACGCCAGTCAGCTCGACCCCGTCGAGAACGGCGGCCAGCGCCTCACGATCAGCCGCATCGCAAGCGGCCACCGACACACGAGCGCCCAACTTCTCAAGTTCTGTGGTGAGTTCGGAGGCGCCAGGGGCCTCGGGCCCGCGCCGGGACACCAGCAGCAGGTCCCGCACCCCATGAGCGGTGACCAGATGCCGGGCGACTTCCGCACCCAGACCACCCGTCCCGCCCGTGATCAACACCGCCCCCTCGCCACCCCACGGCGACGGCACCGAAAGGACGACCTTGCCGACGTGCTTGGCCTGCCCCAGCAAGCGCAGCGCCTCCGGCGCCCGGGAGATCCCGTACGCGGTGACCGGGGCGGGCCGCAGGGCGCCCTGCTCGAACAGTTCCAGCAGCGCCGCGAACATCTCGGCGATCCGGTCCGGACCGGCGTCCATCAGATCGAAGGAGCGGTACGACACTCCGTACTCCGCCCGCACCTGCTTCGCATCGCGAATATCGGTCTTGCCCATCTCCACGAAGCGGCCACCGGGCCGCACCAGCCGCAGTGAGGCGTCCACGAACTCACCGGCCAGCGAGTCCAACACCACATCCACGCCCGGCCGGAACCGCTCCTCGAACTCCGTCGTACGGGACGAGGCGATCCGCTCCTGCGCCACCCCCAACTCACGCACGACCGGCCACTTCGGCTCACTCGCCGTCGCGTGGACCTCGCCGCCCAGGTGCTGGGCCAGTTGCACAGCGGCCACGCCGACACCACCGGCCGCGGCGTGAATCAGCACCGACTCCCCCGCCCGCAGCCCGGCCAGGTCCACCAGGGCGTAGTACGCGGTCAGGAACACGATCGGCACGGACGCCGCCTGCTCGAACGACCAACCGTCCGGCACCCGCGCCAGCAACCGGGCATCGGTGACGGCCAGCGGGCCGAACGCCCCGTCCAGCAGACCCATCACCCGGTCACCGACCGCCAGGCCGGTCACCTCCGCACCGACCTCGACGACCACACCGGCACCCTCGTGCCCGAGCCGTCCGGGGTCACCCGGATACATCCCGAGGACGTTCAGTACGTCACGGAAGTTCACCCCCGCTGCCCGCACCGCGACCCGTACCTCGCCGGATTCCAGGGGCCGTCGGTCCTCCGGAACGAGTGCGACGCCGTTGAGGCGCCCCTGGGCGACGACGTCCATCCGCCACCCGTCGCTCGAACCGGCGGGCGGCAGCAGCACGTCGTCGGTGACCGCCCGGACGAGGCGCGGGACACGGACAACGCCCTGGCGGACGAGCAGTTCGGGCAGGTCGGGGCAGTCGGCCAGGGCCCGGTAGGACTCCGGCGAACCGTCGAGGTCCGCGAGCCGGAAGCGGCCCGGGTTCTCACCGGACGCCGAGCGGACCAGGCCCCAGACGGTCGCGCCGGCGAGGTCGGTGACATCGTCGCTGACAGCTCGGGAAGTGACGAACACCAGGTGGGAGCCCGCGAGGCGGGGTTCGGCGAGCCAGCCCTGGACGAGCGCGAGGGTGGCGGAGGCCACGTCGGTGAGGGAGCGGTCGTTCGTGGCGACGGGGGCGAAGACCGTGTGCGGCGCCGTGTCCCCGGCGTCGAGTGCCGAGGTGAGGGCGTCGAGGTCGGCGTGGACGCGGGCGGGGGAATCGGGCAGGGGCTCGGGGTCGCCGAGCACCGTCCAGGTCGCGGTCGTCGCAGTCGTCGCGGCCGTCCCCGTATTGGGCAGGGGCCGCCAGTCGACGCGGAACAGGCTGTCACGGACGGCACTGTCGGCGGTGGTGAGCGCGCCGGGCGACAGTGGCCGCAGGGTCAGGCCGTCGGCGCGGGCAACCGGTTCGCCGGTCGGGTCGGCCACGTGCAGCGTGACGGTGTCGTCGCCGTGGCGTGAGATCCGAACGCGGAGGGCGTCGGCGCCGACGGCCGACAGCTCGACGCCGGACCACAGGAACGGCAGCAGCGCGCCCGCGTCCTCGCGCTCCCACAGCCCCAGCGTGTGCAGGACGGCATCCAGCAGGGCGGGGTGGACTCCGAATCCGTCTGCGCCACCCGCCAAGGATTCGGGCAGCGCGGCCTGGACGAACCAGTCGTCGCCGGCGCGCCAGACCTGTTCCAGGCCGCGGAACGCCGGGCCGTACGACAGTCCGGCCGTTCCCAACCTCTCGTACAGGCCGTCCAGTTCGACGGGCTCGGCGCCCTCGGGGGGCCAGGCCCGCAGGTCCCACACCTCGTCCGAGGGCTCGCTCGCGGCCAGGACGCCGGAGGCGTGCACCGTCCAGGGGGCGTCGGTGGCGGTTTCGGGGCGGCCGTAGACGTACAGCTGTCGGCGGCCGTCGGTGCCGGGGGCCTCGACGCCGAGCTGGATCTGTATCGCGTTCGCGTCGGGGAGGACGAGCGGGGCGTGGAGAGTGAGTTCGTCGACGCGGTCGAGTCCGACGCGTTCGCCGGCGGCCAGCGTCAGTTCGAGCAGGGCGGTGCCCGGCAGGATGACCGAGCCCGCCACGGCGTGGTCGGCGAGCCAGGGCTGGTCGGCGGTGGACAGCCGGGCCGTGAGCAGGACGGTGTCCGATCCGGCGACGGGCACGGCGGCGCCGAGCAGCGGGTGTCCGGTGAGGCCGAGGCCGAGGTCACCGGCGGCCACGGTGGCGCGCGGCGCGTCGAGCCAGTAGCGGCGGCGTTGGAAGGCGTACGTCGGCAGGGGTACCTCACGCGCGCCCGTGCCGGCGAAGACGGCGGCCCAGTCGACCGGGGTGCCGCGGACGAAGAGCTCGCCGACGGCCCGCAGCAGGGTCTCCGCTTCGGGGCGGTCCCGGCGCAGGGTCGCCGCGGCGGGTACGTCACCGGCGAGCGCGGTCAGGACGGGGTCGGGGCCGATCTCCAGGAAGCGGCCGGCGCCCTGGGCACGGGCCGCGGTGAAGGCGTCGTGGAAGCGGACGGGGCGGACGATCTGCTCGGCCCAGTAGGCAGGGGTCGTCCACTCGCCCTCGCCCAGCGGGGCGCCGGTCACGCTGCTGACGGCGGAGACCTGCGGCGTGCGGTAGGTGATCTCGGCCGCGACCTCGGTGAACTCGGCGAGGACGGGCTCCATCAGCGGCGAGTGGAACGCGTGCGACACACGCAGACGGGTCGCCCGGCGGCCTTCCTCGCGGGCCTGCTCGACCACCGCGTCCACGGCGGTCCCGGTGCCCGAGACGACCACTGACATGGGCCCGTTGACGGCCGCGAGCACCGCGCCGTCCGGAAGCCGACCGGCCAGGTCTGCCTCGGTAGCCTCCACGGCGGCCATGGCGCCGCCCTCGGGCAGCGCCTGCATCAGGCGGGCGCGGGCCGCGACCAGCCGTACCGCGTCGGGCAGTTCGAAGACTCCGGCCGTGTACGCGGCGGCGAACTCGCCCACCGAGTGGCCCAGTACGGCCTCCGGGGCCATCCCCCAGGACCGCAGCAACGCTACGAGCGCCACCTGCAACGCG
The DNA here is from genome assembly GCF_009377235.1 of Streptomyces acidicola. Taxonomy (GTDB): domain Bacteria; phylum Actinomycetota; class Actinomycetes; order Streptomycetales; family Streptomycetaceae; genus Streptomyces; species Streptomyces acidicola. The sequence goes on from NZ_VMNX01000016.1 coordinate 40,965, forward strand.
AACAGCGCCGGCTGCGCGTATCCGGTGCTGTCCAGCAGACCGGCGTCGTCCGCGAACAAGGCGTCCTTGAGGGGCCGGTCGAAACCGAGCCGTGAGTCCAGCAGCCCGCACGCCTCGTCCAGCGCGGCAGCGAACGTGGGATGGGTGTCGTACAGCTCTCGTCCCATGCCCACCCGTTGGCTGCCCTGGCCCGTGAACATCCATGCCGTACGGCCGTCGGTGACGGACCCGGTGATGCCGGGCTCGGCGAGCTGCGCGCGCAGGGCGTCCAGGTCGGGGCCGAGCAGGACGGCACGGTGTTCCAGCACCGCCCGTGTCGTGGCGAGGGACAGGCCGACGTCCTGCGGGTCAGTGGCCATGGGGGCCAGTTGGGCGAGTTGGGCGCGCAGTGCCTCGGCCGAGCGGGCCGAGACCACCCACGGCACCGTCGGCAGCGGGTGCTCCGGTCGGGGCGAGGCCGCGGGACGCGGGGCTGCGGCTGGGGCCTCTTCGATGACGACGTGGGCGTTGGTGCCGCTGATGCCGAACGACGACACACCCGCCCGACGCGGACGCCCGCCCTGGCGCCAGGCCCGCTCCTCGGTCAGCAGCCGCACCGCACCCGAATCCCAGTCCACGTGGGAGGACGGCTCCTCGGCGTGCAGGGTGCGCGGCAGGCGTTCGGCACGCAGCGCCATCACCATCTTGATGACGCCTGCCGCACCCGCGGCCGCCTGTGTGTGCCCAATGTTGGACTTCACGGCGCCCAACCACACCGGCTCGTCGCGGTCCTGGCCGTAGGTGGCGAGGAGGGCCTGGGCCTCGATGGGATCGCCGAGCCGGGTACCGGTACCGTGCGCCTCGACCACGTCGACCTCGGCCGGTGAGACACCGGCGTTCGCGAGAGCCTGGCGAATCACCCGCTGCTGCGACGGACCATTGGGCGCGGTGAGACCGTTGGACGCACCATCCTGGTTGACGGCCGTACCCCGCACCACCGCGAGCACCGGCCGCCCCCGCCGACGCGCCTCACTCAGCCGCATCAGCACCAGCACACCCGCACCCTCCGACCACCCCGTACCATCCGCCGACTCCGCGAACGCCTTGCACCGGCCGTCCGACGCCAGCCCGCCCTGCCGGGAGAACTCCACAAACGTGGCCGGCGAGGCCATGACCGTCACACCACCCGCCAGCGCCGTGTCGCACTCCCCCGACCTGAGCGACTGACACGCCAGATGCAACGCCACCAGCGACGACGAACACGCCGTGTCCACCGTCACCGCCGGGCCCTCGAACCCGAACACGTAGGAGACACGCCCGGAGAAAACACTGCCCGCGTTGCCGTTGGCCAGCAGACCCTCGACCTCGCTGGGCACGGTGTGCAGGCGAGCGTGGTAGTCGTGGTACATCAGGCCCGCGAACACGCCCGTGCGCGAGCCCCGCAACGACAGCGGATCAACCCCCGCCCGCTCCAACGCCTCCCACGACGTCTCCAGCAACAGCCGCTGCTGCGGATCCATCGCCAGCGCCTCACGCGGCGAGATCCCGAACAGCTCCGCGTCGAACTCGGCGCCGTCGTGCAGAAAGCCGCCCTCGCGTGTGGCGGAACTGCCGGGGCCGTCGCCGTGCAGGGCGGTCAGGTTCCAGCCGCGGTCCGTCGGGAAGCCCGAGACGCCGTCGCCGCCGGACGCCACCAGGTCCCAGAGTGTCTCCGGCGAGTCCACCCCGCCGGGAAAGCGACACCCCATCCCCACGATCGCGATCGGCTCGTCGGCGCCGACCGTGGTGCGGGCGGCGGTGGCCGGGAGGTCCGCCGCGCCGAGGAGTTCGGTGCGGAGTTGAGTGGTGAGGGCGAGCGGGCTGGGGTGGTCGAAGACGAGGGTGGCGGGGAGTTGGAGTCCGGTGACGGTCTTGAGGCGGTTGCGCAGGTCGACGGCGGTCAGGGAGTCGAAGCCGAGGTCCTGGAAAGCGCGGGTGGGTTCGACGGCTGCCGTGCCGGTGTGGCCGAGGACTCCGGCGACCGCCGTCCGGACGAGGTCGAGCAGCAGTCGGTGCTGTTCGTCGCCGGGCAGGGTGAGCAGGCGGCGGGCGAGGGCGTTGCCCGTGTCGGTGCCGACGGCGGCCTGGCGGCGGGCGGTGGGCAGCAGGCCGTGCAGGACCGCGGGGGCGGTGTCGCGGTGTGCGGCGAGGGCCGTGGTGTCGAGCGCGAAGGGCAGCGCGAGCGGGTGCCCGGTGCGCAGCGCGGTGTCGAAGAGGGCGAGGGCCTCGTCTGTGGGCAGGGGCGGGAAGCCGTGGCGGCGCAGGCGTGCGACGTCCGCCTCGGCCGTGCGGCCGCCCATGCCGTCAGCCGTCTCCCACATGCCCCATGCCAGGGACAGTGCGGGCAGGCCCTGGGCCCGGCGGGCGGTGGCGAGGGCGTCCAGCACGGTGTTGGCGGCGGCGTAGGCGGCCTGGCCAGGGTTGCCGAAGATGCCGGCGACGGAGGAGAACAGCACGAAGGCGTGCAGGCCCTGATGGGCCGTCAGTTCGTGCAGGTTCAGGGCGGCGGTCGCCTTGGCGGCGAGTACGCGGGTGAGCCGGTCGGAGGTGAGGTCGGTGAGCAGACCGTCGTCGAGCACTCCGGCCGCGTGGATCACTCCGCTGAGCCGTACGTCGTCCAGGGCGGCGGCGAGCGCGCTCCGGTCGGCGGCGTCGCAGGCCACGACCCGGGCGCGGGCCCCGGCCGCGGTGAGTTCGGCGACGAGGTCCTCGGCTCCCGGCGCTTCGGGGCCACGACGGGACATGAGCAGCAGGTCGCGCACGCCGTGTTCGGCGACCAGGTGCCGGGTGAGGAGCGCGCCCAGACCGCCGGTGCCTCCGGTGACGAGGACGGTTCCGGTCTCCGGCCAGGGGGTGGGCTCATCGGGCGCGGTGTTGGGGTCATCGGCCGCCGTGGCGGGCTCGGTGGCGGCCGGTTCGGCGGTCCGGGTGACGCGTGGCAGCAGGACCTGCTCGCCACGGACCACGAGTTGGTCGGCGTCGAGGGTGCTCAGTGCGGCGCGGAGGGTGCGCAGGGCCCCGCCGGTGCCGTCGGTGTCCGCGACGGCGAAGCGGCCGGGGTGTTCGCCCGCTGCGGTGCGCAGCAGGCCCCACACGGCCGCGGCCACGGGGTCGGTGGCGTCGTCGCCGGCCGCTCGGGTGGTGACCGGCACCAGGCGGGCGTGCGCGAAGCGGTCATCGGCGAGCCATGCGTGGACGGCGGCCAGGACATCGGCGGCAAGGGCGTGGACGTCGGTGGTCATGCCGGAGCCGACCGGGAGGAGGACCGTCGCCGGGTTCGTCGCGGCGAGGGCGTCGAGGGTGGTGCCGTGGACGATCGCCGGGTCGGCGGCGGTCCACGCGGACGGGTCGTCGGTGAGTACGGCCAGGGCGGGTTCGGTGTCCTCCCCGCTGTCGGACGACGGAAGGGTGACCGGAGCCCACTCCAGCCGGAAGAGGCTGCCCGCGCGGGGGGTGTCGTCGCTCAGGGCGGTCAGCGGGCGCAGGACGAGGCCCTCGACGTCGGCGACGGGCGCGCCGGTCTCGTCGGCGGCGTACAGGGTGACGGTGTCGTCGGTCTGCCGGGTGAGGCGGGCGCGAAGGGTGGCGGCGCCGACGGCGTACAGGCGGAGGCCGCTCCACAGGAACGGCAGCCGGGCCCGGTCGGGGGTGTCCTGCGGCAGGGCGAGGGCGTGCAGGGCGGCGTCGAGCAGGGCCGGGTGCAGACCGAAGGCCGTGGCGTCCCCGGCGCCGTCCGGCAGGGCGGCCTCGACGAGGAGGTCGTCGCCGTCCCGCCAGGCGGCGGTGAGACCGCGGAACGCGGGGCCGTACGCGAGACCGGACGCGGCCAGCCGGTCGTACAGGCCCTCCAGCGGGAGTGGTTCGGCTCCGGCGGGGGGCCAGGCCCGCAGGTCCCAGGAAGGGGAGGGACCTGCGGGGGCGAGGGTGCCGGCCGCGTGCAGCGTCCAGGGCGCGTCGGCGGGTGCGCCGTCGGGGCGGGCGTGGACGCGCACGGCGCGGGTGCCGTCGGCCGCGGCGGGTTCGACGGCGATCTGGAGGTGTGCGGTGCCGTGCTCGGGCAGGACGAGGGGGGTGTGCAGGGCGAGTTCGGTGAGGGTGCCACAGCCCGCCTGGTCGCCTGCCTGCACGGCGAGTTCGACGAGGGCGGTGCCGGGAACGACGACCCGTCCGGCGACCCTGTGCTCGGCGAGCCACGGGTGGGCGTCGGCCGACAGGGCTGCGGTGAGCAGGACGGTGTCGGTGCCCGCGGGGCGCAGGGTGGCGCCGAGCAGGGGGTGGCCGAGGCGGCCGACGTCGGTGACGGTGCGGGTGGGCCGTAGCCAGAACCGCCGGTGGTGGAAGGCGTAGGTGGGCAGGTCTACGTGGCGTGCGCCGGTGCCTTCGAACAGGGCGGCCCAGCCGACGGCCGCCCCATGGACGTACATCTCGGCCAGTGCGGTGAGCAGCGACTCGGGTTCCGGTGTGCCCTTGCGCAGGACGGACGCGGCGGGAGTGTCGCCGGCCGTGCGGGCGAGGCCGGTGAGGACCGGGTCGGGGCCGATCTCCAGCAGGCGGCTCGCGGCCTGCCGGTCGGTGGCGGTGGTGAGGGCGTCGTGGAAGCGGACGGGGCGGACGATCTGCCCGGCCCAGTAGGCGGGGGTGGCCCAGTCGGTGGCGGTGACGGGGGTCCCGGTCACGGTGCTGACGGCGGCGAGCGTCGGCGGGTGGAAGGTGACGGTCTCGGCGACGCGGGTGAAGTCGGCGACGGCGGAGGCCATGTGGGGTGAGTGGAACGCGTGCGAGACGCGCAGCCGGGTGACGCGTCGGCCCAGCTCGCGGACGGCGGCCATGACCTCCTCGACGGCGTCCTCGGTCCCGGAGACGACGACCGCGCGGGGCCCGTTGACGGCGGCGATCGTGACCGCGGCGCCGTCGAGCAGGTCCGCGATCTCGGCCTCGTCGGCCTCCACGGCGGCCATGGCGCCGCCTTCGGGCAGGGCCTGCATGACGCGGGCGCGGGCGGCGACCAGGCGGGCCGCGTCGGCGAGGTCGAACACGCCGGCGACGTAGGCGGCGGCGTATTCGCCGATGGAGTGGCCCAGGACGATGTCGGGCCGGGTGTTCCAGGAGCGCAGCAGTTCGGCGGTGGCGGTCTGGAGGGCGAACAGGGCGGTCTGGGCGTAGCCGGTGCGGTCGAGGAGGGCGGCTTCGGGGGTGCCTTCGGCGGCGAACATGATGTCGCGAACGGGGAGTTCGAAGCCGGGTGCGCCCGCGAGGGCGGCGTCGAGGGTTTCGCAGACGACGTCCAGGACGGCCGCGAACACCGGGTGGGCGTCGTACAACTCCCGTCCCATGCCGGGGCGTTGACTGCCCTGGCCGGTGAACATCCATGCAGTACGGCCGTCGAGGACCGTACCTCTGACCGTCCCGGGGGACGGGTCGCCCACGGCGAGGGCCGCGGTGCGCTCGCGCAGCATGTCGGGGCCGGTGCCGAGGACGACGGCGCGGTGGTCGAGGCGGGCGCGGCCGGTGACGAGGGACAGGCCCGTCCCGGTGTGGTCGGCGTCGTGGGCGGCGAGGCGGGCGGCCTGGCCGGTCAGGGCGTCCTGGCTGCGGGCCGACAGCACCCAGGGCACGACCGGCGGGTCGGTCACCGTGCGCGGCTCGGGGTCGGCGTGGGTCGGGGCTTCCTCGACGATGACATGGGCGTTGGTGCCGCTGATGCCGAAGGCGGAGACCCCGGCCCGGCGAGGGCGCTCGCCGCGTGGCCAGGGGCGGGACTCGGTGAGCAGGCGGATGTCGCCCTCGGTCCAGTCGACCCGGGTGGAGCGGGTCTCGGAGTGCAGGGAGCGGGGCAGGAGTTCGGCCCGCAGCGACATGACGGTCTTGATGAGTCCGGCGACGCCCGCGGCGGACTGCGTGTGGCCGATGTTGGACTTCACGGAGCCGAGCCACAGGGGTTCGGTACGGTCCTGCCCGTAGGTGGCCATGAGGGCCTGGGCCTCGATGGGGTCGCCGAGCCGGGTGCCGGTGCCGTGCGCCTCGACGGCGTCGACGTCGGCGGTGGTGAGGGCGGCGGCGTCCAGGGCCTGGCGGATGACGCGTTGCTGGGAGGGGCCGTTGGGGGCGGTGAGCCCGTTGGAGGCGCCGTCCTGGTTGACGGCGGAGCCGCGGATCACGGCGAGGATCGGGTGGCCGAGTCGCTGGGCGTCGGAGAGGCGTTCGAGGACGAGGACGCCGGCGCCCTCGGACCAGCCGGTGCCGTCGGCGTCGTCGGCGAAGGACTTGCAGCGCCCGTCGCCGGCGAGGCCGCCCTGGCGGGCGAACTCCAGGAACATGCCCGGGTTGGCCATGACGGTGGCGCCACCTGCGAGGGCCGTGTCGCATTCGCCGGAGCGCAGGGCCTGGCAGGCCAGGTGCAGGGCGACGAGCGCGGAGGAGCAGGCGGTGTCGACGGTGACGGCGGGGCCTTCCAGGCCGAGGGCGTAGGCGACGCGGCCGGAGGCGACGCTGGGGATGCTGCCGGTGAGCAGATAGCCCTCGGTCTCCGGGGTGGCCTCGTGGAGGTGGCCGCCGTAGCCGTTGGCGGAGACGCCGGTGAACACGCCGGTGCGGGAGCCGCGCAGCGAGGTGGGGTCGAGGCCGGCCCGTTCCAGCGCTTCCCAGGAGGTCTCCAGCAGCAGGCGCTGCTGCGGGTCCATGGCGAGGGCCTCGCGCGGGCTGATGCCGAAGAGGTCCGGGTCGAACAGGGGCGCGTCGTGGAGGAATCCGCCGGCGGCGATGGTGTCGCCGAGGGCGCTCAGGTCCCAGCCGCGGTCCTCGGGCACGGGCGTGATGCCGTCCCGTTCGCCGGCGACGAGCTCCCACAGCGCCTCGGGCGTGGTGGCGCCGCCGGGGAAGCGGCAGCCCATGCCGACTACGGCGACGGGTTCGCGGGACGCCGTGACGAGGTCCTGGTAGCGCTGCCAGAGTCGGTCGTTCTCCTTGAGGGACTCGCGCAGGGCTTCGACGAGTTCTTCGGCGGATGCAGTCATGTCCTTCTCCACGGTCGCGGTGAACGAGCTGGGCGTACCGGGCCGCCGGCCGTTGCGGGACCGGCCGGCGTCCCGGGTCACGCCGGTCGCTGCACTCGCTTCAGGGCCAGCTGGACGAGGCTGTCGGCGCCCATCGCGTCCAGGGATGCGGGCTGTCGGGGCTGTTCGGCGTGGGCGGCAGGGGCAGCAGCGGGCCGCGCATCGTCGGGGCCGGTGGTGTCGGCGGGCCGGTCGGCGAGCCGGCGCAGCAGGTCGAGCACGCCGGACTCACGGAGCCGCACCATCGGGATCGCGGTCAGCAGGTCCCGTACCTGCGGGTCGATGCCGTTGTCGTCCGAGGCGGGCGCTGCCGTGCCGGCGAGGAGCCGGTCGCGCAGGAGCCGTACCAGGTCCTCGGGGGTGGGGTGGTCGAAGACGAGCGTGGCCGGGAGGGTCAGCGCGGTCGCGGCACCGATCCGGTTGCGCAGGTCGACGGCGGTGAGCGAGTCGAAGCCGAGGTCCTTGAAGGCGCGGGTGGGTTCGACGGAGGCGGGCGAGGAGTGGCCGAGTACGGCGGCCACCTGGGCGCGGACCAGGTCCAGCAGGAGCTGGTCCTGTTCGGGGGCGGTCAGGGCGGTGAGCCGCGCGGTGAGGTTCTCGGCCGTGCCGGACGCGTCGCGTGCGGCGGCCTTGCGCCTGCGGGCGGCGGGGACGAGGTCGCGCAGCACGCCGGAGAGGTTGTCGGCGTGTTCGGCGAGGGCGGCCGGGCGCAGCGCGACGGGGACCGCGACGGGCTCGTTGATACGCAGGGCGGCGTCGAGCAGGGCGAGGGCCTCGTCGCCGGGCAGGGCGGGGAAGCCCTGGCGGCGCATGCGGGCGAGTTCGGTCCGCGACAGGGTGCCGCCCATGCCCGCCTCGGTCTCCCACATGCCCCAGGCGAGGGACACCGCGGGCAGCCCCTGGGCACGGCGGGCGGTGGCCAGTGCGTCGAGCGTGGCGTTGGCGGCGGCGTACGCGGCCTGGCCCGCGGAGCCGATGACTCCGGCGACGGACGAGTACAGCACGAAGGCGTCGAGGGGGAAACCGGCGGTCAGCTCGTGCAGATGCCGTGCGGCATCCGTCTTCGCGGCCAGGACGTGGGCCAGGCGCTCGCCGGTGAGGCCGGTGAGGATGCCGTCGTCGAGGACGCCGGCCGTGTGCACGACGGCGCTCAGCGGGACGCCGTCGAGGACGCCGGCGAGCTGCTCACGGTCGCTCACGTCGCAGGCGACGACATCGACATGGGCTCCCGACTCGGCGAGCGCGGCGCGCAGTTCGGCGGCGCCGGGGGCCTCGGGGCCCCGCCGCGACAGCAGCAGCAGATCGCGGACGCCGTGCCGTTCGACGAGGTGCCGGGCGAGCAGCGCACCGAGGCCGCCGGTGCCGCCGGTGATCAGCACGGTGCCCGGCCGGGACCAGGGCGCGGGCACGGTCAGGACGACCTTGCCGACGTGCTTGGCCTGTTGGAGCAGCCGCAGTGCCTCGGGAGCGCGGGCGATGTCGAAGGCGGTCACGGGGATCGGTCGCAGCGCGCCCTGCTCGAACAGCTCCAGCAGGGCGTCGAGCATCTCGCCGATCCGGTCGGGCCCGGCCTCCACGAGGTCGAAGGCCCGGTACGACACCCCGTGCTCGGCGGCGACCACGCCCGCCTCGCGGATGTCGGTTTTGCCCATCTCGACGAACCGTCCGCCCGGCCGCAGCAACCGCAGCGAGGCGTCCACGAACTCCCCGGCGAGCGAGTCGAGGACGACGTCGACACCGTCCGCCCGGAAGTGGTGCTCAAACTCGGTCGTGCGGGAGGAGGCGACGCGGTCGGCGTCCACGCCGAGCTCCCGCACGGCCGGCCACTTGCCTTCACTGGCCGTCGCGTACACCTCGGCCCCGAGGTGCCGGGCGAGCTGTACGGCAGCCATGCCGACACCGCCGGCGGCGGCGTGGATCAGCACGGACTCGCCTTCCTGGAGCCCGGCGAGGTCCACCAGGGCGTAGTAGGCGGTGAGGAACACGATCGGCACGGACGCGGCCTGTTCGTACGTCCAGCCCTTCGGCATCGGCGCGAGCGTGCGGGCGTCCGCCACGGCGGTGGGGCCGAAGGCGGCGTCGAGCATGCCCATCACCCGGTCCCCGACGGCCAGGCGGTCCACGCCGGGCCCGGTCTCCACGATGACGCCCGCGCCTTCCAGACCCATCCGGCCGGCGTCCCCGGGGTACATGCCCAGGACGTTCAGCACATCGCGGAAGTTGACGCCGGCCGCGCGCATCGCGACCCGGACCTCGCCGGGGCCGAGCGGGCGCCGCTCCTCGGGGACGAGGGAAATGCCGTCGAGGCGGCCCTGGTCGACGATGTCCAGACGCCATGCGTCACCGGCACCGGCGGGCGGGGCGAGCACCCCGTCGGCGGCCATCCGGACGAGACGCGGCAGCCACACCCGGCCGGCGCGCACCGCGAACTGCGTTTCGTCGGTGGCGCGCAGGACCGCGGCGAGGGCGTCCAGGGAGGCAGGATCGTCATCGGTGTCGGCGAGGGCGAACCGGCCGGGGTTCTCGCTGATCGCGGTGCGGACCAGCCCCCACACACCGGCCCGGGCGACGTCGGGCGCCCCGTCCGCGGCGCTCTCGACCCGTACGGCTCCCGCGGTCAGCACGACGAGACGCGACGCGGCGAATCGTTCGTCGGCCAGCCACTGCTGGAGCCGGGAGAGAACGAGGGCGACCGTGGCGGTCACGTCCTCTCCGCCGTCCGGGGCGACCGGCAGCAGCACCGTGTCGGGTACGTCGCCGGCCGCGGCCAACGCGTCGAAGTCGGGGTGCGGGACGGCGGGTGCACCGGCCGGGGCGCTGCCGACGACCGTCCACACGGTCCGCTCCGGGACGGCTTCCGTCTCGGGGGCCGGGGTCCAGTGCGGCCGGTACAGGTCGTCGGGGCCGGTGGCGGTGACGTGTCGCGGGGACTGGGCACGCAGGACGAGGGAGTCGATCTCGGCGACGGGTTCGCCCGTCGCGTCCGCGACACGCAGGGCGACGTCCCCGGCGCCGCGCGGGATGAGCGCGGCCCGTACGGTACCCGCGCCCACGGCGGTCAGGCGGACGCCGGACCACAGGAAGGGCAGCGACCCGTCGGTGGTCTCCCCGTGCAGACCGAGACCGTGCAGGACGGTGTCCAGCAGGGCCGGGTGCAGGCCGTAGGACGAGGAGTCCCCGGCCACGGGCTCGGGCAGTTCGGCCTCCGCGTACAGCCGGCCCTCGTGCCGCCAGACCCGACGCAGACCGCGGAACGCGGGACCGTAGTCGAGACCGGACGTGGCGAGCCGGTCGTACAGGTCGCCGAACTCCACGGGCTCGGCACCGGCGGGCGGCCAGACCCTCAAGTCCCAGTCCGGGGCGAGCGGTTCGGCCGTGTCCAAGGTGCCCGTGGCGTGCAGCGTCCAGGGCTCGTCGGGTCCGGCCTCCTGCGGGCGGGCGTACACGTGGAGCGTGCGTCCACCGTCGGGCGCGTCTTCGCCACCCTCGGCTCCCACGGCGATCTGAAGCTGTACGGCGCCGTGCTCGGGCAGCACGATCGGCGCACGCAGGGCCAGCTCGGCCAACTGCCCGGCGTCCACGCGCTCCCCGGCCTGAAGCGCGAGCTCCAGGAGGACCGTACCCGGCACCACGACGGAACCGGCCACGGCGTGATCGGCCAGCCAGGGGTGCGTCCGCACCGACAGGCTCGACGTGAGCAGCACGGTGTCCGAACCGGCGACCGGCACCGCGGCACCCAGCAGCGGGTGGTCCGTCCGGGCCAGCCCGAGACCGTCGGCGTCCGAGGCGGCGGGCGGCGCGTCGAGCCAGTAACGCTGCCGTTGGAAGGGGTAGGTGGGCAGGTCGACGGGCCGGGCGCCGGTGCCGTCGAAGAGGGCGGACCAGTCGAAGTCGGCACCCCGGACGAAGAGTTCGGCACACGCGGTGAGCAGGGTCTCCGGCTCGGGACGGTCCTTGCGCAGAGTCGCGGCTGCCGATACGTCGCCGGCCAGCGCGGTGAGCACCGGATCGGGGCCGATCTCAAGGAAACGTGCAGCGCCCTGAGCGCGGGCTGCGGACAGCGCGTCACGGAACAGGACAGGCTTGACGATCTGCTCGGCCCAGTAGGAGGGGGTCGTCCAGTCGCCTTCGGACAGCGGCTCACCGGTCAAGGTGCTGACAGCCGCCGCGGTCGGCCGGTTGAAGCTCACCTGCTCGGCGACGGCCGTGAACTCGGCGAGCACCGGCTCCATCAACGGCGAGTGGAACGCGTGCGAGACCTTCAGCCGGGTCGTGCGCCGTCCCACGTCCCGCGCCCGCTCGGCGACCGTCTGAACGGCGGCCTCGGTTCCGGACACCACCACGGCCGTGGACGAGTTGACGGCCGCGATCACCGCACCGTCCACCAGCCAGCCCGCGACCTCGGCCTCGGACGCCTCCACCGCCACCATCGCACCGCCCTCGGGCAACGCCTGCATCAACCGGGCCCGAGCAGCCACCAGCCGTACAGCATCCGCGAGTTCGAAAACCCCGGCCGCATACGCGGCGGCGAACTCCCCCACCGAATGCCCCAGCACCAGCTCCGGCCGCATGCCCCACGACCTCAGCAACGCCACCAGGGCCGTCTGCAACGCGAACAACGCCGACTGCGCATACCCGGTCCCGTCCTCCGCCTCCCCGGCGAACAACACCTCCTTCAACGGCCGCTCGAAACCAAGACCGGCATCCAGCAGAACACACACCTCATCGAGCGCCGACGCGAACACCGGGAAGATGTCGTACAACTCCCGGCCCATACCGGGACGCTGACTCCCCTGCCCCGTGAACATCCACGCCGTACGACCCTCGACCGCCGCGCCGCTGACGACGGGCTCGGCGAGTGCGGCGTGCAGGGTGGTGGTGTCGGTGCCCAGGACGACGGCCCGGTGTTCGAGCCTGGCCCGTGTCGTGGCCAGGGAGAGGCCGATGTCGAGTGGGTCGCCGGTCGCGGACGTCAGGCGCTCGGTCTGGGCGCGCAGGGCGTCGGCTGTGCGGGCGGAGATGATCCAGGGGATGAGCGGGAGCCCGGCCGAGGGGGCGGTGTCGGGTGCCCGCTCGGCGAGCGGGGGTTCCTCCACGACGACATGGGCGTTGGTGCCGCTGATGCCGAAGGAGGAGACACCGGCCCGGCGCGGGCGTTCGCCACGCGTCCACGGGCGTTCCTCGGTGAGCAGTGCCACGGCGCCGGCCTCCCAGTCGACGTGTGAGGACGGCTCGTCGATGTGCAAGGTGCGGGGCAGGCGCTCGGCGTGCAGCGCCATGACCATCTTGATGACGCCGGCGACACCGGCGGCGGCCTGCGTGTGCCCGATGTTCGACTTGATCGACCCGAGGTACAGGGGCTCGTCACGGTCCTGGCCGTAGGCCGCCAAGAGGGCCTGCGCCTCGATCGGGTCACCCAGACGGGTGCCCGTACCGTGCGCCTCGACCGCGTCCACGTCGTCGGGGCGCAGACCGGCCGCCGCCAAAGCCTGACGGATCACCCGCTGCTGGGACGGGCCATTGGGAGCCGTCAGACCGTTCGAGGCGCCGTCCTGGTTGACGGCGGTCCCGCGGATCACGCCGAGCACGCGGTGGCCCCGGCGGCGGGCCTCGGACAGGCGCATGAGCACCAGGACGCCGGCGCCCTCGGCCCAGCCCGTGCCGTCGGCGCCGTCGGCGAACGACTTGCAGCGGCCGTCGGCTGCCAGGCCTCGCTGGCGGGAGAACTCCACGAAGGTCTGCGGGGTGGCCATGACGGTCACACCGCCGGCGAGCGCCGTGTGGCACTCGCCGGACCGCAGGGCCTGGCAGGCCAGGTGCAGGGCGACGAGGGAGGAGGAGCAGGCGGTGTCGACGGTGACGGCGGGGCCTTCGAAGCCGAAGACGTAGGCGATGCGGCCGGAGAAGACGCTGCCCGCGTTGCCGTTGCCGAGGTAGCCCTCGACCTCGTCGGGGACGGTGTGCAGCCGGGCCGCGTAGTCGTGGTACATGAGGCCCGCGTAGACGCCGGTGTCGGTGCCGCGCAGGGACGTCGGGTCGATGCCCGCCCGCTCCAGCGCCTCCCACGCGGTCTCCAGCAGCAGCCGCTGCTGCGGATCCATCGCGAGAGCTTCGCGCGGGGAGATGCCGAACAGTTCGGCGTCGAAGTCGGCGGCGTCGTGCAGGAATCCGCCTTCGCGGACGTACGCGGTGCCCGGCCGGTCGGGGTCGGGGTCGTAGAGCCCGTCGAGGTCCCAGCCGCGGTCGGTCGGGAAGCCGGTGATGCCGTCGCCACCGTCGGAGACCAGACGCCACAGGTCCTCCGGGGAGGTGATGCCGCCGGGGTAGCGGCAGCCCATGCCGACGATCGCGACGGGTTCGTCGGCGCCGGCCGGGCGTGCGGCCGGGGTCGCGGACTCGTGGGCCGGGTCCGCACCGAGGAGTTCACGGTGCACGAACGCGGCGAGGGCGCTGGGACTCGGGTGGTCGAAGACGAGGGTCGCCGGGAGGCGCAGCCCGGTCGCGGTGCCGAGGTGGTTGCGCAGGTCGACGGCGGTGAGCGAGTCGAAGCCGATGTCCTTGAAGGCGCGGGAGGGGTCCACGGCGGCGGCGTCGGCATGGCCGAGCACAGCGGCGACCTGTGTCTGCACCAGGTCGAGCAGGGCACGGTCCTGTTCGGCGCGGGGCAGGCCGCGCAGTCGGACGGTGAGCGGCACGTCCGCGCCGCCCGTGGCGCGGTGGGCCGAGCGCCTGCGGCGGGATGCCGGGACCAGGCCGTGCAGTACGGCGGGCAGGGCGTCGCCGCGTGCGGCCAGCGCTGTGGTGTCGAGGGCAGCGGGCACGAGCGCCGGTTCACCGGTGCGCAGCGCGTCGTCGAGGAGGGCGAGCGCGTCGTCGGTGGCCAGTGCCGGGTAGCCGAGGCGGCGCATGCGGGCCACGTCCGCGTCCGTCAGACGGCCACCCATGCCGGTGGTGTGCTCCCACATGCCCCAGGCCAGGGACGTGGCGGGCAGGCCGCGCGCGTGGCGGTGGGCGGCGAGGGCGTCGAGCGCGGCGTTGGCGGCGGCGTAGGCGGCCTGCCCGGCGGAACCGACGACTCCGGCGACGGCGGAGAACAGCACGAACGCGCGCAGGTCACGGTCGGCTGTCAACTCATCCAGGTGCAGGGCCGATTCGGTCTTCGCTGCGAGGACGCGCGCCAAGCGGTCGGGGGTGAGGTCGGTGAGCACGCCGTCGTCGAGGAGACCCGCCGTGTGCACCACGGCGCTCAACGGCACGCCGGACAGGGCCGCTTCGAGCGCGGCGCGGTCGGCGACGTCGCAGGCGGTGACGGCGACTCTGGCCCCGTGGGCGGTGAGCTCGCGGACCAGCTCGTCGGCGCCCGGCGCCTCGGGGCCGCTGCGCGAGAGCAGCAGCAGATCGCGTACGCCGTGTCGGGTCACGAGATGCCGGGCGACCAGGGCGCCCAGCCCGCCGGTGCCGCCGGTGATCAGTACGGTGCCGTCGCCGGGCCAGGTCGGGTCGCCGGTCGCCGCGTCCGTCACCCGGGCGAGTCGGGGCTGGAGCACCTGGCCGTCGTGGAAGGCGAGTTGGGTCGCTCCGCCGTCGACGAGCGCACCGAGCCGTTCGGTGAGCGCCTGCCACGACTCGGGTGTTCCGTCGGTGTCGGCCAGCGTGAACCGGTCGGGGTGCTCACTGATCGCCGTACGGACGAGACCCCATACGGCGGCGGCCGCCGGATCGGTGCGGACACCGGTGGTCACGATGGCCAAACGGCTGGTGACCAGGCCGGGTTCGGCCAGCCAGCCCTGGAGCGCGCTGAGCACGCCGGACGCCGCCTCGGCCGGGGCCTGCCCCGCGGGAACGGGCAACAGGACGGTCGCGGGGGCAGTCTCGTCGGCGGTGAGAGCCGCGAGGTCGGGGAACGCGGTGACGCCGGACCGCAGGCCGCCCCCGGCCGGGAGGAGCGCGGTTTCGCCGAGCACGCCGAGTTCGGTGACCGACCGTGTCGGCGACGCGGGGGCAGTGATCCACCGCATCCGGTACAGATGCCGGGCGCTGCCGGCTCCGACCTCACCGGCCGCCACCGGCCGCAGCACCAACCGGTCGACGTCGGCGACCGGTTCACCCGTGGCGTCGGCGATCCGCAGAGCGACCTCGCCGGGCGCACGGACGGTCAGCCGGGCCCGCACGGCGGACGCTCCGACGGCCGACGGGTGAACGCCGGACCACAAGAAGGGCAGCAGTGCCTTCCGACGCCCCTCCCCCGCCTCCGCGTCGGCCTCGGTGTCGTCGATGCCGAGAGCGTGCAGCACGGCGTCGAGGAGAGCCGGGTGCAGGGCGAAGCCGGACGCGTCGTCGGCCGTGTGCTCGGGCAGCTCCGCCTCGACGAACAGATCACCGCCCGCGCGCCACAGCGAACGCAGCCCCTGAAACGCCGGGCCGTACACCATCCCGGTCTCGGCGAGGCGCGCGTACAGGTCGTCGGCCGCGACGGGTTCGGCCCCGGCGGGCGGCCAGACCCGCAGGTCCCACTCGGGCACGGCGGACCGTGCGGCCGCACCGAGGGTGCCGGTGGCGTGCAGAGTCCACGGCTCGTCGTCGGGCGCGCCGTCCGGTCGGGCGTGGATGCGCACGGTACGGGTTCCCTGGGCCTCGGCCGCGTCGACCGAAGTCTGCACCTGTACGGCACTGTCGTGCGCCAGCACCAGCGGGGCGCGTAGCGTCAGCTCGTCCACGCCGTGGAGACCGACGTGATCGGCGGCCTGGACCGCGAGTTCGAGCAGCGCGGTGCCGGGGACGACGACCGTGCCGTCGACCGTGTGATCGCCGAGCCACGGGTGGGTCCGCACGGACAGCCGCGACGTGAGGACGGCCGTGTCGGAACCGGCCAGCCGTACGGCGGCACCGAGCATCGGATGCCGGGTCGCACCCAGGCCGAGCCCGCCGGCGTCGAGGACGGGGCGGGTGGGTTCGAGCCAGTAACGCTGCCGTTGGAAGGGGTAGGTGGGCAGGTCGACGGGCCGGGCGCCGGTGCCGTCGAAGAGGGCGGACCAGTCGAAGTCGGCGCCCCGGACGAAGAGTTCGGCACACGCGGTGAGCAGCGTCTCCGGCTCGGGACGGTCCTTGCGCAGAGTCGCGGCTGCCGATACGTCGCCGGACAGCGCGGTGAGTACCGGGTCCGGGCCGATCTCCAGGAAACGTGCGGCACCCTGGGCACGGGCCGAGTCCAACGCGTCGGAGAAACGCACCGGCTTGACGATCTGCTCGGCCCAGTAGGAGGGGGTCGTCCAGTCGCCTTCGGACAGCGGGGCGCCCGTGAGCGTGCTGATCGCCGCGACGGTCGGCCGGTTGAAGCTCACCTGCTCGGCCACCGTCGTGAACTCGGCGAGCACCGGCTCCATCAACGGCGAGTGGAACGCGTGCGAGACCTTCAGCCGGGTCGTCCGCCGTCCCACGTCCCGCGCCCGCTCGGCGACCATCTGAACGGCGGCCTCGGTACCCGACACCACCACGGCCGTGGACGAGTTGACGGCCGCGATCACCGCACCGTCCACCAGCCAGCCCGCGACCTCGGCCTCGGACGCCTCCACCGCCACCATCGCACCGCCCTCGGGCAACGCCTGCATCAGGCGGGCCCGAGCAGCCACCAGCCGTACAGCATCGGGAAGTTCAAGCACCCCTGCGGCGTAGGCAGCCGCGAACTCACCCACCGAGTGACCGAGCACCACACCCGGCGCCATCCCCCACGACCGCAGCAACGCCACCAGCGCCACCTGCAACGCGAACAACGCCGACTGCGCATACCCCGTCCCGTCCTCCGCCTCCCCGGCGAACAACACCTCCTTCAACGGCCGCTCGAAGCCCAGCTCGGCATCCAGCAGCCCACACACCTCATCGAGCGCCGACGCGAACACCGGGAACACCTCGTACAACCCCCGGCCCATACCGGGACGCTGACTCCCCTGCCCCGTGAACATCCACGCCGTACGACCCTCAATGACCGACCCCATGACCGCCGTGTCGGTCACGCCCAGCACCGCGCGGTGTTCGAGCGTGGCGCGGCCGGTGGCGAGTGACAGGCCGATGTGGAGCGGGTCGGCGTCGAGCGGGGTCAGTCGTTCGATCTGGGCCCTCAGGGCGGTGGCCGTCCGTGCGGATGCGACCCAGGGCACCACGGGCGGCGTGCCGTTCCGTTCCTCCGGCACCGCAAGCGGGGCGGGCGGGGCCTCTTCGAGGATGACGTGGGCGTTCGTACCGCTGATGCCGAACGACGACACACCCGCGCGGCGCGGGCGTTCGCCGCGCGGCCAGTCGTGCTGGTCGGTGAGCAGGCGTACCGCACCGGCCTCCCAGTCGACGTGTGAGGACGGCTCGTCGACATGCAGGGTGCGGGGCAGGCGCTCGGCGTGCAGCGCCATGACCATCTTGATGACGCCGGCAACACCGGCGGCGGCCTGCGTGTGCCCGATGTTCGACTTGATCGACCCGAGGTACAGGGGCTCGTCACGGTCCTGGCCGTAGGCCGCCAGGAGAGCCTGCGCCTCGATCGGGTCACCCAGACGGGTGCCCGTACCGTGCGCCTCCACGGCGTCCACGTCGTCGGGGCGCAGACCGGCCGCTGCCAAAGCCTGACGGATCACCCGCTGCTGGGACGGGCCATTGGGAGCCGTCAGACCGTTCGAGGCGCCGTCCTGGTTGACGGCGGATCCCCGGACGAGGGCGAGCACCCGGTGGCCACGCCGTTCCGCTTCGGATCGGCGCATGAGGACCAGCACGCCGGCGCCCTCGGACCAGCCGGTGCCGTCGGCCGCCTCGGCGAACGGCTTGCAGTGGCCGTCCGGGGCGAGGCCGCGCTGGCGCGAGAACTCGACGAACGCCGTGGGGTTGGCCATGACGGTGGCGCCGCCCGCGAGGGCCGTGTCGCACTCGCCGGAGCGCAGGGCCTGGCAGGCCAGGTGCAGGGCGACCAGCGCGGAGGAGCAGGCGGTGTCGACGGAGACCGCCGGGCCCTCCAGGCCGAGGACGTAGGAGAGGCGGCCGGAGGCGACGCTCGGGGTGCTTCCGGTGAGCAGGTAGCCGGCGGACTCGCCGTCGGCCTCGTGCACGGCGCCGCCGTAGCCGTTGGCGGAGACACCCGCGTACACACCGGTCGCCGTGGAGCGCAGCGAGGTCGGGTCGATGCCCGCACGCTCCAGCGCCTCCCACGCGGTCTCCAGCAGCAGCCGCTGCTGCGGATCCATCGCGAGGGCCTCGCGCGGGGAGATACCGAACAGTTCGGCATCGAAGCCCGCGACGTGCGGGATGAAGCCGCCGCGTCCGGCGAACGGGGTGCCGAGGGCGGCCGAGGTGGACTCCAGCAGGCCGGGGATGTCCCAGCCGCGGTCGTCCGGGAACGGCGACATGCGGTCCTCGCCGGCGGTCAGGACGTCCCAGAGGTCTTCCGGGGACTGGATGCCGCCGGGGAAGCGGCAGCCCATGCCGATGACGGCGATGGGTTCGTCGTCGGCCAAGGACGTGGCTTCGGGGGCGGCCGAGTCGGGACCGGCGCCCGTGCCGAGGAGGCGGTCGCGCAGGTGGGCGGTGAGGGCGGACGGTGTGGGGTGGTCGAAGACGAGAGTGGTGGGCAGGGCGACTTCGGTGCTCGCGGCGAGCCGGTTGCGCAGGTCGACCGCGGTGAGGGAGTCGAACCCGAGGTCCTTGAAGGCGCGTTCGGGGTCGATGACGGCCGGGGAGGCGTGGCCGAGGACGGCGGCGACCTGGGACTGGACGAGGTCCAGGAGGGTGCGGTCCTGTTCGGCCGGGGGCAGTGCGCGCAGGGTGCGGGCGAGTTCGCCCTCGGCGGCGTCCGGTGCGTCGCCGGCGCCGGCTGTCGCGGCCTGGGCTGCGACGACCTCGGGCAGGTCGGCGATGAGCGGGCTGGGACGGGTGAAGGTGAAGGTGGGGGCGAAGCGTTCCCAGTCCACGTCCGCGACGGTCACGCAGGTGCGGTCCGAGAGGAGCGCCTCCTCCAGTGCGGTGAGGGCGCTGTCCGGTGCGAGCAGGGCGAGGCCCCGTTCGGTGAGGTGCTCGGCGACTCCTTCGTCGGCGGCCATGCCGCCGCCGCTCCACGGGCCCCAGGCGACGGAGGTCGCGGGCAGGCCGAGGGTACGGCGGTGCTGGGCGAGCCCGTCGAGGTAGGCGTTGCCGGCCGCGTAGGCGGCCTGACCGCCGCTGCCCCAGACGGCCGCCACGGACGAGAACAGCACGAACAGGTCGAGGTCGAGGCCGGCGGTCAGTTCGTGGAGGTGCCTCGCCCCGGTGACCTTGGCGGAGACCACCTGGGCGAGGTTGTTCGGGGTGGTGGCGGTGAGCGGGGTGTTCTGGGGGAGCCCGGCCGTGTGGACGACACCGGTCAGGGGCGTTTCGGCCGGGATCGCGGCGATCAGTTCGGCCAGTGCGTCGCGGTCGCCCACGTCGCAGGCGGCGAGGGTGACGCGGGCGCCGCGGGCGGTGAGTTCGTCGCGCAGTGCGTCGGCGCCGACGGCCTGCGGGCCGCTGCGAGAGACCAGCAGCAGGTGTGCGGCGCCGAGGTCGGCGAGGCGTCGGGCGACATGGGCGCCGAGTGCGCCCGTGCCGCCGGTGATCAGTACGGTTCCGCGCGGCGCCGGCAGTGCGGGGGCTCCGGCCACGGTGTCACTCGGCACGTCGTGGGCGAGGCGGGCGGCGTGGACGCCGGAGGCGCGGACGGCCAGTTGGTCCTCCGGACCGGGTGCGGCGAGGACCGCGGCGAGGCGCTGCCAGGCGTCGGGGCCGGCGTCGTCCGGGAGGTCGACGAGACCGCCCCACAGTCGGGGCAGTTCGAGGGCGGCCGTGCGGCCGAAGCCCCAGATCTGCGCCTGGTCGGGGCGGGTGAGGGGTTCCCCGGCCGTGACGGCGACGGCGGACCGGGTGACGGCCCACACCGGGGTCTGAAGTCCGGCGGCGGTCAGTGCCTGGAGGAGGTTCAGGTGGGGTGTGGGGAGGGCTTCGGCGGCGTCCGGGACGACAACGATGCCGTCCGGGTCGTACTCGCTGATGTGCGCGGCGAGTTCCCCGGTCCTGGTCGATGCGGGCAGGGTGAGGAGTTCGGCGTCGGCGCCTGCGGCGCGCAGCGCGTCGAGGCAGGCGTCGGTGTCTTGTGCGCCGGCCGGGGCGGCGATCAGCCAGCGGCCGGTGAGGCGAGCCGTGCGCGGTGTCGGCACCGGCTTCCACACCACGCGGTAGCGCCGACGGTCCTGCGCGGCGCGTTCCTCGTGCCGGCGTCGCCACCGCGTCAGGGCCGGGAGCAGCGCGTCCATGGAGGCGCCCTCGGGCAGGCCCAGTTCATGGGCCACCGTGGCGGGGTCGGCGGTGTCGACCAGCTGCCAGAACTCGTCCTTGGAGCCCCCCTCGGCGGGCTGGTGGGCGGTGCGGTCCGGGAGCCAGAAGCGTTCGCGCTGGAAGGCGTAGGTGGGCAGGTCGATCAGTTGGGCGTCCGTGTCGCGGAAGACCTCCGTCCAGTCGACCCGGGTACCGCGTACGAAGAGTTCTCCCACGGCGGTGAGCAGGGTGTCGGGCTCGGCTCGGCCCGCGCGCAGGGCCGCGACCGCGACGGTCAGGTCGGGGGCGGTGCGCTGGGCGAGGGCGGCGAGGACCGGGGCGGGGCCGAGCTCCAGCAGGCGGGTGGCGCCGAGTTCGCCGGTGGCCGTGCGGACGGCGTCGTGGAAGAGGACGGGCCGGCGCACCTGGCGTACCCAGTAGTCGGCGCTCGCCCAGTCGTCGGCGCCGAGGGGCCGGCCGGTGACGGTGCTGGCGGCCGGTATGCGGGGCCGCCGGTAGGTGAGCTCGCCCGCGACGGCGGCGAATTCGGCCAGCATCGGCTCCATCAGCGGCGAGTGGAAGGCGTGCGACACCTTGAGCCGGGTGACGCGCCGCCCGTGCTCGCGCGCGATGCTCAGCATGGTGTCCACGGCGGTCTCCGTACCGGAGACCACCACGGCGGCCGGCCCGTTGACGGCGGCGATCACCGCGCCGTCGGTCAGCCAGGGCTCGACCTCCTCGGGGTCCGCCTCGACGGCCGCCATCGCGCCGCCCTCGGGCAGCGCCTGCATCAGCCGGGCGCGGGCGGCCACCAGCCGTACGGCGTCGGGGAGTTCGAGGACGCCCGCGGTGTGGGCGGCGGCCAGCTCGCCGATGGAGTGGCCGACCAGTGCGTCGGGGGTGAGGCCCCAGGAGCGCAGCAGTTCGGCGAGGGCGACCTGGAGGGCGAACAGCGCGGCCTGCGCGTAGCCGGTGCGGCC
Organism: Streptomyces acidicola; assembly: GCF_009377235.1. GTDB lineage: Bacteria > Actinomycetota > Actinomycetes > Streptomycetales > Streptomycetaceae > Streptomyces > Streptomyces acidicola. The sequence goes on from NZ_VMNX01000016.1 coordinate 62,314, forward strand.
CAGCAGGGCGGCCTCGGGGCTGTCCGGCGTGGCGAACAGCGCGGTGCGCAGCGGTGTGTCGAAGCCGTCGGCGCCGGCGAGTTCGGTGTCGAGCAGCGCGCACGTGTCGTCGAGGGTGTGCGCGAACAGCGGGTGGGCGTCGTACAGTGCGCGGCCCATGCCGGGACGCTGGCTGCCCTGTCCGGTGAAGGCCCACACCGTGCGGCCCTCGCCCGCCACCGACGTGACCGGCGCGGCCGGGTCGCCGTCGGCGAGGGCGGTGGCGGCCGCGGTCAGGGTGCCGGCGTCGTCGCCGACGAGGACGGCGCGGTGGTCGAGGGCGGCACGGGCGGTGGCCAGCGTGCGGCCCACGTCCGCCGGGGTGAGGCCGGGCCGGTCGGCGAGGTGGGCGACGAGTCGGGCGGCCTGCGCGCGCAGGGCCTGGCGGGTCCGGCCGGAGAGGATCCAGGGCACGGTGCCGACGGGACGGGCCGGGGCCGGTACCTCGGTGGCCGGCGTGTCCACCGCGGGGGCGTCGGTGGCCGGCGCATCGGCCACGAGGGCCTCGGCGACCGGGGCGTCGGCGGCGGGCGGCTCCTCCAGGATGACGTGGGCGTTGGTGCCGCTGATGCCGAACGCGGACACACCGGCCAGGCGCGGGCGTTCCCCGCGCGTCCAGGGCCGCGCCTCGGTGAGCAGCCGCACTGCACCGGAGTCCCAGTCGACCCGGCTGGAGGGAGCGTCGACGTGCAGGGTGGGCGGCAACTGCCCGGCACGCAGGGCCAGCACCATCTTCATGACGCCGGCCGCGCCTGCCGCCGCCTGGGTGTGGCCGATGTTGGACTTCACCGACCCCAGCCACAGGGGCCCGCTGCGGTCCTGGCCGTAGGTCGCGAGCAGGGCCTGCGCCTCGATCGGGTCGCCGAGGCTCGTGCCGGTACCGTGCGCCTCGACCGCGTCCACGTCGCCGGGCCGCAGTCCGGCGGCGGTCAGGGCCTGCCGGATCACCCGCTGCTGGGAGGGCCCGTTGGGAGCCGTCAGACCGTTCGAGGCGCCGTCCTGGTTGACGGCGGAGCCGCGCAGCACGGCGAGCACGGGGTGGCCTGCGCGGCGTGCGTCGGAGAGCCGTTCCAGTACGAGGACGGCGGCGCCCTCGGACCAGCCGGTGCCGTCGGCGCCCTCGGCGAAGGCCTTGCAGCGGCCGTCGGCGGACAGGGCGCGCTGGCGGGAGAACTCGACGAAGATGCCCGGTGTGGCCATCACGGTCACGCCGCCGGCGAGGGCGGTGCGGCATTCGCCCTGGCGGATCGCCTGCGCGGCGAGGTGGAGCGCGACCAGCGCGGAGGAGCAGGCGGTGTCGACGGTGAGGGCGGGGCCCTCCAGGCCGAGGGTGTAACTGACGCGGCCGGACAGGACGCTGGCGGCCGAGCCGGTGGCGACGTAGCCCTCGACGTCCTCGCCCGGGGCGTGGGCGGTGTCGCGGTAGTCCTGGCCGTTGGTGCCGGCGAAGACGCCGGTGGCCGATCCGCGCAGGGACAGCGGGTCGATGCCCGCCCTCTCCAGTGCCTCCCACGTGGTCTCCAGCAGCAGCCGCTGCTGCGGGTCCATGGCGAGGGCCTCGCGCGGGCTGATGCCGAACAGTTCGGCGTCGAAGTCGGCGGCGTCGTGCAGGAATCCGCCGGTGCGGGCGTAGGTGGTGCCGGAACGGCCGGGGTCCGGGTGGTAGAGGCGCTCGACGTCCCAGCCGCGGTCCTGGGGGAACGGCGTGAGGCCGTCCGCGCCGGAGGCGAGCAGGTCCCACAGCTGGTCGGGGGTGGTCACGCCGCCGGGGAAGCGGCAGCCCATGCCGACGATGACGACCGGGTCGTCATCGGCGCCGGCGGGGGCGAGGGCGGGGCCGCCACGCTCGATCTCGTCCGTGGTGACGCCGAGGACCTGTGTGCGCAGGAACGCGGCGAGCGCGGTCGGGGCCGGGTGATCGAAGACGAGGGTGGCGGGCAGGGACAGCCCGGTGGCGGCGGCGAGTCGGTGGCGCAGGGCGACGCCGGTCAGCGAGTCGAAGCCGAGGTCCTTGAAGGCGCGGCCGGCGTCGAGGGCGGTCCGGTCGGCGTGCCCGAGGACGGCGGCGACCTGGTCGAGGACGAGGTCGAGCAGCACCCGGTCCTGTTCCGCGGGCGTGCGGCCGGACAGTTCGGCGCCGAGGGCGCCCGCGGCCGGTGCGCTCGGCCCGGCATCGGTCGTGGGCGGCGCGGCCTCGGGGAGGTCGGCGAGCAGCGGGCGCGGGGTGTACGCGGCGGCGGCGAAGCGCTGCCAGTCGATGTCGACGACGGTCGTGCAGGTGGCGTCCTCGTCGAGGGCGCGGCGGAGCACGTCCAGGGCACGGGACGGCTCCAGGGGTCGTATGCCCTGGCGGCGGAAGTGTTCGGCGACGGTCTCGTCGGCCGCCATGCCGCCACCGCCCCACGGCCCCCAGGCGATGGACGTCGCGGGCAGCCCGGCGGCGCGGCGGTGCTGGGCGAGCGCGTCGAGACGGGCGTTGGCGGCGGCGTAGGCGGCCTGCCCGGCGTTGCCGAGGACGGCCGTGACGGACGAGAACAGGACGAAGGCGTCCAGCTCCCGCTCCCGCGTCAGCTCGTGCAGATGCCGGGCGCCCTCGGCCTTCACGGCGAGGACGCGGGCCAGACGTTCGGGGGTGAGGTCGGCGGCGAGCCCGTCGTCGAGGATGCCCGCGGCGTGCACGACGGCCGTCGGCGCATAGGTGTCCAGGAGGGACGCGACGGTCTCGCGGTCGGCGACGTCGCCCGCGACAAAGGTGACGGCGGTGCCCGACTCGTCCAGTTCCGCGCCGAGTTCGGCGGCACCGGGGGCGTCGGCTCCGCGCCGTGACGCGAGGACGAGGTGTTCCGCGCCGCCGGCCGCCAGCCAGCGGGCAAGGTGCCCGCCCAGGGCGCCGGTCGCGCCCGTGACCAGGACGGTGCCGTGCGGCTGCCAGGACCGCGCGGGCCGTGCCGAGCGGTCGCGCACCAGCCGGGCGGCGTGGACGCCCGTGGCGCGCACGGCGAGCTGGTCCTCCCCCGCTCCCTGGGCGGCGAGCACGGCCGCGACCCGCTGCCAGAGCCGGGGTTGCGGTTCGTCCGGCAGATCGATCAGTCCGCCCCAGCGGTCGGGCTGCTCCAGCGCCACGACCCGGCCCAGCCCCCATACTGCGGCCTGTTCCGGGCGCGCGAGTCCCTCGCGGCCGGACACGGCCACGGCTCCGAAGGTCACGCACCACAGCCGGCTCTCCGGGCACGCCTGCGTCAGTGCCACCACGTGCGCGGGATCGGCGAGCAGGGACAGTACGCCCGCGTACGGCGTCTGCGGGTCGGCGGCCGGTCCGGTCACGACCGTCACGTCGGCACCGACGGCCCGCAGCGAGCCCGCGGCCGCGTCGACCAGCCCGGCCGGAGTGTCCTCGTCGACCGCGATCAGCCAGGCGCCGTCCAGGCTGCCCGGGGCCGGCGTGCGGACGGGCCGCCAGGTGATCCGGTAGCGCAGCCCGGCAAGCTGCGACTCCTCCCGGCGCTTGCGACGCCAGTCGGCGAGCACCGGCAGGACGGCGTCCAGCGGGGCACCGCTGTCCACACCGAGCTCTCCGGCGAGCGAGTCGGCGTCACCCTGGTCGACGAGCTCCCAGAACCCCCCGTCGGCGGCGCCCTCTCCGCTCTCGGCCGGGCGCGCGGGACGGGCGTGGTCGGGCAGCCAGTACCGCTGCCGTTGGAAGGCGTACGTGGGCAGGTCGACACGGCGGGCGCCGGTCCCCGCGAACAGCGCGGGCCAGTCGATCCCGGTGCCCCGGACGTAGAGTTCGGCGGCGGCCGTCAGCACCGTCTCCGCCTCCGGGCGGTCCTTGCGCAGGGTCGCGGCGGCCGGCACGTCACCGGCCAGCGCGGTCAGCACGGGATCCGGGCCGATCTCCAGGAAGCGTTCCGCGCCCTGGGCACGGGCGGCGGTCAGCGCGTCATGGAAACGCACCGGCCCGACGATCTGCTCGGCCCAGTAGGCAGCGCTCGTCCAGTCGCCGTCGGACAGCGAGGCACCCGTCAGCGTGCTGACAGCCGCCACCGCCGGCCGGTTGAAGCTCACCTGCTCGGCCACCGTCGTGAACTCGGCGAGCACCGGCTCCATCAGCGGCGAGTGGAACGCGTGCGAGACCTTCAGGCGGGTCGTCCGCCGTCCCGCGTCCCGCGCCCGCTCGGCGACCATCTGGACGGCGGCCTCGGTACCCGACACCACCACGGCCGTAAGCGAGTTGACGGCCGCGATCACCGCACCGTCCACCAGCCAGTCGGCGACCTCGGCCTCGGACGCCTCCACGGCCACCATCGCACCGCCCTCGGGCAACGCCTGCATCAACCGGGCCCGAGCAGCCACCAGCCGTACAGCATCCGCGAGTTCGAAAACCCCGGCCGCATACGCGGCGGCGAACTCACCCACCGAATGCCCCAGCACCAGCTCCGGCCGCATGCCCCACGACCTCAGCAACGCCACCAGGGCCGTCTGCAACGCGAACAACGCCGACTGCGCATACCCGGTCCCGTCCTCCGCCTCCCCGGCGAACAACACCTCCTTCAACGGCCGCTCGAAACCAAGACCGGCATCCAGCAGCCCACACACCTCATCGAGCGCCGACGCGAACACCGGGAAGATGTCGTACAACTCCCGGCCCATACCGGGACGCTGACTCCCCTGCCCCGTGAACATCCACGCCGTACGGCCCTCCGAGACCGTCCCGGAGATGACGGCTCCGGGGCGCAGGGCGACGGTGCGGTGTTGCAGGGCCGCACGGGTGGTGGCCAGTGACCAGGCCACGTCGAGCGGGTCCGCGTCGAGTGCCGTCAGGCGGTCCAGCTGGTCCCGCAGGGCCCGCTCGCTGCGGGCCGACACGACCCACGGGACCACGGGCAGTCGCGTGAGCGGTTCCTCGGCCGGGTCCGGCTCCTCGGCGACGGGGGCCTCTTCGAGGATGAGGTGCGCGTTCGTGCCGCTGATGCCGAACGACGAGACCCCCGCCCGGCGCGGACGGTCCCCGCGCGCCCAGGGGCGTTCCTCCTGGAGGACTCGCAGTGTGCCGTGCGACCAGTCGATGTGGGAGGACGGCTCGTCGGCGTGCAGGGTGCGCGGGAGGCGTTCCTCGCGCAGGGCCATGACCATCTTGATGACGCCGGCGACACCCGCGGCGGCCTGGGTGTGGCCGATGTTGGACTTGACCGAACCGAGCCACAGGGGCTCCTCGCGGTCGCGGCCGTAGGCGGCGGCAAGGGCGTGTGCCTCGATGGGGTCGCCGAGCCGGGTGCCCGTGCCGTGCGCCTCGACGGCGTCGACGTCGGCGGGGCGCAGACCGGCGCCTGCGAGGGCCTGGCGGACGACGCGCTGCTGGGCGGGGCCGCTGGGGGCCGTCAGGCCGTTGGAGGCGCCGTCCTGGTTGATGGCGCTGCCGCGGATCACGGCGAGGACCTCGCGGCCCTGGCGCCGGGCCTCGGACAGCGGCATCAGGACGAGCATGCCGGCGCCCTCGCTGAGCGAGAATCCGTCGGCCTGCGCGGAGAACGCCTTGCAGCGGCCGTCGGGTGCGAGGGCCCGCTGGCGGGAGAACTCGGCGAACATCTCCAGGCTCGGCAGGACCGTCGCGCCGCCGGCGAGGGCGGTGGTCGCGGCGCCGCCGCGCAGGGCCTCGCAGGCGAGGTGGAGGGCGACCAGGGAGGAGGAGCAGGCGGTGTCGACGGTGAGGGCGGGGCCCTCCAGGCCGAGGGTGTAGGAGATACGGCCGGAGGCGACGCTGACGGCGTTGCCGGTCAGGACGTGGCCGGCGACGTCGGTGGAGGCGGTGGCGGCGGCACGGTCGTAGTCGGCCGTCATGAGGCCGAGGTAAACGCCGGTCGCCGTGGAGCGCAGGGTCGTCGGGTCGATGCCCGCCCGCTCCAGCGCCTCCCACGTCGTCTCCAGCAGCAGCCGCTGCTGCGGGTCCATGGCGAGGGCCTCGCGCGGGCTGATGCCGAAGAAGGCGGCGTCGAAGTCGGCGGCGTCGCGCAGGAATCCGCCTTCGCGCTGGAGGAAGCCGCCGGGCGCGGTGCCGCTGGGGTCGTAGCGTCCCTCGATGTCCCAGCCCCGGTCGTCGGGCAGCGGGGTGACGGCGTCGGTGCCGTCCAGGAGGAGCTGCCACAGGGCCTCGGGCGAGTCGGCGTCGCCGGGGAAGCGGCAGGCCATGCCGACGACGGCGATGGGCTCGTCGGAGTGCGCGTGACCGGCGGCGGTGCCGGGGTCGGCGGCGGTGGTGCCGTAGAGCTGTTCGTAGAGGTGGTGGCCGAGGGCCGCGGGGGTCGGGTAGTCGAAGGCGGCGGTCGGGGCGAGGGGCAGTCCGGTCGCGGCGCGCAGACGGTCCCGGAGGGCGACGGCGGTGGCCGATTCGACGCCCTGGTCGCGGAAGGACACGTGCGTGGGCGCGCCGCCTGGCAGCTCCAGCAGGTCGGCCACCTGGTCGCGGACGAGGTCGACGAGGGCGCGGCGCCGGTCGGGTTCCGGCAGGTCACCGAGGCGGTCGTGCAGGGCGGCCGCCTGAACGCCGAGGGGTGTGCCGATGGTGTCGGGGTCCTCGACGGCGGCGGCGTCGGCGAGTTCGTCGGGCAGGTCGGCCGGGTCGGTGGCGGGGTCGTGCAGGGCGGCCCAGTCGGGGTCGCCGCCGGTCGTCCAGTACTCGGCCATGGCGCGCTGGAAGCGGTCGATGTCTCCCGCGTCCCGGCGCAGGGTGGTGTGGACGGTGCCGGTGACGCCCGCCCGGGTGAGGACGGTCTCCAGACCGGGGGTGAGCAGCGGGTGCGGGCTGATCTCCAGGAAGTGCCGGTGGCCGGCGTCGAGTGCGGTGCCGACGGCGGCGACGAACTCGACGGTGTCGCGCAGGGCGGCGGCCCAGTGGTCCGCGTCGAGGGTCACTCCGTCGAGGGCCGTGCCGGCCGAGGCGGCGTACAGGGGGATGCGGGCCGCGCGCGGGGTGAGGGCGGCGAGGTCGGCGCGGATACGGTCGGTGATCTCGTCGATGTGCGGTGAGTGCGCGGCGACGCCGTAGTCGACGGTACGGGCGCGGACGCCTTCGGCGGTCAGCTCGGCGAGGAGTTCGGCCGCGGCGTCGGCATCACCGGAGACGACTCCGTTGTCGGGGCCGTTGACGGCCGCGAGGTGGAGCCTGCCGTGCCAGGGCGCGAGTCGTTCCCGCAGCCGTTCGACGGGCATCAGGGCGGACACCATGTCGCCGCGCCCGTGCAGGCTGAGCTGGGCGGTGCCCCAGCTCGCGGCGACGCGGGCCGCGTCGTCGAGGGTGAGGGCTCCCGCGACGCAGGCGGCGGCGATCTCGCCGAGGCTGTGGCCGACGACCGCCGCGGGCCGTACGCCGACGCTCTCCCATAGGGCGGCCAGCGACACCATGACGGCGAAGAGGGCGGGCTGGGTGACGTCGGGTGTGGTCAGCGCGTGGGTGCCGCGCAGGACGTCGAGGGGGTTGTGGTCCAGGTGCGGGGCGAGGGCGTCGGCACACTCTTCCATGCGGCGGGCGAACACCGGTGAGGTGTCGAGGAGTTCACGGGCCATGCCGGGCCACTGTGAGCCGTGGCCGGGGAAGACGAAGACGGGTCCGCCGTCGCGGGCGGTGGGCCGGCCCTCGGTGACGTGGTCGGTGGGGGTGCCGTCGGCCAGGGCGTCCAGGGCCGCGGCGAGGTCGTCGGGGCCGGTCGCGGTGACGGCCGCGCGACAGGGGTGGGCCGGGTCGACGCCGTGCAGCAGGGCCGCCGCGATGCGGTCCGGATCTCCGGCGTGTACGAGGGTCCGCAGGATGCGGGCCTGTTCCCGTACGGCTCGGGTGCCCTGCCCGGTGAGGAGCCAGGGGCGTGGGGTGCCCGCGAACGGGCGGGTGGCCGAGGTGGAGCGAGCTTGTTCGGACACGTTCTCTCCCGCGGATGACTCGTCGCCACGTCTTCGGATACTGGACCGGGGCCTGTGGGGGGCGTCGGCGTGCGGCGGCCGGGAACGTGGGGGGTGGCCTGATCCGTTCGCCCAACTGGTTCGATTATTCGGACGGACGACTGGGGGAAACACAAGGAGATGGAGCGCGCGCCGGGATCATGACGGCGCCGACGGGCCACGGGGGCCGCGTCGGCGTCGGTGCGGGTCTGCGGGAGGGGCCGTCAGTTGGCGGCCAGGCGTTCGAGATGGGTGACGGCGGCGTCGATGCCGGGCAGGGCGAGCATCTCCTTCCGGGCGCGCCGGGCCTCGTCGGTAACGTTCTCGTCGGCCAGGAGTCGGCGGCAGGCCTGAAGCATGGGTTCGGCGCCGCGGGTCGCGATGTGTTCGCCGAGGCCGAGGTCGGCGACGCGCAGCGCGTTGTACTGCTGGTCGCCGAACATGGGCCGCACCGCCATGGGGACGCCGGCGCGCACGGCCTCACGGATGCTGTTGTAGCCGCCGTGGGTGAGGAACAACGCGGTGTGTTCGAGGAGGAGCTGCTGCGGGAAGCGGTCGACGACGCGGACGTGGGGCGCGGCCTTGACGGTGTCCACGGGCATGCCGAGCGTGGAGACGACGGCGGCGCAGTCCAGCGCGGAGAGGGCCTCGACGACCGTGTCGAGGGGTTCGGCGGGGTCGTAGACGGGGATGGGGGCGCCGAACTCGCGGGCCTTGTCGAGGAATTCGAGCACCGTGCCGGGCAGTCCGGTGCCGAGTGAGGCGAGCACGAGGGGCCGGTCTGCGGGCAGTTCGGCGAACCAGTCGGGCAGGCGCTCGCCGCGGGTGACGGTGCGGGGCTGGCGG
>NZ_VMNX01000170.1 GCF_009377235.1 Streptomyces acidicola
GGTCCCCGGGCGGCAGCCCCCAGGGAAGGATGGGACGGGTAGGGGCGGCGGGGGCGAGAAAACCCACCCCGCGATCACCTCCGCGGCGGCCCCCCGAACAACTCCACCGCACTCCGTACATCGGCCAGCCCCTTCGTCAGGGCGCTGACCGAGCCGATGGAGCCCGCGATCAGGAGCAGGGAGCGGCGCAGGCGAGGGATCTCGGGGATGCCGCTGACCGCCATCGCGGCGAGGGCAGCGAGCTCGTCCTCGGCTATGGCCCGGTCGGGAAACTCGGCGGGATGCGCGGCGAGTTCACGGCGCAGCCGGGACACGGCGGTCTTCAGCTCCACCACCCTCGGGTCCTCGTCGCTGCCGGTCACCGGTCTCTGCCCCAAGCTCCGCAACACAGCCCTCCCCCTCACACGTCGCCCCGCGCGAGTACGTCTCCGTACGGCCCAACGCTCCCCTGGCGCTGGTCGGCCACCCAGAGATGCGGGCCAGTAAACGCCACCAAAAGCCGCGAGCGCCACCATGCGGACCTAAATTCAGCCCCCGGACACAGGACCGACCAGAAGGGACCCCGCGCACACGCGCGCCAGGTCGGGTATGCAGGGGGGATGACGGACGCCAATGACCAGGTCGCCGGACTGCTGCTGGCCGCGGGCGGAGGGCGGCGCCTCGGGGGTCGCCCCAAGGCACTCCTGCCCCACCGGGGACACCTTCTCGTCGAACACGCGGTCGGGGTACTGCGTACGGGCGGCTGTTCCCGGATACATGTCGTCCTCGGCGCCAAGGCGGGCGCGGTGCGCGAGCGGGCCGCGCTGCCCGGCTGCACGCTCGTGGACAACCCGGAGTGGGCGCGGGGCATGGGCTCCTCGCTGCGGGCCGGGCTGGAGTCACTGGCCGGTACGGGCGTCCGGGCCGTACTGGTGTCACTGGTGGACCAGCCGGGGATCGGACCGGAGGCGGTGGCGCGTGTGCTCTCCGCGTACGGGTCGGAGAGGTCGCTCGCCGCGGCCGCGTACGACGGGGAGAGGGGGCATCCCGTGCTCTTCGGCTCCGCTCACTGGGAGGGCATTGCCGTGACCGCGACCGGGGACCGAGGGGCACGCGCGTACCTCAAGGCCCACGCGGACGAGGTGACCCTCGTCGAGTGCGGGGACGTGGCGCAGCCGTACGACATCGACACGGAGAGCGATCTGGTCCACCTTGAGTGAGTGGGGTGGCACGGAGCGCCGCACTGCCTCGACCCGGAGAATCTCGACGTCAACAAATCATTGAACTTCCACCATGAGGAAACTAGTATCCACTGGTCAGATACTGATCAGGCACTGCCCGGCAGCGGGTGACCGCCCTCCAGGCACCGTCCGCCGCATCCGGCGTCCCTGGCACCCGGTGCCGGTGTCCGTGCCTCGGTGTACTCACGTCAGCTCGCTGAAGGAAGTGACAGGTCATGTCCGCACCAGCGCCGTCCCCGCTGGCCATCGTCGACGCAGAGCCCCTGCCCCGGCAGGACGAGGTCCTCACCGACGCGGCCCTCGCCTTCGTGGCCGAGCTGCACCGGCTGTTCACGCCCCGGCGTGACGAGCTCCTCGCGCGTCGCGCGGAGCGCCGCGCCGAGATCGCCCGCACCTCGACGCTCGACTTCCTCCCGGAGACCGCCGCGATCCGCGCGGACGACTCCTGGAAGGTGGCCCCCTCACCGGACGCCCTGAACGACCGCCGTGTCGAGATCACCGGCCCCACCGACCGCAAGATGACCATCAACGCCCTCAACTCGGGCGCCAGGATCTGGCTCGCGGACTTCGAGGACGCCTCGGCCCCGACGTGGGAGAACGTGGTCCTCGGCCAGGTGAACATGGCCGACGCGTACACCCGGAACATCGACTTCACCGACGAGGGCACCGGCAAGTCGTACGCCCTGCGCCCGAACGGCGAACTGGCGACGGTCGTCATGCGCCCCCGCGGCTGGCACCTGGACGAACGCCACCTCGTCGACGCCGACGGCACCCCGGTCCCCGGCGCGCTCGTCGACTTCGGCCTGTACTTCTTCCACAACGCCCAGCGCCTGCTGGACCTCGGCAAGGGCCCGTACTTCTACCTCCCCAAGACGGAGTCGCACCTGGAGGCCCGCCTCTGGAACGACGTCTTCGTCTTCGCGCAGGACTACGTCGGCATCCCGCAGGGCACGGTCCGCGCCACCGTCCTCATCGAGACGATCACGGCCGCGTACGAGATGGAGGAGATCCTCTACGAACTCCGCGACCACGCCTCGGGGTTGAACGCGGGCCGCTGGGACTATCTCTTCTCCATCGTCAAGAACTTCCGTGATGGCGGAGCGAAGTTCGTGCTTCCGGACCGCAACGCGGTGACGATGACGGCCCCGTTCATGCGGGCGTACACCGAACTCCTCGTCCGCACCTGCCACAAGCGGGGCGCCCACGCCATCGGCGGCATGGCGGCCTTCATCCCGTCCCGCCGGGACCCCGAGGTCAACAAGGTCGCCTTCGAGAAGGTCCGCGCCGACAAGGACCGCGAGGCGGGCGACGGGTTCGACGGCTCCTGGGTCGCCCACCCCGACCTCGTGCCGATCGCGATGGAGTCCTTCGACAAGGTCCTCGGCGACCGGCCGAACCAGAAGGACCGCCTGCGCGAGGACGTCCACGTCGAGGCCGCCGACCTGATCGCGATCGACTCCCTGGACGCGAGGCCCACGTACAACGGCCTCGTCAACGCCGTCCAGGTGGGCATGCGTTACATCGAGGCCTGGCTGCGCGGTCTCGGTGCGGTGGCCATCTTCAATCTCATGGAGGACGCGGCCACCGCCGAGATCTCCCGCTCCCAGATCTGGCAGTGGATCAACGCGGGCGTCGAGTTCGAGCACGCCGGGGAATCCGTGAAGGCCACCCCGGAGCTGGCCCGCAAGGTCGCCGCCGAGGAGCTTGAGAGCCTCAGGGCCGAACTCGGCGAGGATGCCTTCGCCGCCGGCAACTGGCAGCAGGCCCACGACCTGCTGCTCCAGGTCTCCCTCGACGAGGACTACGCGGACTTCCTGACGCTGCCGGCGTACGAGCAGCTCAGGGGCTGACCCTCACGCAGGTCTGTCCGAGTGGCCCAGGGACTTTCCCGGGGCCACTCGGTCGCGTACGGCCTTCTTCACGGCCGTTGGCTCCGGGAATCCCTGCTCGCGGCGGTCCCAGACCACCTCGTCGCCCACGCGGACGACGAACACGCCGCCCTTGCCCGGCTTCAGGGACAGCTCGGTCAGTTCGGCCTCGAACGTCGTGAGCAGTTCCTGCGCCAGCCAGGCGGCGCGGGGCAGCCAGCGGCACTGGGTGCAGTACTCGATCTCCACGCGCTGCACGTCCGTCATCCGAGGTGCACCGACCAATCCTGTCGGGCCGCGGGCTTGCCGTGCAGGTCGGGGACCCGCTTGAGCCAGTCCGGGCGTCCTTGCTGGGTCTGCGCCACGCGCAGGGCGCTCTCGGCGGCCAGTTGCTCGCGGCTGGGGAAGTCGGTCGGCAGCCAGCTCGCGGACGCCTTCACGCGCGCGCAGAGATACGCGACATAGGCGTCGCGCGCCTCGCCGGGCGTCGCGAAGCCGGAGTGGTCGCCCAGCCAGGCGTCGGGGACCTCGGCCACGACCTCGCGCAGCAGTTCCTCGGTGACGCGAGGCGCGAGTTCGGCGTCGGCGGCCCGTGTGTCGGGCCCGTAGTGGCCCAGGGCGTGGTGGCGGAAGTCGTACGCCTTGTCGGGTGCCGAGGTGTCCCAGCGGTGGTGGAAGACGAGGGCCGCGCCATGGTCGATCAGCCACAGGCGCGGGGGCACGGTGCCTAGGGTCGGCCAGATCATCAGGTTCGAGCTGTGCACCGTACGGTCGACGTTGACGGTCAGCGCGTCCAGCCAGACGATCCGGCCCGCCTCCAGCGGGTCCACGGGGAAGGTCTTCGCGATCTCCGGGGTGAAGTCCTTCGCGCCCGGGAGGTAGTCCATGCCGAGGTTGACTCCCGCGCTCGCCCCGTGGAGTTCCCGCACCTCCTGGTGGGGCTCGTGCGCGGCGATCTCCGGGTCGAAGTGCACGAGGACCAGCTCGGGAAAGCGCAGGCCGAGGGCCCGTGCCAGCTCGCCGACGATCACCTCGGCGACGAGCGCCTTGCGGCCCTGCGCGGAGCCCGTGAACTTCACGACGTACGTGCCCAGGTCGTCGGCCTCGACGACTCCGGGTACGGAGCCACCGGACCGGAGGGGTGCGACGTAGCGGTTGGCGGTGACCTCTCTCAGCATCTTCCAAGGCCCCGTAGCTCGTTTACCTTATATTCCACAACCAGCTCCAACGCGGCGCGATCCGGGAAAAGTCCCCGATCAGACCTGGGGAGGATCTGGGGAGTTTCGACCGGCACGCTCGTCCCCCTGTCTCCCCAGCAGTCCGTCGATGTCGGTGCGGCCCTTGCTTCCGGCCTCCGGCATGAAGTGAGCATAGTGACCAAGCGTGACATCCGGGAAGGAGCTCCCGAGCCATCCCGCCGGCGTCACCCACCGACTCCCCCGCCTCCAGCATGATCGACGCGTAGGTGTGCCGCAGCACGTGGAAGCCGTCCTTCGGTGCGGCCGCCCGGAAGGGGCGCCGGCCCCTCCCGCACTTCAGGCCGACACCGTCCTGCACGAGGGCCCTGAGGACGTCGCCGAACACGGCTTTGAAAGTCCCTACGGGGGCACGGAGTTCGACTTCATCCTCAAGACCCGCACCAGCCCCGACACCATCACGCCGAAGACCACGTCGGCATAACCCCGGGGACGCAACGGCCGGGCCGTGCCCGGCCGACCGCCGCCGGATCGTGGACGCACTCCCGACGCCATTGCGACGCGCCCCGACGTACGGCCCTGAGATCAGCTGCTCTTGCGCGGCGGCGGTGCCATGTTGCCCGCTGGGCCGGCCCGGAGCATGGCCTGGTAGAGGGCCTCATGCTCGGGCGAGGCGGGCAGGGGACCGCGGGCGGGGGCCGCGAGGGACTGGATCATCAGGGCGACGACGCGTCGCCAGGCGTCGGGGGCGGCGTCGCCGGTGGCGTTGACGACGCCGGCGTTGGCCATGTGGATCAGGACCAGATCCGAGGGGTCGAAGTCCTCACGCAGACGGCCCGTCGCCTTGGCACGGCCAATGAGCTCCACCATGCCCTCGTACGCCTCGTCACGTCGCTGCTCCAAGGCCTTGGCGGTGGGGAACGTCATGGTCAGCACGTCGGCGAAGCCGTAGTCGGCGGCCTGCATCGCACAGGCGGCCTCGATGTAGCCGACGAAACCGTGCCAGGGGTCGGGATCGCCGAGGGCCGTGGCGACAGCGTCGGCGTAGGCGTCCATCCGGTCGGAGAAGACCGCGGCGACCAGATCCTCCTTCGCGGGAAAGTGGCGGAAGATGGTGGCGATCCCCACGCCTGCCTCACGGGCCACGGAGGCCATGGAGGCGTTCAGGCCGTCCCGTGCGAACACCATGCGCGCGGCGGCGATGATCCGCCCCCGGTTGCGCTCGGCGTCACTGCGCAGAGGCTGGGCGACGGGAGCGTCGGGGTGGGCGCCAGGATTCATGGCCACCAGTCTAGCAATCGGATTGCCCTATCCAATTTCCTTTGGGGGGCGTCGCGGCCTTCTGCCACGAGCCGTCCAGCCCCGGCTTTCGCCTCCTGTGCCGAGATCACGGCTGTGGTGTGAGCCGCAGAGTGGTGGCTCTGGCCTGCTCGGCGACCATGGGCTCGACGTAACCGCTGTAGCGGCCGTACTTGGCACGGTAGGCGGCATCGACCCGGTCGTTGACGGCCGGATTTCCGACCTCGGTGAAGGTGACGTCCTTTTCCACGCCGCCTGCGGAGATGTGGCCCGCGTGGCTGGACTTGGCGGTTCGCCACCATGACCCCTGCGCGCCGCGGTACGAGCGCACATACACATCGTCGCCCTCGCGGACCACCCAGATGGTGGTCGGCTGTCGGAGAGTGCCGTCGGGGCGCCGCGCGGCGATGTCCAGTTCGTTGGCGGTGGTGATGCGATTCAGTTCGTCGGGATTCCAGGTAGCCATGTGCGGGGCTCCTTCATGGGGCGGGGGTGGCGGACGGTCTCCCCGTGGTGATTGTGCTCCTTCCCCGTCTCAGCTGCTCCAAGTGCGGGCCCGGGCCGGGGCCGGACGGGTGGTGCTGTTCATCAGGGCCTTGCCGAGCTTGGCGCCGACGGACGTGTTGGTCGCACGGATGAGGCCGCGGCGGGCGACGTATCCGAGCCTGTTGGCGGGCATGAAGAAGTGCTGCATGCGCAGCGCCTCCTTCTGGTGGCGGGTGACGAATGGACGCAGCCGCTGTTCCCAGTTGCCGAGCGCGGCGGACAGATCGTCGTGGTCGGTGAGCATGCGGGCCAGCAGTTCGGCGCCCGCGATGCCCATGCCGGAGCCCTGGCCGGAATGCAGGGTCATGCACCAGGCGGAGTCGCCGAGCAGGACCACCCGGCCCTGGCTCCAGCGGCCCAGGTGGATCTGGCCGACCTGGTCGAACAGGACGGACTCGGAGCGGCCCATCGCCTCCAGCATGGCGGGCACGACATCCCCGCCGAAGCCGGCGAACGCCTGGCGCAGCGCCTCGGAGGGCTTCTTGCGGATCTCCGCGGCGGGCCAGTCGGTCCGGTAGAGCAGGAAGGCGACCGGGGGGTGGTCGCGATAGCTGTTGATCCATGCGGAGCGGCCGGGAGCGGTGGCGACCAGAGCGTCGCCCTCGCGCATGCCGGGCAGCGGGCCGTCCATGACGCAGGCGGCCACGACGTGGTCGAAGTCCTCTCGGTAGAGGTCCTCGGGGCCGAAGACCAGGGAGCGGACGGTGGAGTGGATGCCGTCGGCACCGATGAGCAGGTCCGCGCTCTCCACGGACCCGTCGGTGAGGGTGACGGTCACCTGGTTGCGGTCCTGGGTGATGGCGGCGGGCCCGGTGCCGTAGCGGATCTCCACCCGATCCTGGACCGCCTCGTACAGGACGCGCTCCAGATCGCTGCGCAGCAGCATCCGCATCGGGGTGCCGTTGACCTGTTCGGGAAAGGCCAGCCCAGGTGTGAGGCGACCACGGGAGTCGACTTCGAACATGCGCCCCTCGGGGTCGCGGCGGTCCGGGAGCGAGTCCAGGAGGCCCAGGCGTTCGGCGGCGGTGTAACCGGGGCCGTTGAAACGGACGAAGTAGCCGCCGGTACGGCGTTCGGGCGCCCGCTCGATGATCAGGGGCTGCCAGCCGGCCCGGTGCAGGCTCAGCGCCGCGGCCAGGCCGGAGATGCCCGATCCGACGACGAGTGCGCGCCGGGCGCCCTGTGGGGGGAGCGACGAGGAGGTCATGCCTCGACCATACCCGCGATCGATACCGGATGACCAGTTTCGATATTTGGTCACGCAACCTGTGGGATGGGATGCTGTGCTCATGACCCTGGATCGCCCGGCCGCTTCCCCGCAGGCCGACAACGAACGCGCCGAGCGCATCCTGGAGGCCGCGCGCGAACTGCTGGTGGCGTGGGGCTACAAGCGGGTCACCGTCGACGAGATCGCCCGCCGCGCCCGCATCGGCAAGGGAACCGTCTACCTGCACTGGAAGACGAAAGAGACGCTGTTCACCGAACTACTGCGGCGCGAACTCCACGTGCAGCTCGGCACCGTCACCGCCGGAATCGAGCAGGACCCGTCCTCCGCCCTGCCCAGCAGGCTGGTCCGGGAGGTCTTCCTGCAGCAGGCTCGCAATCCCGTCGCCCGGGCCGTCCATGCCGGTGACAGTGAAGTCCTCGGCGCGCTCGCCATCACCGCGAGCGGGCTTCCCGTCATCCAGGAGCTCGGCTTCCACACCCTGCTCACCCGCCTCGTCGACGTATGGCGCGCGCACGGGCTGATGACCGTCACAGCGTCGGCCGCGGACCAGATCTACACGATCGACGCGGTGCTGACGGGGTTCATCACGGGGGGCATCGCCGTCCCCCCGGGCGAGGAACTCCCCCCGGACCACCGGGCGGACCTGCTCGGTCACACGATCAGAACAGCCCTCGAAACCTCCGCCACGCCGGACGAGGCCACCCTCCACGCAGCCGCCCAGGACGTTCTCGCCACCCTGGCAGCCGCACAGGACGTGCTCGCCGGGGCTCACCCGCGCTCGGCGTCCCACTGAGCGGCAGCGGGCCCGCCGAGGGTACGGCGGTCACTTCGGTCACTTCGCGCAGCACACCGGCCACCGTAGAACAGCCGCCGAGTCGGCCGGCCGGCGTTTTCCGTGGGCTCCCGCCCTGGGTACGATCGCGGACATGCCGCCCGCCGACTCCCACATACCCGGACTGACCTGGGCAAACGCCACCGCAAAGGCCCCCGGACAGACTAGGATGAACGCTTCCGCAGCGGGCAGCGGGCAGCGGGCAGCGGGCAGCGGGCAGCGGGCAGCCGGTTCGGCGGGTGCTCTTTCCCGTGCGTTCCGCGGCCGCCCTGCACCGGCTGCTGGACGTGCTACCCGTCTTCGAGGGGGACCACAGAGTGCGGCGGCTGTTCACGCTGGCTCCGGGGTCCGACTTCGGCGTGGACGCGCTGGCGGCGCTGGAATCGGCCGGGGCGCGGACGGTCCCCTGGGAGAGGGCCCTGGCGGAGTCGTACGACCTCATCGTCGCCGCGAGCCCGAAGGGCGACCTGGACCGGCTCGACGGCCCCGTGGTGCTGCTGCCGCACGGCGCGGGCTTCGGCAAGACCGTCAGCGGGGAGGGCGCCGCGGACTCGGCGTCCGGTCTCGACCCGGAGTACCTGCTGCGCGACGGCCGCCCCCTGGCCGCACTGCACGCGCTCGCCCACCCCCAGCAGATCACTCGGCTCGCCGAACGGTGTCCGGAGGCCGCCGCCCGCGCCACCGTCGTCGGTGATCCGACGCTCGACCGCATCCTGGAGTCCCGTACGCTCCGCGACCGCTACCGTGCCGCGCTCGGTACGGGCGAGCGTCGGCTGATCGTGCTCGTCTCGACCTGGGGCCCCGAGTCGCTGCTCTCCCGCCGCCCGGGTCTCGCTGAGCGGTTGTGCGGTGAACTACCCATGGACGAATACCAGTTGGCGTTGGTCGCCCACCCCAACACGCACAGCGACTCCGGCACGTTCGACCTGGTCGAGCGGCTGCCCCGCGAAGTCGTGCTCGCCCGGCCGCACGAGGAGTGGGCCACGCTGCTGATCGCCTCGGACGCCGTGGTCTCCGACCACGGGTCGGCAGCGCTGTACGCCGCCGCCCTGGACCGTCCGGTGCTGGGTGTGTACGACGGCGGGACCGAACTGCTGCCGGGCACGCCCATGGACCGGCTGCTCGCCTCCGTGCCCCGTCTGGGGCCGGCCGACCGGTTCGGGGTGACGCTCGCCGCGTACCGCCCGGGGGTCGGTCCCGCCGCCGCACGCGACGCCTTCGACGCGGGCGCCCAGGGTGATGCGCTGGACAGGCTGCGCACGGAAATCTATGTCCGTCTGGGGCTGCCCCGCCCGTCCGGGGCGGCGGTCCCCCGTCTGCTGCCCGTCCCCCGGCGGCCCGCCGGGCCGCCCGCGGCGTTCGGGGTGCGGGTCGAGCGCGCAAGCGGCGGCTTGCGCGTCGAGCGGCGCCCCGCGCGGATCGACGTACCGCCGCCGCACCACCTCGCGGCCGAGGCGGACGCAGCCGGCGTCCGGGCGGTACACAGCGCGGGGCTGCTGTACCGGCGCTGGCGGGAGGACTCCCCTGGTACGCCCGAGAGCTGGACTGCCGAGGCCCTCGCCTGTCACCCCGGCTGCCGGACCGCCGGGGTGATCCTTTCGCCGGAACGGTGCCTCGTGCGGCGGCGCGACTGGGCGGGCGGACCGCTGACCCTGCGGATCGAGCCGCTGACCGGACGAGGCGGGGCCGTCCTGCCCGACCCGGCGACCGTACTGTCGGCCGTGCACGCGCTGTCCCTGGAAGAGCTCGAAGCATCGCTCCGTTCGGCCGTCAACTGCCTTGTCGGAGCGCGCGGTTGGCGAGTACGGCCGGCCCCGGTGTGAGCCGTCGCCGATCGGCGGGTGGGAGCGCGTTCACCTCCGCGTGCCTCCCTGCGCGACCCGAATCCGGGCGGCTCTCTCGCGATGGGCGCGAGCGGCGGCCTCGTCCCCGGCGCGTTCGGCGAGGCCGCCCAGGGTGTCCAGGATGCGTGCTTCGTCGAACGTCGAGCCTCTTCGGCGCGCACCGGCGAGCGCGGCCTCGTACAACTCGCTTGCCTCGGCGGGCCGTTCCAGCCGTTCCAGCACCCGGCCGAGTTCGAAGCCGGTGCGGGCGGTCATGCGCTCCCGGTCGCCCGCCAGGGCCATCGCGTGCGCGCTCGCCAGCAGGTCACGGGCGCGATCCAGTCGGCCGAGGCCCGCGGCTGCCTGGCCGCTCAGGTGGGTGAGGAGCAGCACACCGTAGTCGTTGCCGATCCCGCGGTGGATGCTCAGGGACTCCTCGTAGTAGGGGACAGCGTCCTCCCACTGCTCCTGCACGGCGTGCAGTTTGCCCCGGAACTCCAGGGCCGAGGCCCGCAGTCTGCGGTCCCGTTCCTCGTCCGACAGTGCCTCGGCCGCGCTCACCGCGGCGGTCAGCTCCTGTTCCGCCTCCGTGAAGCGGCGCTGCTCCCACAGCGGCCGGGCGCGCTGGCAGCGCATACGGGTCAGGGCCGCGAGGTGTCCGGAGCGGGCGGCCGCCCCGATCGCGGTGCCGAAGGCGTCCAGGACGTCCTCGTAGTGCGGGTGGTCCAGGTAGTGCGTCCACAGCGGCTCGCACAGAGCCCATGCCTCCGTGTCGGCCGTGTCCTCGTACGCGAGCCGTACGCAGGCGTACAGCGCGGCGCGCTCGGATTCGAGCCAGCGCAGGGCCTGGCCCTTGTCCGCGAACCTGGCGTCCGGCGCGCCCGGCAGCTCGTCGGCCCGCTCGGCAAGCGTCAGGCGCGTTCCGGCGATCACCAGGTCGGCGAGCTGTGCCTGACGCAGGTACCAGCGGACGAGGCGCAGCCGTGCCGCCGCGGCCGACGCCGGGCTCAGGCCCTGGTCGGTCGCCCGCCGTGCCGCGTGTGCGCGGACGAGCCCGTGCAGGTGCAGATGGCCGTCGTGCACCTCGGCCAGGCCCGCGGCGAGCAGTTCCTCCACGGCGTCATCGGCCGCGTTCCGGTCCTCGCCGAGGAGGGCGACGACCGCGGCCAGGGCGAGCGGCGCGTCGGGTGCCGTGGCGAGGAGGCGGTACAGCAGTCGTCCCCGCTCGCTCATGTCGTCGTAGGCCGTGTCGAGTACGGCCTCGGTCTCGGGCAGCCCGGCCTCCCGCAGTTTCCGGCCGAACTCGTCGAACACCCTCACCAGTCGGCGCAGCGGGTGGCGCCGCAGTTGCTGTGCCGCGGCGGCCAGGAGCAGGGGCAGCCCCCCGCACAGGCGGATCAGCCGACGAGCCGTCTCCGGGTCCTCGGCGAGTCGCGCGCCCCCTGCCCGCTCGCTCAGCAGCCGCAGCGCCTCCTCGTCGGTGAGGGGTGCCAGGTGTACGTCCACGACGTCCGGGCGGGCCAGATCGTACAGCGGTGCGTGGCTCACCAGGACCGCCACGCTCTTCTCCGAGTCCGGCAGCAGGGGCACGGCCTCCGCCCCGGACCGTACGTTGTCGATCACCACGACGAGCCGGTGGTCCCGCGTCAGTTCCAGGTACCGGTCGGCGCGTTCCTCCACGGCCGTCGGCAGCCACGCGCCCCGCAGTCCGAATCCTCGGAGCAGGTGCGCGAGTGCTTCCGACACGTCCACGCCGCCGTCGCGCCGGTGATGCTCCAGATCGACGTACAGGACTCCGACCTGGCCCTGTCCCCCGCCCATCTGTTTCCGCAGCGTCCGCGCGACCCGGTGTCCCAAGGTGGTCTTGCCCACTCCGGCCAGGCCCCGCAGTGTGGCCACCAGCGGCCGTTCGTCGTCCTCCCAGGCGCTCACGGACCGCAGGAGCAGGAGCTGTTCCTGCTCCCGCCCCACGAAGTGTCCGTCGTCCGGGCGGAGTTGCTGCGGAGTTCGCAGGGCGGGTCCCTGTTCCGGCTGGTTCAGGTACAGCCGGCCGATGTACTTGGACTGTACGAGGGTGTCGATGTGTGCTTCTCCGCCCACGCTGTTGTGGGTGTCCCCGTCGTCCCGCGTCTGGTCGTCGTCAGCCACGCCGCAACTCTACGCAGCAGATCAACTGGGTGTCTGTCGCAGCGGGTTGGCCACGGGCCGGTACCGCGCGTCCGCGCCGTCCGCGGAGGTCCAGCGCAGCAGGAGGTTCGTCTTGCCGGGGAGGGTGGGGGCGTCGAGGAGGCCGGTGATCTCGGGGATCTGCCGGTGGCGCGCCAGTGCACGGCGGGCGACGGACCACAGATCCGGGTTCGGGTGGCGTTCGGCGACGGCTTCCGCCATCTCCAGCAGGTTGTTGACGACCAGGCAGTACACCAGGCGTTCCCAGCCCGCCGCACGGCCCACGTCCGGTACGAGTTTCACGCCCTCCGCGTCGCGGAACAGAGCCTGGACGGGTGTGCCGTCGGGGCCGACGGCGACCACGGTGTTCTGGAGGTGGGCTTCGAGGACGACTCCGTGGTCGTGGAACGCGCCCAGCGCCGGGGGCACGACCGCACGCAGGTAGGCCTCCCACCAGGCGACCGGGTCGGTGATCCGGTCGAGCGGGCTGCCGTCGAAGCCCTCGGCGAGGGCGGCGGCGAGGAGGGGCGTCGAGCCGGGGGCGAGGTGGGTGCGCAGGCCGTCGCGGACGAGGACGGCGAGCTCCTCGAAGGCGAAGTCGGCGGTCCGGTAGCCGCGGTCGCTCAGCCAGGCGCCCGGCAGCTCCGCGAACGCCGTCGTGACCGCCGTGTCCGTACGGCGCAGCTTCAGCAGGTCGTGCCGCCACAGCCGGCGCACGTCGTTGGTGATCCGCACGTCCAGGCTGAACTTGAGGAAGAGGTCGTCCTGAGGGGTGTACACGGTGCGGATGGCCGCCGTGGGGCGTACCGGGGCGGGTGTACGGCCCAGCCGGACGAGCCGGCCGTCCGCGAAGGCGGGGGCCAGGTCCTGCGCGACGAGGTCCAGCTGCCAGGGGTGGGCGGGCAGCAGACGGTAGCCGGGCGGGGCCGCCCCCAGGGCGTCCAGGGCCGTGGTGTCGCCCTCCTCCACGACCGTGTCCTCGCGCACGCCCAGCAGCGTCAGCGGGAAGGCGGCGTACGCCTCGGGCGCGTACGGCAGCCAGGCCGCGACCGGGCCGCCGCCGCGTGCCTTGGGCGCCGGGTGGTGGGGGTGCCCGATGACGAGTGACTGTTCGGAGCGGAGGTAGGGGTCGGCGGGTGCCGTGGCGTGGGCCCGGGCGGTGAGGAGGGCTGCCACGGCGTCGCGGCTGTCGAGCATCTCGGCGGGCAGTTCGGAATTGGACAGTCCGGTGAACAGGCGGAGTTCCTCGGCGGTGAGTTTGACGAGCTCGGGATGGGTGAGCCGATACCAGGACCCGGCCGTGCGCAGCTCGGGCTCCGTGGGGCGGCGCGTGCCGCGTACACGGAGGAGGCGGCCGCTGGCGCGGAGCCGGTACACGCCGTCCTCGACGCGCTCGGCCGCCTCCCGCAGCAGGCAGTTCAGCAACGGTGCGGCGGCACGGGCATCGGCGAGGGTGCCGAGGTCGTCACGGGGGTGGTTGCCGTCCACGGGGGTCCATTCGCTCCATACGATGCACTCCTGACCAGTATGTCTGCCCTCACCATTGGCGGCGAAGCCGTGCGGGCAGAGGTCGTACGCCGTCCTGTCACCGTCCCCCGTACCCGAGGAGCCCGCTCGTGCACCGTCGTCCGACGTCCGATGCCGAGGCCGCGCTCGGTGCCGAGCTGTACGCCGTACGCCCCGGCCTGACGCGGCCGTACGCGGCGGAGCTCCCCGGTGCCCGGGCGGCCGTGCTGTCGCGGCTGTGGCGGGGGCTCGCCCATGAGCCGCTGCCGTGGATCACGCGCCGTGAGGCGGGCCGTGAAGGTCTCACGCTCCACCTCGCCGACGGCCGCCGGCTGCACGGCCCGCCCGCGGATCCGTACGCCACCGCCGCGTACGTCTACGAGGTGCGGCTCGACGACATACCGTACGACCGTCCGGCGCGGCTCATGACCGCGCTGGCCGTCCCGCACGGTGCCGCCTTCGCAGCCGAACTCGATCACAGCGCGGCGTCCCTGGCGCTGTCCCGCGCGAACCAGACCCCCGCCGAGCCCCCGGTGACGAGCCGGGAGTGGGAGCAGGGGGTGGTCGATGGTCACCCCTTCCACCCCAACTGCCGCTCCCGGCCCGGATTTTCGGCGGCCGAGCAGCTCGCGTACGGGCCGGAGCACCGGCCGCTCGTACGGCTGGGGCTGGCCCCGGTGAACGACTGTCTGGTGGTCGGCGCCTGGCCGGAACGGTTCCGTGACGGTGGGCGCGTGCTGATCCCGGTCCATCCCTGGCAGGCGGCCCACGTGCTCAAGTCCCGCCAGGAGGAGGGGATCACGGCCCATCCGCTGATGTCGCTGCGCACGCTCGCCCTCCCCGACGACGGTCCGCACGTCAAAACGGCCCTGAGCACCCGGCTGACCTCCGCCGTGCGGGACATCTCGGTCTACTCGATCGAGACATCGGCGACGGTCTCGGCCTTCATGGAGCGCATCGCCGTCCGCGCGGACGGTCTGCTGCACATCACCCGCACCCTGGGCGCGGTCGCCACGGGTTCCCCTGCTCTGTCGGCGGTCGTGCGCGAGTCGCCGGATGCGTATGCGGACTCGGACGGCGGCGAACGCGTCGTCCCGGTGGCCGCGCTCGCGACGACCGGTCTGCCCCGGTCGCCCTCGTGGCTGGCCGACTTCACCCGTCTCACGCTGACGGTCTGCCTCCGGCTGCTCGACCTGGGCGTGGCCCTGGAGGCACACGGTCAGAACCTGCTCGTGGTCCTGTCCCCCACGAGTGCCCCCGTGCGCCTCGTCTACCGCGACCTGGCCGACATCCGGGTGAGCCCGGCCCGGCTGGCCCGGCACGGTGTCCCGGTCCCGGAACTGACCGGCCGGATCGTCACGGACGACGAGACGACGTTGCGCCGTAAGCTGTTCGGCTCCCTGGTCGCGGGAACCCTGGGTGCGACGGCCGGTTCGATGCCGGCGCTCCGCGAAGCGCTCTCCGCCGTCGTACGGGACCTGCCGCGCACGCTGGACCTCGGGACGCTGCTGGACGGTCCGGTGCCCACGAAGGCGCTGACGCTGATGCGGCTGTCGCCCGAGCGGCCGGGGGACAGCTGGGCCGAGCTACCGAGCCCCCTGATCTGAGCGATCACTCGTTTGTAGCCCACCCCTCCTGCTCAATAAGATCCGCCGATGATCACAAGACAACGGTTGGCGGCGGGCGTCTGCGCCCTGCTCGCCGCCCTGGCGGCCGGGATCGCCGTCCCGACCACGGCCCTGGCCGACGAGACGACGGCCCAGGACCCGCCCAAGGTCGACCTCGTGCTCGACGTCAGCGGCTCGATGCGGGCACGGGACATCGACGGCGACTCGCGCATGGCCGCGGCGAAGCAGGCGTTCAACGAAGTGCTCGACGCGACCCCGGAGGACGTTCAGCTCGGCATCCGCACCCTGGGCGCCGACTACCCCGGTGACGACCGGAAGACGGGCTGCAAGGACACCGCGCAGCTCTACCCGGTCGGCCCGCTCGACCGCACCGAGGCCAAGACCGCGGTCGCCACGCTCACACCGACCGGCTGGACCCCGATCGGTCCCGCGCTGCTCAAGGCGGCCGACGACCTGGAGGGCGGCAACGGCTCCAAGCGCATCGTGCTGATCAGCGACGGCGAGGACACCTGCGCCCCGCTCGACCCGTGCGAGGTGGCCCGCGAGATAGCGGCGAGGGGCATCGGCCTCACCATCGACACGCTCGGCCTGGTGCCCAACGCGAAGCTGCGCGTCCAGCTCAGCTGCATCGCCGAGGCGACCGGCGGCACGTACACCTCGGTGGAGCACGCGGACGAACTCACCGAACGCGTCAACCAGTTGGTGGACCGCGCCGCCGAACCGGTCGTGGTGCCGAAGGGCGTGGAGGGCGCCGGCGCGTGTGCCAAGGCACCGACCCTTCAGTCCGGCCTCTACACCGACCGTGAGGAGTTCGGGCAGCAGCGCTGGTACCGGGTGGACGTTCTGCCGGGCCAGGAGCTGCGCGCCTCGGTGAGCGTCGCGGCGGACCGCCGGGTCGACCCGTCGTACGGTCTACTGCTGCGCGCGGTGACCGTGCACGGGCGGGAGATCGTGCGCGGCGAGGCCGCGGGCAACGGCCGGACCGACGCGCTCTCGACGGGTCTGCGCTATCCGAAGGCCGAACTCGACGACGACGTGGAGGACGACGTCAAGCCCGCGGCCGAGACCGTGTGCCTCCAGGTCACCAACTCCTTCTCCCCGGCCGCCGGTGTGAAGACGACGCCCGGACTGCCCCTCGAATTGACGATCGACGTCGTGGACGGGCCCGGCGGGTCGAGCGACGTGGCCTCGTTCGGTCTCGGGCGCGGCTGGTGGCTGCTGGGTGTGCTGGTGCCGGCCGGTTTCCTGGCGGGCGTGCTGTGGGGCTGGCTGTCGCGCTGGCGGGTCGCGGTCTGGAGGACCAACTGATGCGGACGATACGGATGAGACGGACCACACGCGGAATGCGGACGGCTGCCGGAGCGGTGACGGCCGGTGTGTTCCTGCTGCTCGGCGGCACCATGTCGCCCGCCGTCGCCGACTCCTCGCCCTCCGCGAGCCCGTCGGACGACGGTTCGGACGGCGGTGACGCGCCGACCGAGGCGGGCACGTCCTTCCGTACGGCGACGGAGATCGAGCAGGGGCAGAAGGCGACGGCGAGCGCCTCCACGGGCGACTACCTGTACTGGTCGTTCCCCGCGGACGCGGGCGGGCGGCCCACCGTGAAGGCGACGGTGAAGCTGCCGGACTCCGCGCGGTCCTCGGCCACCTGGCAGATCGACGTGTACGACGGGCTGCGGCGCCGTCAGGCCTGCCAGTACGGAGCACAGACGCGTGTCGCCGGGGCGGACGCGGGGTCGGTCGACCTGTCCTGCACCCTGCGCACGGTGCGCGCCTGGTCGGAGCAGTGGGCGAACGACCCGCTGCCGGGGACGTACTACGTCCGGCTGACCGCCACGGACCTGGGAACGGCCGACCTGGGTGTGCCGGTGAACGCGGAGATCCAGGTCGACTCGAAGCACATCGGCGGTTCGGCGGCGGTCGACGGCTCACTGGCGGAGCCGCTGGTGCCCGGGATCGCCATGACCACCGAGGAGTCCGACGAGGCCGAGGGGTCGGACGACTCGCCGACGGCCGTGCTGTCCTCGCTCGAACCCGACGACGGCTGGGCCTCCGGATGGTGGTCCGACCGCTGGGTGTGGACCGCGGTGGGCGGCATGCTCGCGGCCCTCGCCGGGGTCGGCGGGTACGCGCTGACACGGGGGTCGGGACGGCCTTCACAGGTGCCGCCCGGCGCCTGACCTGCACCGTCCGGCTGAGGGCTGCGCCCCTTTGGGTGGCCCGCCGAACCCTGCCGGTTCGGCGGGCCACTCCCCGTCGAGGCGGCACTCACGCCTCCCGCAACTCCTTGGCCAGTGCGCCCTCCCCCAGCACCTCCACACGCCCCTCACGCACCGCCTCCGGGAGACTCAGTTCCCCTCGGGCCACCGCCTCGCAGGCCGCCGCGTCGAAGGACAACCGGGCGTCCGGCTCCTCCGGCGCCGGCCCGTCCCCGTACACCGGCCCGTCCTCGTCACCGGCCCACAGGTGGAACTCCCCCTCCTCCAGCCGCACTTCGACGAGTCCGGTGCCCGCGCCCGCGTCCCGCAGCACCCGCGACAGCGGCAGCGCGAACCAGTGCGCCCGTACGGCGTCGGTGGCCCGCCGCTCCCCCAGCAGGGGGGCGCCCCACTCGCCCAGCGCCTGGAGCACGGGCAGCAACTCCCGTCCGTGGCCGGTGAGTTCGTACACGTACGCCGCGCCCGGCGGAGGCAGCCGGCGCCGGGTCGTCAGGCCGTCGCGCTCCATGTCCTTCAGCCGGGAGGCGAGTACGTCCGTGCTGACACCCGGCAGGTCCGCGTGCAGGTCGGTGTAGCGGCGAGGTCCGGCCAGCAGTTCCCTGACGATCAGGAGGGTCCAGCGGTCACCGACGACGTCGAGTGCCCGGGCGGCGGAACAGTACTGGTCGTAGCTTCGGCGAGGTGACATGCGACGCAGTGTAGACATGTTGTTGGACTTTCCAAGCTGCTACTTGGTAAAACCAAGCAACACCACATACCGGAGGGGCGAGAGCGCATGGAGTTCCGGCAGTCGAACAAGCTCAGCGAGGTCTGTTACGAGATCCGGGGCCCGGTGATAGAGCACGCCAACGCGCTGGAGGAGGCGGGCCACAGCGTGCTGCGCCTGAACACCGGCAATCCCGCGCTCTTCGGCTTCGAGGCGCCCGAGGAGATCCTCCAGGACATGATCCGGATGCTCCCCCAGGCGCACGGATACACGGACTCGCGCGGCATCCTCTCCGCCCGCCGTGCCGTGGCCCAGCGGTACCAGAACCTGGGCCTGGAGGTCGGCGTCGACGACGTCTTCCTCGGCAACGGCGTGTCGGAGCTGGTGTCGATGGCCGTGCAGGCGCTGGTCGAGGACGGGGACGAGGTCCTGATCCCCGCGCCGGACTTCCCCCTCTGGACCGCCGTGACGACGCTCGCGGGCGGCAAGGCGGTCCACTACCTGTGCGACGAGCAGGCGGAGTGGTACCCGGACCTGGCGGACATGGAGTCGAAGATCACGGACCGCACGAAGGCCGTGGTCATCATCAACCCGAACAACCCCACCGGAGCGGTCTACCCGAAGGAGATCGTCGAGGGCATCCTCGACCTCGCCCGCCGCCACGGTCTGATGGTCTTCGCCGACGAGATCTACGACCAGATCCTGTACGACGACGCCGTGCACCACTCGGCCGCCTCCCTGGCCCCCGACCTCGTGGTCCTCACCTTCTGCGGCCTGTCGAAGACGT
Organism: Streptomyces acidicola; assembly: GCF_009377235.1. GTDB lineage: Bacteria > Actinomycetota > Actinomycetes > Streptomycetales > Streptomycetaceae > Streptomyces > Streptomyces acidicola. The sequence goes on from NZ_VMNX01000170.1 coordinate 19,025, forward strand.
ACCGCGTGGCGGGCTTCCGTTCCGGCTGGCTGGTGATCACCGGCCCCAAGCAGCATGCCAAGGACTACCTGGAGGGCCTGACCATGCTGGCCTCCATGCGGCTGTGCCCCAACGCCCCCGCCCAGTACGCCATCCAGGCCGCGCTCGGCGGCCGCCAGTCCATCCGTGACCTCACCGCGCCCGGCGGCCGCCTCCACGAACAGCGCGACCGCGCCTGGGAGAAGCTCAACGAGATCCCGGGCGTGTCGTGTGTGAAGCCCAAGGGCGCGCTGTACGCGTTCCCCCGGATCGACCCGAGCGTGCACAAGATCCACGACGACGAGAAGTTCGTCCTGGACCTGCTGCTGCGGGAGAAGATCCAGGTCGTGCAGGGCACCGGCTTCAACTGGCCGACCCCCGACCACTTCCGCATCCTCACGCTCCCCCACGTGGACGACCTGGACGCGGCGATCAGCCGGATCGGACGCTTCCTGAGCGGATACCGGCAGTAGGCGTCCCAAGGAGTCCCCGTCCTCCGGGGTCCCCAGGGTTCCCCGAGGCGGGGAATGCCGGCGCCCGGCATCCTGTTGGTGATCATGGGTCGATCACCGACCGGAGGGCGAAGGGAGGAGCGCGGCCATGGGTGACCTGCTTCTGGTGCGGCACGGCGCGACCGCATGGTCACTGTCCGGACAGCACACGAGCTGGACGGACCTCCCGCTCACCGACGAGGGCCGGACTCAGGCGCGCGAGGTGGCGCCGCTCCTCCGCTCGGAGCGGATCGGCACCGTCTTCGTCAGTCCGTTGAAACGGGCCCGGGAGACGGCCGATCTGGCGGGCCTGGCGCGGCTGTACGACGTGCGGGTCGACGCGGATCTGAGCGAGTGGGACTACGGCGCGTACGAGGGCGTCACGACCGCCGAGATCCACCGCACCCGGCCCGACTGGTTCCTCTTCACGGACGGCGTCGCACCGGGACCGCCCGAGCACCCCGGGGAGAGCCCGGAGGAGGTCGGGGCGCGGGCCGACCGCATGCTGGCCAAGGTGCGGGCCGCCGCGGCGGACACCGAGGACAGCGTGGCGCTGGTGGCCCACGGGCACTTCCTGCGGGTCCTGACCGCGCGGTGGCTGGGGCTGCCGCCGTCGGGCGGTGCGTTCTTCCAGCTCGGGACGGGCACGGTCAGCCGACTCGGCACGGAGCACGGGCGTCCGGTCGTCGCCGGGTGGAATGTCAGAGCCGCCTCGTAGTCTCGGCAGCAGGGGTGGGAGGAGCGGAAGGCGCTCCATCAGGGGCTCGCAGGGGCTCCCCCGGGGAAGGAGTGTGCCGTGACACGACCGCCGACCGCCGCCCAGCGCCGGGTCATCGACGCAGCCGACCCCGTGACAGGCCGGTTGAAGGGCACGGAGGCGCAGCTCGCCGCGCTGGTCAAGCGGGGCCTCGCCTTCCGGCACCCCCGCCCGCCGCACGACCACTTCCTGACTCCGGCCGGGCACCGCATACGCGAGGCGCCCCCCGAGCCGAGCGCGCCCACGCC
>NZ_VMNX01000171.1 GCF_009377235.1 Streptomyces acidicola
GTGGTGCCGCCTTCTGCCTGCGGTCGGCACTGCGGCCGTTACGCCACTTCCTGCCGGTCCGTTCGTCGACACCGACGAGCCGGCAGGCTTCCTTGTTGCTGTAGCCCTGCTGCACGAGCCGGGAGTACGCCGCCCGCTCCCGACTCAGCTTCACGGGCCCCTGAGCTGTCCGAATCCTGCGAATCTCGAAGTCCATGCCACCCCTTGAACTGGGGTGTTGCAACGACTCCTAGAACCCAAGGTCATACGACCGGGCCCGGCCCTTTCGTGTGGGAACGACGACCGTTACTTACACCTGGAGTGTCGCGTTATGAGCCCTTACGTCTGATCAATCAAGATATGCGCGAAATCATTCGAGAGGGCGAGAGGGTTCCAGGATGAGCAGCGCATCGGTGTCGCCGGACGAATTCGCGGTCGTACGGCGCGGCTACCGTCCCGACCAGGTCGACGCGTACACGGCTGCCCTCTCGCAGGACCGTGACGCGGCGTGGGAGCGGGCCGCGCGGTTGACCGTGCTGGCCAAGGAGATGGAGGCGGAGGCGGAGCGGCTGCGGGAGGCCGTGGCGCGACTGGCTCCGCAGACGTACGAGGCGCTCGGTGAGGGGGCCCGGCAGTTGTTCGAGCTGGGCGCGCAGGAGGCGGAGGCGGTGCGTGAGGGTGGCCGTCAGGACGCCCTCACGATCACCGATGAGGCGGAGGCGGAGGGGCGCGGGGCGCTGCAGGCCGCGCAGGCGTACGCCGACGAGGTGCGCGACGAGGCCGAGGAGCGGGTCCGGCAGCGGCTGCTCGCGGCGCGCGCCGAGGCGGACGACCTGCGGATCGAGGCACGGGTGGAGGTGAAGGAGCGCCGGGGTGAGGCGCTGGCCGCGCTGCGGGAGGTACGGCAGCGGACCGATGGCGTGCTCGCCGAGCGCGAGAGGGAGTACGCCGACCGGTGCGTGGAGATGGACCGCGAGTTGGCCGAACGCGAGGCCGTCCTCGACGCGCGGCACGGCGAACGGGTGGTCCGCGCCGAGGCCGTCCTCTCCGAGGCGACGCGCACCATCGCCGAGGCCGAGGAGTCCGACGCCCGCATGCAGGCGGACGCCGAGGCCCGTGCCGCCGAACTGATCGCCGAGGCCCGCGTCCAGGAGGACCGCATCATCCGCGACACGGAACGTGTGCTGCGCGAACACGCCGAGCAATGGGACACGGTGCAGGCCCACATGGACCACGTACGCAACAGCCTGGCGGCGCTCACGGGGCGGGCGCCGACGGAGTAGGAGCAGCGGGGCGGCCCGTTGATCAGTTCGTGTGACCCCCGTGAACTGAGTGTGTGCATAGCGTGATGAGAGCCTCACGAAACCCACTTGGTCAACAGGGCCCCAATGGTTAGCCTCTCCTCGACCAAGAAGTAACAAAAAAATAAGAATGCAGGGGGGAAGGTGCGACCAAGCAGTCGCTCAAGAGCCGTGCGCGGGGCAGTGGCCGTTGCCTCGGCCGTGTTGGCGTTGGCGGGTGGCTTACAGGCCGTCCCGGTCCAGGCGGCCGACGCAGACGCGGGGGGTTCCGGTGCGTCAGCCGATGAGGAGGCGCGCGGCAAGGCTTACTGGGAGGACGACGGGCTGCCGACCGTCACAGCCGAGGAGAAAGCCTCGAAGAAGGCGGTCGAGTCCGGGAAGTACGTCGAAGTGGACGGTTTGACCTCGGCGACCAGCCGGGTGGTCGCCAATCCGGACGGGACCTTCACGGCCGAGACGACGACGTCACCCGAGCGGGTCCTCAAGGGCGGCGAGTGGACCGCCGTCGACACGACGCTCGTCGCGCAGCCGGACGGCAGCCTCGCGCCCCGCGCGGCCGAGGACATCCGGTTCTCGGGCGGTGGTGACAGCGACGTACCGCTGGCCCGGATGGTGACCGGGGGCAGGGAGTACGCGGTGTCCTCGCCGTGGACGCTGCCGAAGCCGGAGATCGACGGCTCGTCGGCTGTGTACCGGTCCGTACTGCCCGATGTGGACCTCGCTGTGCAGGCGCACCCTGACGGGTTCACATACCACTTGGTGGTCCACACGCGTGAGGCCGCCGCCAACCCCGCTTTACGGAAGGTGAGTTTCCCCGTCGAGGCCCGGGGGCTGTCCGTGCGCGCCGACGACTCGGGCGCCGCCACGTTCGTCGACGGCTCGGGGTACGCCGTGATCTCCAGTGGCTCGGCACTGATGTGGGACGCGGGCACTGGCACGAACACGACGAAGGCCGTGGGCGCGGCGACGACGGCCATGAGGTCTGCGTCCTCCGCCGACGCCGTGGCCGACACCCTCAGCGCCGGTTCCCGATCCCGTACGGCTGTCATGAGCACGACTGTCACGGACGACGCTCTCTCCATCGTCCCGGACCAGGACTTCCTTGCCAGCAGCGCCACTGCGTACCCCGTCGTCCTCGACCCACCCGCGGTGAAGGCGACCCTGACGGGCTGGACGACCCTGTGGTCCAACTCGCCCGGTACCAGTTTCTGGAAGACCAAGCACGCACTCGGCGTGGGCTACGACGCGTACGTGGACAACAAGAAGGCGCGCTCGCTCTTCCAGTTCGACACGCGCAGGGTGGCCGGCAAGAAGATCCTGAACGCGACATTCACCGCGTACGAGATCTGGTCGGCGAACTGCGACAAGAAGAACATCGACCTGTACCGCACGAGCCAGATCTCCTCGTCGACGACGTGGAGCACCAAGCCGCCGAAGTGGCATGCGAAGGTGGACACCGTCTCGGCCGCCAAGGGCCACTCCTCCTCGTGCCCGGACGGCGATGTCGAGTTCGACGCCACCGCGGCCGTCGCGTACACCGCGAAGGCGAAGGACACGCTCACCACACTCGGCCTGCGCGCCAGTGAGTCCGACCCGATCGCGTGGAAGCAGTTCATGTCCCCGCTCGACCCGGACGCCACCTCCTCGCGCAAGCCCCGGCTGTCGATCACCTACGTGACCCCGCCGAACAGCAAGCCGTCGTCGGTGAAGATGTCCGACCCCAAGGTGTCCTGCTCGGCCTCCTCCTCGCCGGCGCTGATCCGCGACACCACACCGAGGCTGACGGCGACGCCGACGTCGAGCGACGGCTCCAACGCCTCGCTGCGCCCCAACTTCGAGCTGTACAAGGGCAGCAGTACCACCCCGACCTCACTGAAGCCGTCCACGTGGACGGACAGCGGTACGGCCGGAACGGCGGTCACATCGACCCTGGACCAGAACGTCACCTACAAATTCCGCGCCCGCACCGAGTACCGGTACACGTGGAAAGGCGACACCCACTCGCTGTTCGGCCCCTGGTCGGGCTACTGCTACTTCAAGGCCGACTCCAACGGCCCGCCCGTACCGAAGGTGTCCTCGACGGTGTACAAGGAGTGCGCGGGCACGACCTGCGACACCGCCGACCCGGCGCTGGGCAGTGTCGGCATGACCGCAGGCTTCAAGGTCGAGGCAGGCGCCAGTGACGTACGCCGCTACGACTGGTGGCTCAACGGAGCCAAGCTCGGCAGCAAGACCTTCACGGCCAACACCCCGACCTACGAGATCGAGGCGGCCCCCGACAAGCGGCTGACCAACACCCTGCGGGTGCAGACCTTCGACGGGGCGGGCAATCCCAGCGCCCACTACGACTACCTGTTCAAGGTGGCCAAGGGCTCCGATCCGGTGGCGCGCTGGGCGCTCGACGACGGCAACGGGACCACCGCCGCGGACAGTTCAGGCACGGACCGGCCGCTGAAACTGACCTCGTCGTCCTGGACGGACAAGGCCCGGCTGGGCGGTGGCCTGCGCGGTAACGGCAGCAATGTCTCCGGGACGACGGCCGCTGCGGTCCTGGACACCACGAACAGCTTCACCGTCTCCGCCTGGGCACGGCTGACCGCCAAGGACCATGTTTCCACCGTGGTCACCCAGAGCGGCACGCGGGCGGGCGGCTTCCAGATCTACTACTCGCAGTCGTACGACCGTTGGGTCTTCAACCGCTACGCGGCCGACACCGACGACCCGACGATCATCCGTGCATTGTCCAAGAAGCCGCCGGTCGTGGGCGCGTGGACCCATCTGATGGGCGTGTACGACAACAACAAGAAGCAGATCCGCCTCTACGTCAACGGACAGCTCCAGGCGGCGACGGAGTTCACGACGCCCTGGTCGGCGAAGGGGGCCTTCGAGGTCGGCCGGATGAAGGCGGCCGGCGCCTACACGGACTATTTCGAGGGCGTCCTCGACCAGGTCCAGGTATGGAATCGCGTGGTGTTCGAGAACGAGCTGGAGCCGATCGCGAACGCCGAGAACCCGACGACCGGACGGACCGAGGCCACGTTGCTCGCCAACTGGGCGTTCGACGAGACCTCCGGCACCACCGCGGCGGACGCGACCGGCCGGGGCAACGCACTCCAGCTCCAGACGGGCGCGGCTTTCGCCCCGACGGACGACCCGGCACACGGCAACGTGCTGGAACTCGACGCCGAGCGACTGGGCCGGGCCACCTCGCCCGTGGCGCTGGACGAGTCCGGCAGCTACACCCTGGCCGGCTGGGTGAACCTGGCTGCCCAGTCGAAGCTGGAGGACACGACCACGGCGCACTCGCCGACCGTCTTCGCACACCCAGGCGCCGAGCGGAACTCCTTCCGTCTCTGGTACCGCCAGGAGGCCGGCGACTCCATCGGCGACTGGAACTTCGGCCGGTACGAGACGGACGTCCTGGGCGGACCCGCCGCCACGGTCGTATCGGACGAGGTCAACGCCCCCGGCGGCTGGGTGCACGTGACCGCTGTCTTCGACTCGGTGAACAAGTCCGTCAAGCTCTATGTCTCGGGACAGAGGCAGGGCGACGAGGACGGCGTTCTCAGTGAGGACACCTTCCAGCCCACCGGTCCTCTGATGGTCGGCGGCGCGCGTCGTCACGACAACGGGGAGTGGGGCAACGCCCTGCCCGGCCAGCTCGACGACCTGCGGGTGTACGCGGGTGTGCTCTCCGAGGAGGAGATCACCCGGCTCGCCACCGTGGACGAGCCGCCGGTTCCAGTCGAGTAACCCGATCGAGTAACCCGCTCACTTCTCTTCCTCAGCGGCGTGCCGGGCCACGAGCCCGGCACGCCCCCACATCTCAGAATCCGGGAGAACCCCCCCAGTGTTGTCCAGGAACAGCTCACTGCTGCCCAGAAGATGGGCATGGAGCAGAGCGAGCCGCCGGCGTCTCGCCACCATCGTTCTGCCCGTGTCGTCGGCCGTCGTCGCCGGTCTGCTGAGCGCCGCACCGGTGCAGGCAGCCGAGCGGGACCGCGAGCACACGGCCCTGCAGAAGACCAGGTACGGCAAGGCCGAGCCCTTCGACCCCAAGCTCACCAAGGTCCACGACCCGACGGTCGCCGCGACGAGGGAGACGCTCGCAAAGGCCCGGGCCAAGGTGGAGTGGCCCAGCGCGTCGGCGTTGACGGTCGAACTCCCGCAGGGCACAAGGAAGGCGGTGAAGGCCTCCGGCGTGCCCATCACGCTGGCACAGCCGCGCGCGAAATCTGCCGAGGCTCCCGAGGAAGCCCAGGTCCGCGTCCTCGACCGCAAGGCCACCGGCCGTCTGGGCATCGACGGCCTGGTGTTCACGGTCGCGCGCGCCGACGGCGACACCGCAGCCGCGAGCCTCGGAACCACCGTCGATTACAGCTCCTTCGCCGACGCCTACAGCGGCAACTGGTCCTCGCGCCTGAGGCTCATACGCCTGCCCGAGTGCGCGCTGACCACGCCCGAGAAGGCGGAGTGCCGCAGGACCACGCCAGTGGCCTCGGAGAACGACGCCGAGAAGGAGACGGTGACCGCGCAGGTCAGCGTCCGAAGTGCACCGATGGTGCTGGCCCTGTCCGCCGCGGCCTCCTCCGACCAGGGCACCTACGAGGCCACTCCACTGGCGGCCTCCTCCACCTGGCAGGCAGGAGGCTCGAACGGTGACTTCACCTGGAACTATCCGCTGGAGACCCCGCCCGCCCCGGCGGGTCCGTCCCCGAACCTGTCCATCGGCTACTCCGCGCAGAGCGTGGACGGCCGCACCTCGTCGACCAGCGCGCAGCCGTCGTGGATCGGCGAGGGTTTCGACCTCCCCGTGTCGTACATCGAGCGGGCGTACGGCAGTTGTGAGGACGACGGCCAGGACAAGAAGTACGACCTGTGCTGGAAGGAGGACAACGCCTCCCTCGTCCTCAACGGCAAGTCGACGCCCCTGGTGAAGGGCTCCGACGGCGAGTGGCGCCCCAAGAGCGACGACGGAGAGCGCGTCGTCCGGGGGACCGGTGCCGTCAACGGCGACGACGGTGACACCGGCGAGAACGGCGACAAGGGCGAGTTCTGGACGGTCACAGGGACCGACGGCACCCAGTACATCTTCGGCAAGAACCGCCTCCCGGGCTGGAGTTCAGGCGAGCCGGTCACCAACTCGGTGTGGACGGTCCCGGTCTTCGGCGACGACTCGGGCGAGCCCGGATACTCCTCCGGCGACTCCTTCTCCGGCCGCGCCAAGACGCAGGCCTGGCGATGGAACCTCGACTACGTCGTGGACCCGCACGGCAACGTCATGACGTACTGGTACACCAAGGAGACCAACCACTACGCCAAGAACGGCACGACCGGCAACGGCACCGCGTACACGCGCGGCGGCTGGCTCAAGCGCATCGACTACGGTCAGCGCACGGACACGATCTTCTCCACGACCCAGCCGGCCGCGGCCCGGGTGACGTTCACGGTCGCCGAGCGCTGCCTGCCGGTCTCCGGCGGAGAGACGTGCGGCTCGCTGACCTCGTCCAACCGCAACGCCTGGCCAGACGTCCCGTTCGACCAGATCTGCAAGGCCGACACGTCCTGCACCGACCAGCCCAGCCCGTCCTTCTTCACCCGCAAGCGCCTGACGGACGTCACGACGCAGGTGTACAAGGGCTCCGGCACCGGCGCGGACAGTGACTACCGCAGTGTCAACACCTGGCAACTGGACCAGTCGTTCCCCGACCCGGGCGACGGCTCGGACGCGGGCCTGTGGCTGAAGTCGATCCAGCGCACGGGCAAGGTGGGCACAGATGCCTCGCTTCCCGCGGTGAAGTTCAGCGGCATCCAGTTGCACAACCGCGTGGACAAGACCGGCGACGACGTGGCCCCCTTCATCAAGTGGCGTGTACGCACGGTCACTTCGGAGACCGGCTCCAAGCTGACGGTGAACTACTCCAAGGAGGACTGCGTCGCGGGATCGGACGTCCCCTCCAAGGCGGACGCGAACACCCGCCGCTGCTACCCGGTGAAGTGGATCCCGCCGTCCAACCCGACTCCGGGTACGGACCCGAAACCCCGCACCGACTGGTTCCACAAGTACGTCGTCACGCAGGTCACCGAGTCCGACCCGTTCGGCGACGCCCCGCTCAAGCAGACGGACTACACCTACAGCGAGGACGGCGCGTGGGCGTACGACGACGAGTCACCCATCACGCCCGCCAAGTACCGCACGTGGAACATCTGGCGCGGGTATCAGAAGGTGACCACGACCACCGGTGAGCCCGCAGGCACCCGGTCGAAGACGACAGCGCTCTACTACCGGGGCATGGACGGCGACAAGCAGTCCGACGACTCCACCCGCAAGGAGTCCGTCACCGACTCCACAGGAGTGGCGAAGACCGACTCCGAGCAGTTCGCGGGCCAACTGCGCGAGCAGATCACCTACAACGGCGTGAACGGACCCGAGGTGTCGGCGACGGTCAACACCCCTTGGTCACGGACCACCGCCACCGACAAGCATTCCTACGGCACCGTCAACGCGTACATGGTCCGCACCGGCTCCTCGGTGACCCGCACGGCGGTGTCGGGCGGCACCGCGCTGACGGCGACCAAGAGGACGACGTACGACCCGACCAGCGGTCTGCCCGTGAAGGAGGAGACGGAGGCGGCAGGCGACAAGGACTGCACGGTCACCGAGTACGCCACCAACACCTCGGCGTGGATCCTGTCCCTGCCGGGGCGAGTGGAGAAGGTGTCCGCCGGGTGCGACGCGACACCGAAGCGCACGGGTGACCCGAAGACCACGGATGTGATCTCGGACGTGCGCACGTCGTACGACGGCCAGGCGTACGGGAAGGCGCCGACGAAGGGGGACGCGACCCGCGAGGAGCGGGTCACGGACTACAAGGCCGACGGCACCGCAGTGCTCCAGACGGTCACCACCGCCAAGTACGACGCTCTGGGGCGGCTCACGGACAGCTGGGACACCAAGGGCACGCGGACGCTGCACGCGGAGTACACCCCGGCCGCCGGCGGTCCGCTGACGAAGCAGACCGAGACCAACGCCCTCGATCACTCCACGACCACCGAGTTCGCCCCCGACTGGGGCGTGCGCACCGCCACGACCGACCCCAACGGCAACCGCACGGAGTTGGCGTACGACGGTCTCGGCCGCCTCACCGACGTGTGGCTCGCCGACCGCGACCGGGCCGCCGGGCAGGCTTCCACGCACAAGTTCGAGTACAAGGTGCAGGACACGGCCGCGTCGTGGGTCGCCACCAAGTCGCTGAACAACGACGGCACGTCGTACCGGACCGAGTACGCCATCTACGACTCGCTCCTGCGCCTGCGCCAGACCCAGGCTCCCGCCGCGACCGGCACGGGCCGCATCGTCACCGAGACCAAGTACGACACGCGTGGACTCGAGGTCTCGACCTCGGCCGACTACGTCGACACCACCGCACCCTCGGGCAGGCTCGCCGATCTGCTGACCGCGCCTCCCGCGGGCTCGGAGACGGTGTACGACGGAGCCGGGCGTCCGACGACCGAGAAGGTCCTCACCAACGGCAAGGAGTTCTCCCGCACCACGCACACCTACAACGGTGACTCCACCCTCGTGGAACCGCCCGCCGGTGCACCGGCCGTGCGGGAGAAGGCGGACGCGCGCGGGCGGCTCGTCGAGAAGCTGGAGTACGACGGAAACAAGGCGGGCACCGACTTCACCCGCCTCACCTACGGCTACGACCACGCCGACCGGCTCGACGAGGTCAAGGACAACGACGGCAACACCTGGTCGTACGGCTACGACTTCCTGGGCCGTCGCACCAGCGTCAGCGACCCCGACGCCGGCGCCAGTTCCTCCGATTACAACGAACTCGACCAGGTCGTGGCGGCAACGGACGCCCGTAAGAAGACGATCGGCTTCACCTACGACCTGCTCGGCCGGACGACGGGCAAGCTCGACGGCAGGGTGCCCGTGGTGAACGGCGCTCCGGCTCCCGAGGACTCCAAGTACCTCGCCCGCTGGACGTACGACTCGATCGCCAAGGGACGGCTGACCTCCGCCATCCGCTACGTGGGCGGCAAGTCCGGTGACTTGTACGCTCTGACCAACGCCAAGTACGACAAGCTGTACCGGGTCCTGAACGAGCAGTACACGATCAGCAAGACCGAGGGCGCGCTGGCCGGCACCAATGGTGTGTGGACCATCAACAACGCCTACAACGTCGACGGCACCCTGCAGAAGCGGACCATCCCCGCGATGGGCGGCCTCGGCCAGGAGGTCCTGCAGTACGGCTACACCGAGCAGCGGATGCCGGACACCTTGAAGGGCCTGACGGGCATCGTCCAGAACACGGACTACCTGCCCGCCGGTGAACAGATCCGCACCACGCTGGGCGTCTCGTCGTCCGCGGACTGGACGGAGATCAACCGGAGCTACGAGACCGGCACCAAGCGCCTGGCCCGCCAGAGCGTGGTGTCCGAAACCCACACGGGCACGGACTCGGACGTCTACTACCGCTACGACCTCGCCGGGAACCCGGTCGAGATCGAGGACAAGGCCACCAGCCCCACCGACCGGCAGTGCTTCACCTATGACGGCCACCGCCGTCTGAAGGCCGCCTGGACCGCCACGGCCGACTGCGCCACCGCGCCCGCCAAGGCGAACGTGGGCGGACCGGGCAAGTACTGGCAGTCGTTCACCTACGACAGCGCGGGCAACCGCAAAACGGCGACCGACCACCTGACCGGCGCCGCCACCGCTTACACCTACAAGACGGCCGACCAGCCCCGCCCGCACGCCCTGGCCTCCACCGAGACCAAGAAGGCGGACGGGTCTGCCGCGGGCCGCACCAGCTACACGTACGACGCCTCGGGCAACACCGACGTCCGTACGATCGGCGGCAAGGCGCAGGACCTCGACTTCAACGCCGAGGGCAGCCTGGAGAAGGTCACCGAGGCCGACAGGACGACCACGCAGTACCTGAACGACGCCGACGGCAACCGGCTCATCCGCAGGGACGCCACCGGCACCACCCTCTACCTGGGCGAGACCGAGCTGCGCCTCGGCAAGGCCAGCGGCAAGGTCGAGGCCACCCGGTACTACACCCACGGCGGCCAGTCCGTCGCGATGCGCACGACCGCCGGACTGACCTGGATCGCCAGTGACCACAACGGCACGGCGAGCGTGCAGGTCGACGCCGCCACCCAGGCGGTCACCCGGCGCCAGATGACCCCGTTCGGTGAGGACCGCGGCCAGGCCGCCACCGCGTGGGTCGGCGAACGGGGCTTCGTCGGCGGCACCGAGGACCCGACCGGCCTCACCCACCTCGGAGCACGCGAGTACGACGCGTCGACCGGCCGCTTCGTCAGCGTCGACCCGGTGGCCGACGTCAAGGACCCGCAGCAGATCAACGGCTACGCCTACAGCAACAACAACCCGGTCACCTTCGCCGACCCCGACGGCAGGTTCTTCGACTCCCTCATCGGCCTGATCGTGGCCGTGGCTGTGGTTGTTGTCGCGGTGGTCAACTACCTGAGCACCAGGTCGTCGGGTTCGTACGGCTCCGGCGGTATGAGCAGCCTGGGTACCGGCAACTACGTTCCCAGGGCCGGCAGCGGCGACTGCCCGATCTTCTACACGCAGCGCGGGATATGCAACCAATGGTCGCCCGAGCCCGCCGACCCGCGCGCCGAGGGGTCCTTCAAGGACTTCCTGGCCGGTGTGGGACACAACCTCGTCGCCGGCGCCGAGGCGATGGCGGAGTTCAGCCCAGGCTGCTGGTTCGAGGACTGCAGCGGCGGGACCGACCTCTACGACAACTTCGTCGAGAAGCACGGGGCCGACACCGGCTCCAAGATGTTCGACTCGGGCGACGATGCGGCCGAAGTGGCCGGCCTGGCCACCGGCGTGGGCGGACTCTTCAAGGCGCTGGCGAAGAAGCTGGTGAAGAACAGCGGGAAGAAGGCGGCCAAGGAGGTCGAGGCACCGAAGCCCGGCTGCACGAAGTGCTTCCTGGCAGGCACGGACGTCCAGATGGCCGACGGTTCGACCAAGGACATCGAGGACGTCGAGGTCGGCGACGAGGTGCTCGCCACCGACCCGGAGACCGGCGAGACCGGCCCCCGCAAGGTCACGCACCTGATCATCACCGAGGACGACAAGCGCTTCAACGAGCTGTCGATCGCGACCGACGACGGCATCGAGCAACTGACGGCGACCTACGAGCACCCCTTCTGGTCCCCGTCCGAACAGATCTGGATCGAGGCGGGCGACCTCACGGCGGGCATGGCGCTGCTCACCGATGAGGGCGACACGGTCGTCGTCACCGGCAACCGCGCGTACACCGATCACGCGCGTACGTACAACCTCACGGTTGATGACCTGCATACGTACTATGTGCTGGCCGGAACCACGCCAGTGTTGGTCCACAACTCGACACCGTGCCAGCCGGCTGTCGGGCCGGGTGCGGACCTGATGAATCTCACGGGATCCGAGCGCAAGCGGATCCAGAACGCCGCGGACCGAATCGGCATGCCGATCTCGGTCGTCGGGAGCAGGGCAGCCGGAAGGGCCGGCCCCGAGTCGGACTGGGACTACGTGATCACTGGAATCAACAGCCGCAGGAAGCACTCGGTGTCCAGCTCGCTGCCCAAGGCAGACATCACCTTGGGTGTCGGAAGACAGCAGGACATCTTCACCGGCCCTCTCGACGAATCTAGGCCCTTCATCACCTTCTATCCAAAGGAGGCTGCCCAATGAGCGAGTCAAGGAGTTCAGCCGCTGTGCTGGCTGTATCCGGGAACTACTCAGTGATTCAGCTGGAAGGCCGTCGGTACCCTGCGGCCGCGCTGCAGGGTGATTCCCTGAAGTCCCTTCACGAAGTCGTGGAGGAGCTCTCGGAGAATCTCCGTTCAGGAGACCTCGACGATGCCAAGTTCGCACTGGAGGAGATCCAGACGGTCGTTTCGTCCCTGAAGGGGGTCTACGAAGAGGCCTTGGCCGGGGCGGGCATCACCCTGCCCTACGTCGACTGAGCGGTGGTAACCGCTCGGTGAGCAGATGCCCCGACGGGGTCTTCCGGCGGGGCATCTGCGTCGCGGCCGACGGCCGCTGAGGATTTTCGCATTCTGGCGGCTTCGGTTTGGCAAAGGGAGAAAGTGGTCAGAGGCTGTGTTTGATCTGGTTGAGGCGAACCAGGTGAGGAGGACCTGATGGGCGTCGATGTGGCCCTGATGAGGGTGGACCAGCTGGGCACCAGCCCGAAGCGGCGCCGAGTGAGTCTGATCGACGCGGTCGTGGACGGCGCAGACAGGTTCGCCCGCCTCTGCACGGACAGCGGCCTGCCGATGCTGAACACGGTCGATCCCTACGGGTCGCTGATTCTGACGCGGGCGGACATGGAGCAGTTCATCGCCGAGGTCGAGGTGGTCCGGGCGCGAGTCGACGACTCGTCCGGCCGGACTCTTCTGGAAGATGTTCTTCGTCTCGCGAGGATTTGCTCGACCGAACCCTCGACAGAGCTGCATATCGATGGCGACTGACCATATGTCGGCTCCGTCGATTTCCCTGGTCAGAAGTGTCAGAGTTCGGCGGTTCCCTCGTTTCAGCCGGATTACTCGGCGCGTGTGTAACGCGTTCTTCGGAGGCGTTTCTTCAAGGTGGAGTTCAATGTGTGAAGTCGATGAGGTCGTCATGCCACGGCAGGTACGCGCAGCCCAACTGCTGCTGTTCGGCCTGGCATGCAGCGGGCTGCTGGTCATCCTTGCCCTGCAGGACGGCCTGACGTCCTTCGGCCTGGGTGACCTGATGGTGCCGTGGATCGTGGTCTGGGTGTGCGCGCTGCTCGCCCTGAGGTACGGGGGTGGCGCGCGCAACGGGGTTCGGCTCACGACCATCGTGGTGCTGGTGTTCGTCCTCTTCGGGGCGTTCAACGACGCGTTCGGCGCGGCGGCGCCCGGAGAGTTCGTGGACGCCGCGCTGCGCATCGTGGCCGGGGTGCCCGTCGTCGTCCTGCTGTTCCTGCCGGAGGCTACGGCCTGGTTCGACCGAGAGAAGTGACGAACGCCTGCCAGGCCGGTGCCGGGAAGACGAGGGCCGGCCCGGTGGGGTTCTTGCTGTCTCGGACGGGGATGTGGGTGGGGAGGGCGGCGTCGGTGACTTCGAGGCAGGAGCCGCCGCTGCCGCCGCTGTAGCTGGACTTACGCCAGGTCGCGTACGTTGCGGGGTCTGTGACCTCCACACAGTTGTCGCTGCTGCCGCCGCTGTAACTCGACTTGCGCCAGGCGGACAGCACCGAGGCATCAGGGATGGTCGGCTCGCTGCGCTTCATGTTCGTAATCCTCCGCGACGGACCTGAGCAAGTCCAGGGACTCACGGTGCGACAAGGCGTCGCCCAGCGCCTGATCGTAGAGCTCCTGGCATGCGTGAACCGCAGACGAGAGCTCCAGGATGCGCCCGCTGTTCACGCCTTCCGCGTACGCGATGGGCGGCAGGTCCTCGAACCACATCAGGGAAAGGAAGCCCGCTTGGAGGGCATGGGCGCCTACGGAGTAGGGGAGTACGTGTGCGCGGATGCGGCGGTTCGCGGCCAACTCCGAGATGTGCCGCAGTTGCTCGCACATCACGGCTGGACTGCCGACAACGCGCCGTAGCACGGCTTCGTCGAGGAGGAAGCGGAGTTCCGGGGCGTGGAAGTTGTCGAGGATTCGGGCCCGTTCGAGCCGTGTGGCCACCAGCTTGTCGCGTTCCTCGTCGCTCTTGCGCGGATAGCCGGAGCCGAACACTTCGTATGCGTACCCCTTGGTCTGCAGGAGGCCCGGCACCAAGGCGGGCGCGTACTCCTTGATGACCTTCGCTTTGCCCTCGAACTCCAGCGCCTCCTTGAAGTGTTCCGCCACCTTCTTGCCGTCCAGCGTCGGCAGAAACCGCTCGAAGAACCCACCCGCCCCCAACACCTGATCCAGCCGCCGCGCGTCCTCCGGATCCGGCCTGCGTCGCCCCGCCTCGATGTGAGCGATGTGCGTGCGCGACATCACGGCACGCTGGCTCAGCTCCTCCTGCGTGAGCCCCGCCGCCTCCCGACGCCGCTTCAGCTCCTGGCCGTACTGCTCCCGAGTTCGCGGATTGTCCTCGATCGCCACGTACGCAACTCCCCTCCGTGCGGACCCCGTTGTCACGCTCAGCTACCTTCCGAGCGTATCCATGGTGACGTCACTCTGTGAGTGCAACAGCACAGAAAGTGAAGGTCGTGGTCGTGGAGCAGCAGGAACAAGGCATCGTCGGGGCGCACATCACACTGCGGGTCTCCCGCGACGGCGGGCGTACCTGGGGACCGAGAGTGACCTATCTGCCGTCGCGCAAGGACGCGCCGATCGAGTCGGCCGGGCGCTTCCCGCCCTGCGAATGCCCCAGGTGCGGCGGGGAGGACGGGAAGGGCAGGAAGGGGAGGAAGGCAGACAGGCCCGTCTAGCCGTCCGAGTCCGAGCCCTGTTTCCGTCCCGTACGCCCCGAGCGGCGCACCATCTCACCCGCCGCCAGGGTCGCGGTGGCCACCGCGCGCACCCAGCGGGGGCCACCACGCGCCGCCCACACGACGCAGACGCAGCCCGCGAGGGCGAGCAGGACGACGCAGGACAGGAGTACGAGCATGGTCATGCCTCTTGTTCTGTTGTGGCTCGCCTGTTGTGGTCCGCGTCATCCTCTCAGTCCTTGAGTACGGGGAAACGGCGGGGTGCCAGCAGGAGCAGGGCCAGGAATGCCAGCGCCGCCGCCCCCGCCGCACCCAGGTAGACCGCGTGGACCGCGTCCGCCACCGCTCGCCGTACGTGCTCCGAGGCGGCGCCCGAGTCGAGGGCGCGGGTCACCGCGTCGAGGTCGCCGGTGCCGCCGAGGCGGGATGCCAGCACTCCGTTGGCGACGGCGCCGAAGGCCGCCGCGCCCAGTGTCTGGCCCGTCTGGCGGCAGAAGAGGATCGAGGCCGTGGCGGTGCCGCGTTCCGCCCAGCCGACCGTGGACTGGACGCCCACGAGGAGGGGGAGCTGGAAGAGGCCGAGCGCGGCGCCGAGCAGGAGCATGAGCAGGGTCGGCTGCCAGGGTTCGCCCGGGTACGGCAGCAGCGGGAAGGCGGCCAGGATCAGCGTCGCCGTGCCGATGCCCAGCATCGCCGTGTTGCGGAAGCCGATCCTGCGGTACACGTGCTGGCTCAGCGCCGCCGATACCGGCCAGCTCAGTGTCCAGACGGACAGGACGAAGCCGGCGGCTATCGGGGCCAGCCCCAGCACCGACTGTGCGTAGGTCGGGAGGAAGACGGTCGGGGCCACCATCACGAACCCCAGTGCGCCCAGGGCGAGGTTCACCGCCGCGATCGTACGGCGTCTCCACACCCAGCCGGGGAGGATCGGCTCCGCGGCCCGGCGTTCGATGACCACCAGGGCCACGACCAGGGCAAGTCCCGTACCCAGCAGGGTGAGGGAGGGCCAGGACAGCCACGGCCACGCCACCCCTCCCTGCACCACCGCCAGCAGCAGAGCGCCCCCGCAGATGAACACCGTCAGGGCGCCCGCCCAGTCGGTACGGGGGCGGGGGCCGCCCTTCTGCCGCTGCGACTCGTGAAGGTGGCGGGCCAGGAGCCAGAGCGCCACCGCGCCGAGCGGCAGGTTGATGAGGAAGATCCACCGCCAGTCGGCGTAGGCCGCGAGGACCCCGCCGAGGGCCGGGCCCGCGACGGCCGAGATCGCCCACACCGTGGAGATCCTGGCCGAGATCTTCGGGCGCTCCTCCAGCGGATAGAGGTCGGCGGCGAGCGTCTGCACCGTGCCCTGGAGGGCGCCGCCGCCCAGGCCCTGCACGATGCGGAACGCGATGAGGGCCGCCATGTTCCAGGCGAGGGCGCAGAGCAGGGAGCCGAGGAGGAAGACGGCGGTTCCGGCGATCAGTACCGGTTTGCGGCCGAAGGTGTCGGAGAGCTTGCCGTAGACGGGGAGCGTGACCGTGACCGCCAGCAGGTAGCCCGAGAAGAGCCAGGAGAAGACGGAGAAGCCGCCGAGGTCGCCGACGATCTGGGGGACGGCGGTCGACACGATCGTGGTGTCCAGTGCGGCCAGGGCCATGACCAGCATGAGCGCGGCGACGACGGCTCCGCGTCGGTCGGTTCCGGTGTGCTGTGCGGTGTCGGGTATCGCGGGTTTCGTCTCGCCCACCGGAGTCCTTTCCCTATGCATCTATCGGCCGGTCACAGCTTGCCACTTGAGCCTCACGTAGCGGGAGGGTGGAAGCTGGGGGGACCGGTGAGTGGACCGGTGGCCGGACCGGTGGGCGGATTAGTGGATGGGCCGGTCGGCGGACCGAACCCTGAGATGCGCTCCACCCATCGGGGGAGATCCCTTAGGGGTACCTCCGTACTACGGCCGGGGGGCGGTTCGTACCGCCGGAGGATGAGACGGGGCAGGGGGCGTCCTTAACCTGGCTTTACGTCGCTGGGGAGCGGTCGGGGCGTACGGGGGTCGTACGGACCGCAGGTTCGGGGGTGGGGTTTTCCTCAGGACGAGACGGGGTCCGGCACCAGCGCGCCGGACCCTCCTCGGGGGCCAGACTCATCGGCGTACCGCACGCCGGACACCGGCCGCCGGCCGCACGCCGAATACCGGTCCCACGCCGGGGCGGGCGAACCATCCATCAGCACGTCGCTTTCATCGGCACGTGGCTTTCAGCAGCACATCAGCACATCAGCATCACTTCGCTCACAGCAGCGCTCGTTTCGATCTGCTGGCAGATATAGGAGACATACCGTGACATCGGCTGTGACCATCACCAGGCACGGGGGTACTGGAGGGACTACGGCCGTTGCCGCGCGGGCGCGGCAGGTCGTGAAGGCGTACGGGTCCGGTGAGACCCGTGTCGTCGCCCTCGATCACGTCGACGTGGACATCGCCCGCGGTCAGTTCACCGCGATCATGGGCCCCTCGGGGTCCGGCAAGTCCACGCTGATGCACTGCCTCGCCGGACTGGACACCGTGAGCAGCGGTCAGATCCATCTGGACGAGACCGAGATCACCGGCCTCAAGGACAAGAAGCTCACGAAGCTGCGCCGGGACCGGATCGGGTTCATCTTCCAGGCGTTCAACCTGCTGCCCACGCTGAACGCGCTGGAGAACATCACGCTGCCCATGGACATCGCGGGCCGCAAGCCGGACAAGGCGTGGCTGGGGCGGGTCGTGGACACCGTCGGGCTCGCCGACCGGCTCAAGCACCGGCCCACCCAGCTCTCGGGCGGCCAGCAGCAGCGCGTCGCCGTGGCCCGCGCCCTGGCGGCCCGGCCCGAGATCATCTTCGGTGACGAGCCGACGGGGAACCTGGACTCGCGGGCCGGTGCCGAGGTGCTGGGCTTCCTGCGGCGGTCCGTCGACGAACTCGGGCAGACCATCGTCATGGTCACGCACGACCCGGTGGCCGCCTCGTACGCGGACCGGGTGCTGTACCTCGCCGACGGCCGGATCGTCGACGAGATGTACGAGCCGACCGCCGACACCGTGCTCGACCGCATGAAGGACTTCGACGCCCGGGGGCGCACGTCATGACCGTCATGAAGACCTCCATGCGCAACTTCTTCGCGCACAAGGGACGCATGGCGCTGTCCGCCGTCGCGGTCCTGCTCTCGGTGGCCTTCGTCTGCGGGACGCTGGTGTTCACCGACACGATGAGCACCACCTTCGACAAGCTCTTCGCGGCCACCGCGTCCGACGTCACGGTCAGCGCCAAGGGCGCCTCGGACACCGGTGAGACCCAGTCCGACAACGGCAGGCCGCCGGTCATGCCCGCGTCCGTGCTGGGAGAGGTGCGCAAGGCGGACGGCGTGAAGTCGGCCGAGGGCACGGTGTTCTCGACGTCGGTGACCGTCGTCGACGGCGACAAGGACAGCCTCTCGCCGACGAGCGGGGCCCCGACCATCGTCGGCAACTGGAACGCCAACGACGCCCGCACCATGAAGATCTCCTCCGGGCAGGCACCGCGCGGGCCGGAGCAGATCATGGTCGACGCGGACACCGCCGACAAGCACCACCTGAAGCTCGGCGACGAGATCGGCGTCATCACGGCCGTCGGCACGCACCGGGCGAAGATCTCCGGCATCGCCGAGTTCCAGGTCACCAACCCCGGTGCCGCGATCTTCTACCTGGACACGAAGACCGCCCAGGCGTCCCTGCTCGGCGAGAAAGGCGTCTACACCAACGTCAACGTCACCGCGGCCTCCGGCTTCAGCGACGCCCAGCTGAAGAAGAACGTCAGCGCGGCGCTGGACGGCGGCTACCAGGTGCAGACGGCCAAGGAGGTCGCGGATGCCAACGCCAAGGACGTCGGCGAGTTCATGGGCGTGATGAAGTACGCCATGCTCGGCTTCGCCGGGATCGCCTTCCTCGTCGGCATCTTCCTGATCATCAACACCTTCTCGATGCTGGTCGCTCAGCGGACCCGTGAGATCGGCCTGATGCGGGCCATAGGCTCCTCGCGACGCCAGGTCAACCGGTCCGTGCTCGTCGAGGCGCTGCTGCTCGGTGTCTTCGGTTCGGTCCTCGGTGTCGGCGCGGGCGTGGGACTGGCCATCGGCCTGATGAAGCTCATGAGCGCCACGGGCATGAACCTGTCCACCGACGACCTCACCATCGCCTGGACCACCCCGGTGGTCGGCCTGCTGCTCGGCATCGTGGTCACCGTGCTCGCCGCCTACCTGCCTGCGCGACGGGCGGGCAAGGTCTCCCCGATGGCCGCGCTGCGCGACTCCGGCGCGCCGGCCGACGCCAGGTCCGGGGCCGTACGGGCCGTGCTGGGTCTCGTGCTGACGGGTGCGGGGGGTTACGGCCTGTATCTCGCGTCCCAGGCGGACAAGGCGAGCGAGGGCTCGATGTGGCTGGGCGGCGGTGTGGTGCTGTCGCTGATCGGCTTCGTCGTGATCGGTCCGGTGCTCGCGGGCGCCGTGGTGCGGGTGCTGGGCGCCGTGGTGCTGCGGATCTTCGGCCCGGTCGGGCGGATGGCCGAGCGCAACGCGCTGCGGAACCCGCGCCGTACGGGTGCGACCGGCGCCGCGCTCATGATCGGGCTGGCCCTGGTCGCGTGCCTGTCCGTGGTGGGCTCCTCGATGGTGGCCTCGGCGACGGACCAGCTGGACAAGACGGTCGGTACGGACTTCATCATCCAGTCGGACAGCGGCCAGCTGATCACGCCGCAGGCCGTGAAGGCGGCGAAGTCCGCCAAGGAACTGACCGGGGTCACCGAGTACAAGTGGATTAAGGCCGACTTCACCACGCCCGACGGCAAGACGCTCAAGGACACCGCGATCACGGCCGCCGACCCGACGTACGCGACCGACCTGCGCACCGAGACGGTCGCCGGGAACCTCAAGGACGCCTACACGCCGGACTCGATGTCCGTCCACGAGAAGTTCGCCAAGGACCACGACATCAGGCTCGGCTCCACGATCACGGTCGCGTTCAAGGACGGCCGTGCCCCGGCCAGGCTGACGGTCCGCGCGATCACCAGCAGTGACGTGGTCATCGACGCGGGCGCGATGTACACGTCCATCGACACGATGGCCAAGTACGTCCCGGCCGACAGGATGCCGCTCGACCAGCTGCTCTTCGCCTCGGCGAAGGACGGACAGGAGACGGCCGCGTACACGTCGCTCAAGGCCGCGCTGGACGACTATCCGCAGTACACGGTCCGCGACCAGACCGACTACAAGGAAGCTCTCAAGGGTCAGATCGACCAGCTCCTGAACATGATCTACGGTCTGCTGGCCCTGGCGATCATCGTCGCGGTCCTGGGTGTCGTGAACACGCTGGCCCTGTCGGTGGTGGAGCGGACCCGTGAGATCGGCCTGATGCGTGCGATCGGTCTCTCGCGCCGCCAGCTGCGCCGCATGATCCGCCTGGAGTCGGTGGTGATCGCCCTCTTCGGCGCCCTGCTCGGCCTCGGCCTGGGCATGGGCTGGGGCGCGACGGCCCAGCAGCTCCTCGCCCTGGAGGGCCTGAAGGTCCTGGACATCCCGTGGCCGACGATCACGGCGGTGTTCCTGGGGTCCGCGTTCGTAGGGCTCTTCGCGGCGCTGGTCCCGGCGTTCCGGGCGGGTCGGATGAACGTGCTGAACGCCATTGCTACGGAGTAGCTGCCGACGGCTCCCGTGAACGGGGGCAAAACGGGGGCAAACGG
>NZ_VMNX01000172.1 GCF_009377235.1 Streptomyces acidicola
GGGCTTGTGGGGCAAGGGGGCTTCGCTCCGTTGCTCAGAACGCGAGGCATATGATTTATTGATTCACGAAATGTAGTTGAGGTGGTTCAATCCATCGGTGGGGAGTGTCCCGTGACCGTCGACTCTGTGGACTCCGTCAGCGCCGAGGGCTTCGCGCGCACGAGCCTGGCCGTTCTCGACCGCATCGCCGTGTCCGCCCGCGACGAGGTGCGGCGGGCCGCGGAGCTGATCGCCGACTGTGTGCGCTCGGGGGGAGTCGTCCAGGCCTTCGGCACCGGGCACTCCCAGGCCGTCGTCCTGGAGGTCGCGGGTCGCGCCGGCGGGCTCGTCCCCACCAACCGGCTGTCCATCGCCGACCTCGTCCTCTACGGCGGGGACGACCCGAGCGTGCTGGACGACCCCCTGCTGGAGCGCCGGTCCGGGGTGGCCGCCCGGCTCTACGACCTCGCCGCGCCGCAGGCCGGGGACCTGTTCGTCATCGTGTCGAACTCGGGCGTCAACAACGTGATCGTCGAGATGGCACTGCACGCCAAGGACCAGGGGCACCGCGTCCTGGCCGTCACCTCGCTGTCCCACACGCGCGCCGTCCCCGCCTCCCATCCCAGTGGCCGCAAGCTCGCCGACATCGCCGACGTCGTCCTGGACAACGCCGCCCCGCGCGGCGACGCGCTCCTCGGACTCCCGGGCGGCGGCGCCGTCTGCGCGCTGTCCACCCTGACCGGCGTGATGCTGGTCCAGATGGCCGTCGCCGAGGCCGCCGCGCAACTGCTCGCCGCTGGTGAGCGCCCGCCGGTGTACGTCTCGGCCAACGTGCCCGGCGGCTTCGAGGGCAACCTGGAACTGGAGAGGCGCTACAGCGGGCGCATCCGCCGCACGGCCAGTTGAGGGTTTCTGTGCCTTGACGCCACCTTCGAGCCCGTCTACTCCTGTCATGTCTATGTCGGTTCAGTACCTCGTTTCACGTTCGGCATATCGAATCCCCTGACTCTCCTGAGAGGGCGGAAGACATGGCGATGCGGGAGCAGCGACACGGCGGCGATGCGCCGGAGCACGCCGCCGGCGACTTACCCGGGCGATCGCACGGCCCGTCAGACGGCGTGACGCGGCGTCAGGCACTCCAGTTGGGCGCGGTGGGTATGGGTTCGCTGGCGCTCGACGCCGGCCCTGCGGCCGCCGCGGACGGCACCGAGTCGCCGCCCGCGGGCAGGCCGCCCAGGGAACGGTCGTTCGACGAGGGGTGGCGCTTCTTCCGCGGCGAAGCGACCGGTGCGCAGGACCCGGAGTTCGACGACAGCGAGTGGCGGTCGCTCGACCTGCCGCACGACTGGAGCATCGAGGATCTGCCCCACGCCCCCGCTCCCGACGGAGGAGCCACCAGCGACCCGTCCCTGCTCGTCCCCAGGGAGCCGCCGAGCGAGCCCGGCCCGCCTCCGGTGATCGGCCCGTTCGACCCCGAGAACAGCGAGGGCGGGGGCTCGACCGGCTACACGGTCGGCGGGATCGGCTGGTACCGCAAGCACTTCACGCTGCCGGACCCCGACGGCGACGACCTCCACCACGAGCTGCGGTTCGACGGCGTTTACCAGAACGCGGACGTCTGGCTCAACGGCGTGCACCTCGGCTTCCACCCCTACGGCTACACGTCCTTCGCCTACGACCTGACCCCGCACGTGAAGCGCACGGGGACCAACGTCCTCGCGGTGCGGGTCGACAACACCGGCCGCAACAGCCGCTGGTACTCGGGCTCGGGCATCTACCGCCACACCTGGCTGACGACGACGGGGCCGGTGCGGATCCCGCTGTGGGGCATCCATGTGAGCACGCCCGTGGTGGGCGAGCGCCGGTCGGTGGTGCACGTGGAGGTGTCCCTCGCCAACCTCGGCGAGCGCCCCTCGGCGGCATCCGTGCGCGTCGGCGTGCGCGACCCGCGGGGCCGTGTCGTGGCGACGGCACAGGAGCCCGCACAGGACCTCGCAGCGGGCGCGACGCCCACCGCACGGCTCGACCTCACGATCAGGCAGCCCGAGCTGTGGTCCATGGACGCGCCGCACCTCTACAGCGCGCGCACGGACGTACTGGTCGGCGGCAGAGTCGTGGACACGGTCACCACCCCCTTCGGGATCCGCTCACTGGTGTGGAACGGCGAGGCCGGGTTCCTGCTCAACGGAGAGCCGGTCGAGATCATGGGCGGCAACGTCCACCACGACCACGGCCCGCTGGGCGCCGTCGCCCTCGACCGCTCCGAGGAACGCCGCGTGGAGATCCTCAAGGAGGCCGGCTTCAACTCGATCCGCACCGCCCACAACCCGCCGACACCCGCGCTGCTCGACGCCTGCGACCGGCTGGGCATGCTGGTGATGGACGAGATCTTCGACGTCTGGGACACCGGCAAGAACCCCCAGGACTACTCCGTGCACTTCGCCGAGTGGTGGGAACGGGACCTCAGGGGCACGGTGCTCCGGGACCGCAACCACCCGAGCGTGGTGATGTGGTCGCTGGGCAATGAGATCACCGACAACACCAGCGGCCACCGGGGAGCCGAGATGGCCCAGGCGCTCCGCTCCCTCGACAGGACCCGGCCGATCACCCTCGGCGGCGGCTCGACCCACTCGGCGGACGACCCGTCCTGGGACTACGTCGACGTCGGCGACGTCCACTACAACGCCAACGGCAAGACCTACGGCCCGATGCACGAGGCCCACCCCGGCAAGGCGATGACGCACAACGAGACGTTCCCGGCGACGATCCACCAGGACATCACGTTCGCCGCCGAGCACACCTGGGCCACCGGGACCTGGATCTGGGCCGCCTGGGACTACCTCGGCGAATCCGGCATCGGCAAGACGGCGATCCCGCCCGTGGGAACGGCGGAGACCATCGGCGACCAGAGCATCATGCCGGGCTGGTCGATCTCCCGCGAACTGCACCACACCTGGGGCGGCTTCGGCTACCCGTACCCGTACTTCCAGGCGAACTGCGGTGACTTCGACCTGATCGGGCAGCGCAAGCCGCAGAGCCACTGGCGCGCGGCGGTGACCGGCCGCAGCCCCGTGGAGCTGATGGTGTTGCGCCCGACCCCGCCGGGCACCGAGCAGGTGGCGCTCTGGTGGGGCTACTACGACGAGCTGGCGAGCTGGACCTGGGACGTGGAGCCCGGCACGCCGATGACCGTGCACGTCTACACACCGGGAGACAGCGCGCGGCTGCTGCTGGGCGGCAAGGCGGTCCCGGGCGGCGCCGCGACGGCTCCCGAGCGGTCCATGGCCACCTTCACCGTGCCGTACGAACCCGGCGAGCTGACGGCCGTCGCCACCCGGAACGGCAGGGAGATCGGCCGGACGGCCCTCACGACGGTGGGCGCCCCTGCAGCGCTGCGGCTCGTCCCCGACGTCACGGACCTCACCACGGGCCGGGACGACCTCGCACACGTGCTCGTCGAGGTGATCGACCGGCGAGGCCGTCCGGTGCCCGACGCGGCGCTCGAGGTGACGTTCGAGGTGACCGGCGCAGGAGAGCTCGCCGGCGTCGGCAACGGCAACCCACACAACGTCGACAGCTTCCGGCAGCCGCGCCGCCACACCTGGCACGGCAAGGCCCTCGCCATCCTGCGCCCGGCGAAGAGACCGGGCCGCCTCACCCTCACCGCGAGGGCCCCCGGCCTGCGGCCGGCGACCGTCACGCTGCCGGTCGGACGACCACGCTGACAGCCGGGCGGCCCGGGCACGGCGGCGCCGACGGGCACGACCCGTCGGCCGAGACCGCGCCCGGGCCGGGCCCGCCGCCGGCCGGGAGGCCACGGGCCGGGTGTACTCCGGGCAGCGCCTACCCTTAGGGCATGAGCAGCAGCGACCGGAGCCGGGCAGTGGGCGTCAAGACATACGAAGTACGCACCTACGGGTGCCAGATGAACGTCCACGACTCCGAGCGCTTGTCCGGCCTCCTGGAGGACGCCGGCTACGTGCGCGCACCCGAGGGCTCGGACGGCGACGCGGACGTCGTCGTCTTCAACACCTGCGCCGTCCGCGAGAACGCCGACAACAGGCTGTACGGCAACCTCGGCCGCCTCGCCCCGAAGAAGGCAGGCCGCCCCGGCATGCAGATCGCCGTCGGCGGCTGTCTGGCGCAGAAGGACCGCGACACCATCGTGAAGCGGGCGCCCTGGGTGGACGTCGTCTTCGGCACGCACAACATCGGCAAGCTGCCCGTCCTGCTGGAGCGCGCCCGCGTCCAGGAGGAGGCGCAGGTCGAGATCGCCGAGTCTCTGGAGGCCTTCCCCTCGACGCTGCCGACCCGCCGCGAGAGCGCGTACGCGGCGTGGGTCTCCATCTCCGTCGGCTGCAACAACACCTGCACCTTCTGCATCGTCCCGGCCCTGCGCGGCAAGGAGAAGGACCGCCGGACCGGCGACATCCTCGCCGAGATCGAGGCACTGGTCGGCGAGGGCGTCTCCGAGATCACGCTGCTCGGGCAGAACGTCAACGCGTACGGCTCCGACATCGGCGACCGCGAGGCATTCAGCAAGCTGCTGCGGGCGTGCGGCGGGATCGAGGGCCTGGAGCGTGTCCGCTTCACCTCTCCCCACCCCCGCGACTTCACCGACGACGTGATCGCGGCCATGGCCGAGACGCCGAACGTGATGCCGCAGCTGCACATGCCGCTCCAGTCCGGCTCGGACCCGGTCCTCAAGGCGATGCGCCGCTCCTACCGCCAGGAGCGCTACCTGGGCATCATCCGCAAGGTGCGGGAGGCCATCCCGCACGCGGCGATCACCACGGACATCATCGTCGGCTTCCCCGGCGAGACCGAGGAGGACTTCGAGCAGACCCTCCACGTGGTGCGCGAGGCGCGCTTCGCGCAGGCCTTCACCTTCCAGTACTCCAAGCGCCCCGGCACCCCCGCGGCCACCATGGACAACCAGATCCCCAAGGAGGTCGTCCAGGCGCGCTACGAGCGTCTCGTCGCCCTCCAGGAGGAGATCTCCTGGGAGGAGAACAAGAAGCAGGTCGGCCGCACCCTGGAGCTGATGGTCGCCGAGGGCGAGGGCCGCAAGGACGGCGCCACCCAGCGCCTCTCCGGCCGTGCCCCCGACAACCGCCTGGTGCACTTCACCAAGCCCGACCAGGCGGTCCGCCCCGGAGACGTGGTCACGGTCGAGATCACGTACGCGGCCCCGCACCACCTGCTCGCCGAGGGCGCAGTCCTGGACGTGCGCCGTACGCGCGCGGGCGACGCCTGGGAGAAGCGCACCACCGAGAAGGCCGCCGCACAGCCGGCCGGGGTGATGCTCGGCCTGCCGAAGATCGGTGTACCGGAGCCGCTGCCCGCCGCGACGAGTGGCTGCGGCTGCGACTGAGGGCCCGGCACACCGCGTGAGGGGAGGGAGCATGGCGGTGCCGTACAGCGTTGAGTTCACCGAGCGGGCCGCCCGCGCACGTGACAGCCTGCCCGCCGAACGGCGGGATCTGCTGGAGCGTGGCCTGGCCATCCTGGTGACCGAGCCGCGGCACAAGCTCTCCCACCCCCTGAGCGGCGACGAGACCGCGCGGGAGATCGCCCTCTCACGCAACCTCGTCATCGAGTACGTGGTCAGCGACGGCAAGCTCGTGGTGCTCGTCGTCACGGTCATCGACCTGACGGACGTACTCATCGAGGAGTGACGTACTCGTCGAGGAGTGGCAGGCTCATCGAGGAGTGACGGACCGTCGCGGTGCGCGGACGCCAGGCCGTGCGGAGGCCGCGCGGGGGGAGGAGCCACCGGGCCGCGCCCCGGCTACGCTGCGGATCATGCTTGTCGCCGCAGCCGTCTGCCCCTGTCCGCCGCTGCTCGTGCCCGAGGTCGCCGCGGGCGCCGCGCCAGAACTGGACGACGCGCGGGCCGCGTGCGCGGACGCGCTCGGGGTGCTCGCCGCGGCACGCCCCGACCGGCTGGTGGTCGTCGGCCCGGCAGACGAGACCGGACGTGGACAGTACCCGGAGGGCACGCCGGGCTCGTTCCGCGGCTTCGGCGTGGACGTCGACGTACGCCTGGGACGCGGCAGGCCGGACCCCGCGGCCATGGACGCCACGGCCCCTGAGCGCGAGCTTCCGCCCTCCCTGGCCGTGGCCGCCTGGCTGCTGACGCGCACGGACTGGGCCGACGCGCCCGTAGCCGGCCTCGGCGTCGGGGAACGGCTGGAGGCCGAGCAGTGCGTCCGGGCCGGACGGGAGCTCGCGGCGCCGGACCAGCGGGTGGCCCTGCTCGTCATGGGCGACGCCAGCGCGTGCCGCACCCTCAAGGCACCCGGTTACCTCGACGAGCGCGCCGCCGGCTTCGACGCCGAGGTCGCCCGCGCGCTCGGCTCGGCGGACATCCCGGCCCTCAAGGCCCTGGACAGCGCCCTGGCCCACGAACTCAAGGCCTCCGGCCGCGCCCCCTGGCAGATCCTCGCCGGCGCGGCCGAGAACACACCCCTGTCGGGCTCGCTCCTCTACGACGAGGCACCGTACGGGGTGGGCTACCTGGTGGCGGCCTGGTCGTAGCCACAGCGCCCGACACGACGCGACACGAAGTGGCACGGCACGAATGACACGGCACGGCACGGCGGACGGCCGCGGAGCCCGACAGCTCCGCGGCCGTCCGCCGTGCCGTGCCGTGCGTTCAGGAAGCCGGTGGCGGTGGCGGTGGCGGCGCGTCCGGCGGTGGTGCGGTGGTGCCGCTGTCCTTGTGCGCGAGTCGGTCCATGGCGCCCTTCGCCCTGCCCGTGCCCGAGTGGATCCGGTCGCTGTACTTGCCCTTGGTCTTCTTGTCGACCGCGTTCGCGACCTTGTCGAGACCGCGCTCGACCTTGTCGATCTTGTCTCCGTGCTTCTGCGCGAGGTGCGAGACCTTTTCCTTGGCCGGGGTCAGTTTGGACTTCACGTTATCCAGGAGACTCATGGTTCACCTTCCCGCGGGGCAGCGGTCATGTGCGGGCGCTCTCGCCGGCCTCGTTGTCGGCGGCCTGCTCGGCGGTCTGCTGCTTCGGGATCTCCACGTCGTCTTCCGCACCGGGCTTCTCCGGCGCGGTCTTTTTCGGCGCGGCATCCTCCGCCTTGGCTTCACTCGCCTTGACCTCGCCCGCCTCGGCCTCGGGCTCCGTGGCCTCGGACTTCGTGGTCTCCTTCGGCCGCTTCGCCTCGTCCGTCCCTTGTGCCTCGGACCCGGCCGTTGGCGTGTCGGCCTGCGCCTCGGCGGTTGACGCCTCCTCCGTAGCCTTCGACTTCCGGAAAAGTCGCGCAAAAACGCCCATATCCACTCCAACGTTACTCGTGCGGGGGAAATCCCGCGTCGCCCGGTGCGTCCGATTGCGTCGCCCGGGTCACCGGCACTCGAGTCCGGCGGTTCGAGCCTCGCAACAGGGAACGACCCCACCCCGGTGCCGTCACGTAACTCGTTCGAGGGCGGGCCCGGGGGTTTGCGAGACTGGGTCGGTGAGCACCACACCCGCCGCCCCCCGTGTCATCGCCGTCGTCGGACCCACCGCTGCCGGAAAGTCCGATCTCGGCGTCTTCCTCGCCCAACGCCTCGGCGGCGAGATCGTCAACGCCGACTCGATGCAGCTCTACAGCGGGATGGACATCGGCACCGCCAAACTGACACCCGAGGAGCGCGGCGGCGTCCCTCACCACCTCCTGGACATCTGGGACGTGACGGTCACGGCCAGCGTCGCCGAGTACCAGCGGCTCGCCCGCACGCGCATCGACGCCCTGCTCAAGGAGGGCCGCTGGCCCATCCTGGTGGGCGGCTCCGGGCTGTACGTCCGTGGCGCCGTCGACAACCTGGAGTTCCCCGGCACCGACCCCGAGGTCCGCGCCCGCCTGGAGGAGGAACTCACCCTGCGCGGCTCCGGCGCCCTGCACGCGCGCCTCGCGGCCGCCGACCCCGAGGCGGCCGAGGCGATCCTGCCCAGCAACGGTCGCCGCATCGTCCGCGCCCTTGAGGTCATCGAGATCACCGGCAAGCCCTTCACCGCCAACCTCCCGGGCCACGACTCCGTCTACGACACGGTCCAGATCGGTGTCGACGTCTCCCGCCCCGAACTCGACGAGCGCATCGCCCGCCGGGTCGACCGCATGTGGGACGCCGGACTCGTCGACGAAGTGCGCTCACTCACGGCGCAAGGACTGCGCGAGGGGCGCACGGCTTCGCGCGCGCTCGGCTACCAGCAGGTTCTCGCGGCGCTCGCCGGTGAGTGCTCCGAGGACGAGGCGCGCGCCGAGACCGTGCGTGCCACCAAACGCTTCGCGCGCCGCCAGGATTCATGGTTCAGGCGTGACCCCCGTGTGCATTGGCTCAAGGGGGGTGTCGCCGATCACGCGGAACTTCCGGAGCTCGCCCTGTCGTTCGTCGAACGACCGGTCACAGCCTGATCACGTCATGGCATCGGGACGCACCGGCCGTCATCCGGCCCTTCGGGACCGTGCCATCATCGAGCTTCGATCGACCAAGTGAAGTCCTAGTTGGGAGGGCGCGTGGCGATGGAGGCCGGCCCTCGCAACACCGCACAAGGCGCAGAGTACGAGACCGCTGAGTACCAGACAGCGGAGAACGGGGAGCAGCAGGCCCTGGAGGGGTACCGCTTGAGCCCGGACGGGGACTCCCTGAGCTCGGACGGCCCGGACGAGCAGTCGCCGGGCGGAGTGACCGACGACGGACCGGAGGCGGACGACATGTCCCCCGGACCCGAGGTCGAGGTCGAGCTCCGCCCCCAGCGCCGGCTACGGATCTGGCAGCTCGCCCCCATCGTCGCCCTGGCCGCGCTGGGCTCGCTGATGTTCGCCTTCCCGCTCGCCTTCGAGTTCGGCGACGGCGGCGCCGTGGTCGCCATGCTCGGCCTGCTGATCTGCTCCTGCGCGGCCGGCTGGGGCATGATGGCCGCCCGCCGCGTCGGTACCACCTGGCCCGGACTGCCTCAGCGAGGATCCGGACGCCGCCCCGACTGGCGGGTGGTCCTCGGGTACGCGGTGATCGTGCTCGCGGTGGTGGCCCTGGCCGTGTGGCGCGTGGCGCGACTGCGCTGACCCCCGCGCGGCGACGCGGTGTCGTACGCACACCGTACGATCGAGGAATGAGCACGCCGATCGCCTTCCTCAAGGGCCACGGGACCGAGAACGACTTCGTGATCATCCCGGACCCGGACAACGCCATCGACCTGCCCCCGGCCGCCGTGGCCGCCCTGTGCGACCGGCGCGCGGGGCTGGGCGGGGACGGTCTGCTGCACGTCGTACGATCCGCCGCGCACCCCGAGGCGAAGGCGATGGAGGCCGAGGCGGAGTGGTTCATGGACTACCGCAACGGCGACGGCTCGATCGCCGAGATGTGCGGCAACGGCGTACGGGTCTTCGCCCGCTACCTCCAGCGCGCCGGACACGTCACCGAGGGGGACCTCGCGGTCGCCACGCGCGGAGGCGTGAAGACCGTGCACATCGACAAGGACGGTGACGTCACCGTCGGCATGGGCAGGGCGCGCCTCCCCGAAGGGGACGTCACCGTGAGCGTCGGTGAGCGCAGCTGGCCCGCGCGCAACGTGAACATGGGCAACCCGCACGCCGTGGCCTTCGTCGACGACCTCGCCCACGCCGGCACCCTGTACTCGGCGCCGCCGTTCAGCCCGGCCTCCGCCTACCCGGACGGAGTGAACGTCGAGTTCGTGGTCGACCGCGGTCCGGCCCACGTCGCGATGCGCGTGCACGAGCGCGGCTCCGGCGAGACCCGCTCGTGCGGCACGGGCGCGTGCGCCGTCGCCGTGGCGGCCGCCCGACGCGACGGCACCGACCCGGCCGTGACCGGCACTCCGGCGACGTACACCGTTGACGTCCCCGGCGGAACACTCGTCATCACCGAACGCCCGGACGGCGAGATCGAGATGACGGGCCCCGCCGTGATCGTCGCCGAGGGATCGATCGACATGGACTGGCTGGAAAACGCGGAGAGTTGACGCGAGATCGGGCTGGGTGTCGCAGCACTCGGGCTTCCCGGGGCTGCGATGCCGTGCCCTCTGCGGCGTGCGCGGGTTCGATTCCATGGCCAACTGCCCTATGGGTGGCTCGAAACCGTAAACCTGTGAAGCGTCGCTCGAATGAGTGATCCGTTTCACGCTCGGGGGGAGGCGGTCAATCGCACCTGGTGGGCTCGATAGCATCAAGCACCGGCACGGACGGGGGAACCACGCCATACCCCGAGCCGCCGTACGCCAAGGGGTATCCGTCCGCCGGTCCACGCAGCCGGAGGTGCCCATGAGTGCGGAGGCCACGAACCCTCTCACGCCCGCCCCTGTGACGCCCCCTTCCACACACTCAAGTGCGCATGAACGGGGAAGCACGCACGAGCCGACTGTGCCGCCGGCACACCGCAGGAAGGGGCGCCCCCGCATCGACCTGCGCCGCCTCGGCCGTGCCGCGCTGCTCGGCACCGCCACCCGGGACAGACTGCCCGACGCCATCAGCCATGTCGCCGAGGCCCACCGCGCCCACCACCCGGACGCCGACCTCGAACCCCTGCGCCGGGCCTATGTGTTGGCCGAGTCCTCGCACCGCGGCCAGATGCGCAAGAGCGGCGAGCCCTACATCACCCACCCGCTCGCCGTAACCCTGATCCTCGCCGAACTCGGCGCCGAGACCACGACCTTGACGGCGTCACTGCTCCACGACACCGTCGAAGACACGGATGTGACGCTCAATCAGGTGGGCGAGGAGTTCGGCGAGGAGGTCCGCTACCTCGTCGACGGCGTCACGAAGCTGGAGAAGGTCGACTACGGGGCCGCCGCCGAACCCGAGACCTTCCGCAAGATGCTCGTCGCCACCGGCAACGACGTCCGCGTGATGTCGATCAAACTCGCCGACCGACTGCACAACATGCGCACCCTGGGCGTGATGCGCCCCGAGAAACAGGAGCGCATCGCCAAGGTGACCCTGGACGTGCTGATCCCGCTCGCCGAACGGCTGGGCGTCCAGGTAC
This sequence comes from Streptomyces acidicola, assembly GCF_009377235.1. Lineage (GTDB taxonomy): Bacteria > Actinomycetota > Actinomycetes > Streptomycetales > Streptomycetaceae > Streptomyces > Streptomyces acidicola. Next base: position 10,976 of record NZ_VMNX01000172.1, read on the forward strand.
TCAAGACCGAACTGGAGGACCTGGCCTTCGCGATCCTCCACCCCGAGGAGTACGAGCACACCCGTGAGCTGATCGTCGACAACGCGGCGCACGGCGGCGACCCGCTCGCCGAGATCGCCGACGAGGTGCGCGGAGTGCTGCGCGAGGCCGGCATCCAGGCCGAAGTCGTCATCCGTCCACGGCACTTCGTCTCCGTGCACCGCGTCTCGCGCAAGCGCGGACCGCTGCGCGGCGCCGACTTCGGACGCCTCCTCGTCCTCGTCAACGAGGACGCCGACTGCTACGCGGTCCTCGGCGAACTGCACACCTGCCTCACGCCCGTCGTCTCGGAGTTCAAGGACTTCATCGCCGTACCGAAGTTCAACCTCTACCAGTCGTTGCACACGGCTGTCGCACGCGCGGACGGCGAGGTCGCCGAAGTTCTCATCCGCACGCACCAGATGCACAAGGTCGCCGAGGCCGGGGTCATCGCGCTCGGCAATCCCTACGCTCCTCCTACGGAGGAGCAGACCGACGGCTCGCAGGCCGGCGGCCAGCAGAGCGCGGGTGTGCAGACCGATGGGGAGCGGAGCGACGCCGGGCCGGTCGGCGGTGACGGCGAGCGCGCCGACCCCACGCGCCCCGGCTGGCTCTCCCGACTCCTCGACTGGCAGGAGGCGGCCCCGGACACCGACATCTTCTGGTCCACGCTCCGCGAGGACCTCGCCCAGGACCGCGAGATCACCGTCTTCCGGCCCGACGGGGGCACGCTGGGGCTCCCCGAGGGCGCGAGCTGCGTGGACGCCGCGTACGCCCAGTACGGCGACGACGCGCACGCCTGTATCGGCGCCCGTGTCAACGGCCGTCTGGCGACGCTGAGTACGGTCCTGAAGGACGGCGACAGCGTCCAGCTCCTCATGGGCCAGGACCCGGCCTCCGAGCCCTCCCGGGAGTGGCTGGAGCACGCCCGAACTCCCGGCGCACGCATCGCCATCCAGCGTTGGCTGGCGGCCCATCCGTCGCCGGCCGACGCCTCCGCCGGTGAGGGCGGCTCTGCCGGGGAAGGCAGGCCTGCGGGTGCGGGTGCGGGTGCGAGTGGGGGCGGGGGTGCTGATGCGGATGCTGCTGGTGGCGCGGGTGCCTCCGCTTTCCACGAGCTCTCTGCCCGCTCGAACGCCGACGCACCGTCCGTCCGTCCCGAGGCCGACGCCTCCGCCGCACGCTCCGCCTCCTCCACTGTCGCCGTGGACCAGCCCGGCGCGAGCGTACGGCTCGCGGGTTGCTGCACGCCCGTACCGCCCGACGAGGTCACCGGCTTCGCCGTACGCGGGGGAGTGGTCACCGTCCACCGTGTGGAGTGCGCCGGAGTGGAGCAGATGAAGAGCGCGGGGCGCGCGGAGGTCGGTGTGCGCTGGGGTGACACCACCGAGTGCCGTGTGACGCTGGTCGCCGAGTCCTTCCAGCGGCCCCACCTGTTGGCCGACCTCACCGAGGCCATCGCCCTGGAGGGCGTCGCGATCGTCTCCGCCATCGTCGAACCTCCGGCACAGCAACGCGTCCGCCACACCTACACCCTCCAACTTCCGGACGCCGCCCACCTCCCCGCACTGATGCGCGCGATGCGGAACGTCGCGGGCGTGTACGACGTGGGCCGTACCCAGCACCAGGCTCCGGTCACGCAGTAGCGCAGGCCAGAGGGGCCCGCCGTTCGAGTGGGCCCGCCGCGCGCCGTCGCTGTGGGGGAGCAGGGGCGCTGGTAGCGGTGGTGCATGCTGCTCACCGCCCGTCCCAGGGCCCGTCGCGTCAAGGCGGCGCTGCTCACCTCCGCCGTCTCCGTCTGCCTGATCGCCGCAGGCGTCCCCTCGCCGGCCGTGCCCCTCGGCGTGGGCGACCGCCTCTTCCCCTACCTCGGCAACCCGGGGTACGACGTCCGGTCGTACGACCTTGCCTTCACCTACTCGGGCACCAATCGCGAACCGCTCTCGGCCGTCACCACCATCGACGCCCGGACGACCGCACCCCTGAAACACGTCAACCTCGACTTCGCCCACGGGACGGTGCGGTCCGTGGAGGTCAACGGCGCGCCCGCCGCCTTCACCAGCGCGGGCGAGGACCTGGTCCTCACCCCGCGCGCACCGCTCCCCGGGGGCAGCCCGCTTCGGATCACCGTGCGCCACACCAGTGACCCCGTGTACGCAGAGGGCACGGACGGCGGCTGGGTGCGCACCGCGGACGGTCTTGCGATGGCCAACCAGGCCGACGCCGCGCACCTGGTGTTCCCGTGCAACGACCACCCCTCCGACAAGGCCCTTTTCACCATTCGGGTCACCGCGCCCCAGGGGCACACGGCTGTGGCCAACGGTCTGCCGGTGGGCGTGCACCGCGGCCCCAAGGCCACGACCTGGACGTATCGCACCCAGCACCCCATGGCGACCGAACTCGCCCAGGTCTCCATCGGCCGCTCCACGGTCCTGCGCCGCACCGGACCGCACGGCCTGCCCGTGCGCGACGTGGTTCCCACGAAGGACCGCAAAACGCTGGAACCGTGGCTCGCGAAGACACCCGCCCAGATCGCCTGGATGGAGCGGAAAGCCGGCGCGTACCCCTTCGAGACGTACGGCCTGCTGATCGCGGACACGCGGACCGGCTACGAACTGGAGACACAAACGCTCTCTCTCTTCGAGAGAGAGCTCTTCACCCGGTCCGAGTACCCGCAGTGGTACGTCGAGTCGATCATGGTGCACGAGCTGGCCCACCAGTGGTTCGGCAACAGCGTCAGCCCGCGCACCTGGTCCGACCTGTGGCTCAACGAGGGACACGCCACCTGGTACGAGGCCCTGTACGCGGACGAGAAGTCCGGCAAGTCCCTGGAGGCCCGTATGAAGGCGGCCTACGCCACCTCCGACCGCTGGCGGACCGACGGAGGCCCCCCGGCGATGCCCAAGGAACCCAAGCCGGGCCGGAAGATCAGCATTTTCCGCCCCGTCGTCTACGACGGGGCCGCGCTCTTCCTCTACGCCCTCCGCCAGGAGATCGGCCGCCCCGCCTTCGACAACCTGGAACGCTCCTGGGTGCGTGTCCACCGCGACGGGGCCGCCGGCACGCGCGACTTCCAGGACCTCGCGTCCCGCGTCGCCGGACGCGATCTGAGCGGGTTCTTCCGTGCCTGGCTCTACGGGACGAAGACCCCGCCGATGCCGGGCCACCCGGACTGGAAGCCCGAGCCCGCACGGAAGGCATCACAGAAAACACCACACAAAACGGAACGGGAATAACCCGGGTGACGAGACGAGCCGTGTCGTGCGACCATCGTGTCCGTCGGCGACGCGGCCCGGCCCCTAGGGGCGGGCCCCGGGAATCTCCGGGGGTACTCGGACGTTGTCCACAGTGACGGAACGGGTACATCGCAAGTGACGGAAGACCCGTGACCAGTGACGGAGACGCGTTGCCAGTGACGGAAAGACTGTCGTCAGCGACGGAGTGCCGCCAGTGAGGACGACTGGACGGCTGTCACTGGCGGAAGGATCGCCGTCATCGGCGGAAAGCCCGTCGCCGCATCCGTTTCCCATCGACGTAAGGATCCAATGACCTCCTCTTCTTCCCCTTCCCAGGCCGCGCAGCGCGCCCTCGCGCAGAACTACACCGAAGGTCTTCGGGCCGATGCCCTGATGGAAGAGGACGTCGCCTGGAGCCACGAGATCGACGGAGATCGGGACGGTGACCAGTTCGACCGCTCCGAGCGCGCGGCTCTACGCCGTGTCGTGGGACTCTCCACCGAGCTCGAAGACGTCACCGAGGTCGAGTACCGCCAGCTCCGCCTGGAGCGCGTCGTCCTCGTCGGCGTCTGGACCTCGGGAACGGTGCAGGACGCGGAGAACTCGCTGGCCGAGCTGGCCGCCCTCGCGGAGACCGCGGGCGCGCTGGTGCTCGACGGTGTGATCCAGCGCCGCGACAAGCCGGACGCGGCCACGTACATCGGCTCAGGCAAGGCCGACGAGCTGCGGGACGTCGTCCTGGAGTCGGGCGCCGACACCGTCATCTGCGACGGTGAGCTCAGCCCGGGCCAGCTCATCCACCTCGAGGACGTCGTCAAGGTCAAGGTCATCGACCGCACGGCCCTGATCCTCGACATCTTCGCCCAGCACGCCAAGTCCCGAGAGGGCAAGGCGCAGGTCGCGCTCGCGCAGATGCAGTACATGCTGCCGAGGCTCCGAGGCTGGGGTCAGTCGCTGTCACGGCAGATGGGCGGCGGCAAGGGCGGAGGCCTGGCCACCCGTGGCCCCGGTGAGACCAAGATCGAGACGGACCGGCGCCGTATCCGCGAGAAGATGGCGAAGATGCGCCGGGAGATCGCGGAGATGAAGACCGGCCGCGAGATCAAGCGCAAGGAGCGCAAGCGCCACAAGGTGCCGTCGGTCGCCATCGCCGGCTACACCAACGCGGGTAAGTCCTCGCTGCTCAACCGCCTGACGGGCGCGGGCGTCCTGGTCGAGAACTCGCTGTTCGCGACCCTCGACCCGACCGTGCGCCGGGCCGAGACCCCGGGCGGGCGGCTGTACACCCTGGCGGACACCGTCGGGTTTGTGCGCCACCTGCCGCATCACCTGGTCGAGGCGTTCCGCTCCACGATGGAGGAGGTCGGCGACTCCGACCTGATCCTGCACGTGGTGGACGGTTCGCACCCGGCGCCGGAGGAGCAGCTGGCCGCCGTGCGCGAGGTGATCAGGGATGTCGGCGCCACCGACGTGCCCGAGATCGTCGTGGTCAACAAGGCGGACGCGGCCGACCCGCTGACGCTTCAGCGGCTGCTGCGGATCGAGAAGCGCGCCATCGCGGTATCGGCCCGCACCGGCCGGGGCATCGACGAGCTGCTCGCGCTGATCGACAACGAGCTGCCCCGTCCCTCGGTCGAGATCGAGGCGCTCGTGCCGTACACGCTGGGCAAGCTGGTCGCCCGCGCCCACACCGAGGGCGAGGTGATCTCCGAGGAGCACACCCCGGAGGGCACCCTGCTCAAGGCGCGGGTCCACGAGGAACTGGCGGCGGAGCTGACACCGTACGCACCGGCACCGCTGGCCTGACAACGGCACGCACAACGCCTGACAACGGTACGCACAACGCCTGACACCGGTACGCAAGCCGCCTGACGTGCGGTACGCACAACGAGCGAAGGCCCGCCCCCGCGTGAGGGGCGGCCTTCGTCCGTGTCACGCGTCGTGCGTACGGCCGACGGCTACTGCCCGCCGTACCGGGTGCTCATCATGTCGTACAACTGCTGGGCACCCCGGCCGAGTTGGGGTCCGGCGAGCCAGGTGTTGTCGGACGGGCCGATCGACGTGTTCGACACCAGCTTGGTCTCCCCGCCGACGACGCGGAACCAGCCGCCCCCGGACGAACCACCGGTCATGGTGCAGCCGATGCGGTACATCGTCGGCAGGGCGGAGTCCAGCGAGAGACGGCCGGGCCGGTCGAGGCACTTGAACATCTTGAGGCCGTTGTACGGCGCCGCCGCCGGGTAGCCCCACGCGCCCATGGAGCCGGCCTCGGACGCGGACGGCGTGGAGAAGTCCACGTCCAGGGCCGAGCCGACCGTCTCCTCCAGGGACTTGTCGCCCGCCTCAGGCTTCACGTGCAGGATCGCGTAGTCGTACGCGGCACCCGCGCCGCCCGTCTCCGATCCGCCCGAGATCCACTCGTCCGAAGTCGCGGCCCAGTCTGCCCACCACGGACCGAACGGGGCGATCTCTTGGGGAGAGGCGTTCGACAGGTCGGACTCGGACTTGCCCAGGTCGTTGTAGGCCGGGACGAAGACGATGTTGCGGTACCAGCCGCCGCTGCCGCCCGCGTGCACGCAGTGGCCCGCCGTCCAGACGAGGTTGGACCTGCCCGGGTGATTCGCGTCCTTGACCACCGTGCCCGAACAGACCTTAGAGCCCTCGGGGGAGTCGAAGAAGACCTTGCCGACCGGCGCGGCGCTCTGGTGGTACGGGGTCTTCTCGGGCGTGGCCTCGACCGGCGCCGGCTCCGGGTCGCTTATGCCGTGGTCGGCGGAGGCGTCCTTCGCCGAGATCGTCTTGTTGGCCTCCTCGGCGGACTGCATCCGCTCGGGCTTCCAGAGCTCGTCGATCACCGGGTTGACGAAGTCCTTGGCCTCAGTGAGCCACTGGTCCTTCTCCCAGTTCTTCCATCCGCCGTCCTTCCAGTCGTCGACATCGATGCCGTGCTCCTTGAGCTTGTCGGCGAGGGCGTCGGCGAGGCTGCCGCCCTTGTCACCGGTGGCGTCGGCAGCCGGGGAGGCGGTGGCGTCGGGCTTGTCGCTCGCGCTGTTGTCGCCCGACCCGCAGGCGGTCGCGGTGAGCGCCAGAGCGGCGACGAGTCCGGCGGCGGCGAGCAGGCGGTGCCGCCGTGGTGTGGAACGCATGGTGCTTGACCCCCGTGGGAACTTCCAAATGGCACGCCCACTATGCCCAGGCGTCTGAGGACGACCGGCGAGCGGCCGGTGAAGATTTCTGCGGCCTGCGCCCCGCCCGACCGCTGACTGTCCCCCGAACCGACCGCTGTCTGACTCTCTGGCTGTCCGCTGTCTCTCTCCGGCCGTCCGGTGTCCGCCGTGGGTTGTCCGTTGGCGGTCACCGGCCGTGTGTTCGTCGGTGGTCGACGGCCGATCGTCGGGGGCCGGGCACCCGGCCCCCGACGAACAGCACGCGGTCGTCGGTCACCGAGTCGTCACTGACCGGCGAACTTCCGGCTCACCTCTTCGTACACGTCCTTGGCGACCCCGCCCAGCCGCGGGCCCGCCAGCCAGCCGGCGTTCACCGGGCCGATCGAGGTGTTGGATACGAGCGCGGGCCTGCCGTCCGCGCCGGTCGCCACCCAGCCGCCGCCGGACGAACCGCCGGTCATCGTGCAGCCGATGCGGTACATCGTGGGGTCGGACTTCAGGAGCGAGAGCCGGCCCGGCTTGTCCGTGCACTGGTACATCGTCTCGCCGTCGAACGGCGCCGCCGCCGGGTAACCCGTCGCCGTGATGCTCCTCACCTGCGGAACCGCGGGCGCGTTGAAGTCCACCGGGAGCGCCGAACCAACAGTCTCCTCCAGGGACTTGCCGTCGTCACCCTCCTCGGGTGTCACATGGATGACCGCGAAGTCGTACGACGCGCCGTCACCGCCCGTCCTGCCGCCCTGCTCGATCCACTGGTCCGAGGTCCGCGCCCCGTCGCCCCACCAGACGCCGTACGGAGCAACCTCCTCCTTGGTGGCGCCTTCGAGCTCCGTCGCCGTCATCCCGCTGTCGTTGTAGGACGGTACGAAGGCGATGTTGCGGTACCAGCCGCCCGACTTGCCGGCGTGCACGCAGTGGCCCGCGGTCCACACAAGGTTCGACTTGCCGGGGTTGGCCGGGTCCTCGACCACGGTCGCCGAGCAGACCATCGTGCCCTCGGGTCCGTCGAAGAACACCTTGCCCGCCTCGGGCACGTTGTCGTGGTAGCCCGTCGGCACGGCCTGCGCCCTCACGGCCGCCGGCGTCGGGTCGGTGACGCCCTGGTCACCGGAGAGGTCGCTCTCGTCGACCTCCTTCTCCGGCTCCTGAGCCTCCCGCATCCGGTCCGGGTCCCACAGGTCCTTGATGATCGGGTTGACGAAGTCCTCGGCCTCGCGCAGCCAGTCGTCCTTGTCCCAGTTCTTCCAGGCGCCGTTCTTCCACTTGTCGATGTCGATCCCGTGCTCTTTGAGCTTGTCCCGGATGTCGTCCGGGATCTGGATCTTGCCGTTGCCGTCCGAGGAGCCCTGGGACGCGGACACGTCGGCGTTCGCCCCGTCGTCGCCCGTGCCGCAGGCGGTGACGGTCAGTGCGAGAGCCGTGGCGAGGCCAACGGCAGCCAGCGTGGGGAAGGATGTGCGGCGCCCACCCCTGACTCGGCGAGCGGTGAGGAACGGGCGTATGGGTCGCATGGTCTGAACTCCCCCTGGGGCGTTTGACAACTCTGTGCCGCCGGAGCGGTCGCGTACGTTCGCGTACGTCATTCTCTCCGTACGCCGCCGCCCGCCGGCTTGGTCCGGATCCGCCGATGTTCGCCCCCTCGGTACGGAACCGCCGACACCGGCCGGCCGCGATCGTCGCGGCGTCACTGAACGGCACTACACACTATGCGGTCGCTGTCGGGGACACCCGACAGAACCGCAACGGTTCCGTCACGGCGTTGATCTTCGCCGCCGGGGCACGGCTCCGCGAATGCACGGATCTTCCGCAACACGGGCGGCCCCTCCCCAACTCGGCAGCAACCCTTCCCTCATATGGCGACGGATCTTCATCCGCACCGATCTGGGCCGCACCCGCTTCCCCACGCGGGTCGCGTCGTTGGTACGTGCGGGGCCTGCCGTTGACCGGAGCCCTCGGCCAACTCGCCTCTGGGGAGCGGAGGAACCGTCGTGGCTGTGACCGAGTCTGTGGGGCGTGCGGCCGAGGGGGCGCGCGCGGCGCACGAGGGGATCCTGCGGCGGCAGTCGGCTCGCGAGTCCGCGTCGCGCACCTACGCACGCGCCCTGCCGATCGCCCCCGTCCGGGCTCGTGGGCTGACGATCGAGGGTGCCGACGGGCGCCGCTACCTCGACTGCCTGTCCGGTGCGGGCACCCTCGCCTACGTCCGCGAGAACCACCTCGCCGAACACGCCGAGCCCCTGGGCACCCGCGTGCTCACCGAACTCCCCTCCCTGGCCGCCGAGTTCGCCTGTATCGGAGACGTTTGCGGCCGGGGCCTGATGATTGGTGTCGAACTGGTGGACCCGGAGGGCACACCGGAACGCACCGAAGACACCCCTCGGGCCGCCCACCTCACCGGTGACGCAGGCCTTGATCGCCGTGACGATCGCCTTGACGCAGCCGGCAGTCCGGCCCCGCCTCATGACCCCTTGCCCGCAGCGCCCGAACTGGCCGCCGAGGTCCAGCGGGAGTGCCTGCGACGAGGGCTGATCGTGCGGGCGGTGGCGCAGGGATGCGGCGAGCGAGGTGGAGGCGGACCGCGGTGAGCGCCGGCGCCGGTGGAGGCACTGAGCCCGCCGCACGACTCGCTCGGCGAGTCCCGGGCACACAACACGCCTCAGTGCCACATGCTCATCGCCTTCGCCCATCCGTGCCAGCACCCCTGCCTCCACCCCCGTCTCCATCCATTCCTCCATCCATTCCTCCATCCCTTCGTCCATCGCTTCACCGAGCGCCCTCGTCCCCGCATGAATCTGCGTGACGACGCCTTGGGATGAACACATCGCGTACGCACCCGAAACTTCACGAGGACCCCTTGACCGCGACCCCCCTGCCCGACGGGCGCACCCGTCCCCACACACGAAGCACCGAATCGATCCCCGAGCAGAAGGACGGCACGCACGCAGCCGAACCTTTGCCCGCCCCCACCGCCGACCTTCTGAAC
>NZ_VMNX01000173.1 GCF_009377235.1 Streptomyces acidicola
CACCACAGCGGTCCGTCCACATGCCGAGGGGAAGGTGTCGATCCCGACGCCCGCATCCGCTACCAGTCCGACATCGTGATCAAAGCTCCGTTGAGCACCGTCTGGAAGCTGCAGACCGACGTGGAGAACTGGCCGTCCTGGCAGCCGCCCGTGCTCACCATGGAGCGGCTCGACCACGGCCCGTTCCGGAAGAGTTCGCGGTTCCGGTGGACGACCCCGGCGCCCGCCACGCCCACGACCCCTGCCACCACCCTGGAGATCACCTCCACCGTGCGGCAGCTCCAGCGAGGTCACTGCATCCTGTGGAGCGGACCCGCGCTCGGCGAAGGGCTGCGCATCGACGAGGGGGTTCATCTGTGGACCTTCGAGAAGGTCAAGGGCGGCGTCCGCGTCCACACCGAGGAAACCTGGACGGGCGCCCAGGTCGAAGCGGACGTCCCCACCGCGACCGCGGCACTCGGAGCAGGCCTCGAAGCCTGGCTGCGCGACCTGAAGGTCACCGCCGAGGCCCGCACCTGAGGCGGCCCGTAGGACACCCCCCGCGCACCAGCGGTGGCGTAAACGGGCTGGTGAGCGGGGGTGCGGGGCGCTGTGCCGCGCGGATGTGCCGGAAGGCTGGGATGCTGAGAGGGAGAGCGCGCCCATGGTCCGACCTTGAGTGGACGGTGGTGATGAGCGCTGTGGCCGAGTCCGACGAGAGGGCTCCGGGACCGACCGTTCCGGCTGATCCGGCTGTACCCGCTGTTTCGGCTGTACCGGCTGCTTCGGCTGTACCGGCTGCTTCGGCTGTACCGGTGGTTCCGCCTGCACCCGCTGTTCCGCCTGCACCCGCTGTTCCGGCCGTTCCGACCGCCCCGTACGCCGATCCGTACCCCGACCCGTACGCCGATCCGCTGGGTGATCCGTTTCTGCGTACCCGGTTCGTGCTGCCGACGAGGCCCGGCACGTTCCTGCGGCGGCAGCGGCTCGTCCGGCATCTCGACCAGGCTCTCCGGACGCCCCTGACGCTGGTCAACGGAGCGGCCGGCGTGGGAAAGACCCTGCTGGTCGCCGACTGGGCCGCCGGCCGGGAGGAGCCGGTCGCCTGGCTCACCGTCGAGGCGGGGGACCGCAGTCCCGGGGTGTTCTGGGCGTACGTACTCCAGGCCCTGCGCTCCCGAGGTGTGCCGGCGTCCGGCGCGGTCGGGTTCCCGGCGGACCCGAGCCGGGTGGACGGCAGGCTGCTGGCGGCGCTCGCGGCCGAGCTGAGCGGTCGTGACGAGCCCGTGGTCGTGGTGCTCGACGAGTACGACCGCGTGACCGCCCCCGAGATCGCGGAGCAACTGGAGTTCGTCCTGCACCACGCCGGGCAGGGCATGCGTCTGGTCCTCGTCACCCGTACCGAACCCCTGCTGCCGCTGCACCGCTACCGGGCGGCCGGCCAGCTGACGGAGATCCGCGCGGCGGAGCTGGCCTTCACCCCCGAGGAGGCCGTCGCGCTGCTGGAGCTGCACGGTCTGAGCATTCCGGTCCCCGCCGCCCGCGCCCTGGTGGACCGTACCCGGGGCTGGGCCGCCGGCCTGCGGCTGTGTGCCCTGGCCGCGCGGGAGAGCGCCGACCCGGAGGTCTATCTGAAGGAGTTCGAGGCGGACCGGAGCGCGGTCGCGGACTTCCTGCTGGCCGAGGTGCTCATGCGGCAGCCGGAGGAGACGCAGGACCTCCTGCTGCGCGTCAGCGTCCTGGAGCGCTTCTGCCCCGATCTCGCGAACGCGCTGACCCGGCGCACCGACGCCGAGCGCCTGCTCGTCGGACTGCACCGCGCGAACGCGTTCGTCGAGGATCTCGGGCACTCGTGGTACCGGCTCCATCCACTGTTCGGGGAGATACTCCGGGCCCATCTGCGTGTACGCCTGCCGGGGCTGGAGCCGGAGCTCCACCGGCGGGCGGCGCGGTGGCTGCGTTCCTCCGGGTTCCTGCCGGAGACCCTCGCCCACGGTGCCGCCGCGGGCGACTGGGGTTTCACCGCCGGGGCCCTCGTCGACGACCTGGCGATCGGACAGCTCTTCACCGGTCTGCGCTCCGAGGACCTGGACCAGTTGTTCTCCCGGATGGGGCCCGAGGCCACGTCCCCCGCGGCGCACCTCGTCCGGGCCGCCCGCGACCTGTCCAGATGCGACCTCGACCACGGCCTCGCCCATCTGCACCACGCCGAGGAGGGCCTGAACGCCGACGTGCCCGACGCGTCCGAGGTGGCGGCCGCCCTGCTGAGCTGTGCGCTGCTGGAGGCGCTGGCCGCACGGCTGACCGGTTCTCCCGTACGGGCCGAGAGGGCCGCCAGGGCCGCGGGCGAACTGCGGGAGGAGGTGCCCGCGCACCTCCTCGACAAGCATCCCGAACTCACCGCGCTCCTGCTGACCCATCTGGGCTCCACCCGCCTGTGGGCCGGGCGCTTCGAGGATGCCCGCGCCGCCCTGACCGCGGTGGCCGGCGCTCCCGGTGACGCCTCCACCGTGCTCCCCCGGGAGGAGGCGATGGGGCACCTGGCGCTGATCGACTACCTGAACGGCTGGCTCGGCAGGGCGGAGCGCAAGGCCCTGGCGGCGGTGTCCGAGGCGGAACGGTTCAGCCTGCCCCCGCCGTGCGGCTCCGGCCTCGTACGGCTGGTCCTGGCGGCCGTGGCCGTCGACCGCGACGAACTGGACCGGGCCCAGGCCCTCCTCGACGAGACGGACCGGCTCCACCGCGCCATGCAGGACCCGGTGACCGCGGCGGGACGGGCCATCGTCACGGCCCGGCTCCTGCTGGTCCGGGGCCATGCGGGCGCCGCGGCCGAGGCGGCGGACCCGGCCGTCTCCGCCGCGGTGGCCTCACCCTGGGCGGCGAGCCACGAGGCACTGGTCGCCTCCGCCGCCCACCTGGCCGAAGGCCGGCCCGAGGAGGCGGCCGAGGTGCTCCGGGGTGTGTCCGCCGACCAGCCGGCGTTTGCCGTGGAGGCCGCGCGGATACAACTCGCCGCGGGTCGTGCCGTTGCGGCGATCGACCTGCTGGACGGCGTCCGCACCGGGGGCCGTACCGGTCCGGCGGTGACCGTCCGGGCGGCGCTGGTGCGGGCTCGGGCCGCCGAGGAGGCGGGAGACACCGCCACCGCCCGAAGGCTCGTCGAGCACGCGCTCCTCGACGCGCGGCGCGAGCGGCTGCGGCGCCCGTTCCTCGACGCCCTGCCGTGGATCAGGCCGCTCCTGGCCACGGCACCGCTCCACGAGCTGGCCGCGGGCTGGCTCACCTCCGGTCCCGCCCGCAGCGACGATCCGCCCCGGCCCGAGGCGGGGCCCTCACCGCTCGTCGCCGCGGAGCTGAGCGGCCGGGAACGCGACGTGCTGGAGCGGCTGGCCCGCATGATGTCGACGGAGGAGATCGCCGCCGACCTCTACGTGTCGGTGAACACGGTGAAGACCCACCTCAAGAGCGTCTACCGAAAACTGGCGGTGAACCGCCGGGGCGACGCGGTACGCCGGGCACGAGACCTCGGCTTGCTGTGAGCGGGAGACAGCGAACGCGACGGCGAGCGCCCGTCGGGCACGTACGTCGACGCACGTACGCCGGGGCACGCACGCTGGGCAGCGCATGTCCGCAAGTAGCCCTTGGCGGGCGTACCCCGGTGGCCCGGCCGCCCCGTGGCCGTTCCCTCCCCCGCGGCGGGTGAGGCGCGGGACGGGGGCCTCGGCTGCGATGGGAGGTGGCGGCTGGGCGCGCGCCCGGCGACTGCCCGGCTGACTCCGGCGCCGTCCCGGGCCGACTCGGCGAGGTGGACACCGTGAAGCACTGGCGGGCTCTGATCGTCCTGGGTACGGCCCAGTTCCTGATGGTCCTGGACACCTCCGTCATGAACGTCTCCATCACGCGGCTGGTCCACGACTTCGACACGGAGGTCACCGCCATCCAGGCGGTCATCACGCTGTACGCGCTGGTCATGGCCGCGTTCATGCTCATCGGCGGCAGGTTCGGGGACATCCTGGGACGCCGCCGCGTGTTCCTCCTCGGGCTGGTCGTCTACGGCACCGGATCAGCCCTGACCGCCGCGGCACCCACCGTCTGGGTCCTCGCGCTGGGCTGGTCCGTCATCGAGGGGCTCGGCGCCGCCCTGGTACTGCCGGCCATGGCCGCCCTCGTCGCGGAGTCGTACCGCGGGCGGGACCGGGCCGTCGCCTACGGCGTCATCGGCGGGCTCGCCGGAGCGGGGATCGCGGTCGGCCCGCTGCTGGGCGGCTGGGTGACGACGTACCTCACCTGGCGGCTGGTGTTCGCGGGCGAGGTCGTGGTCGTCGTGGCCGTCCTGCTCTGCCGCCGGGTGATCCCGAAGACTCCCCCGACCGGCCCGCGCCCCCGGCTGGACGGCGTCGGTGCCGCGCTCTCGGCGGCCGGACTGGCGCTCGGTGTGCTCGGGGTGCTGCAGAGCAGCACCTGGGGGTGGCTGCAGCCGCGCAACCCTCCCTTCACCGTCTTCGGCTTCGCCCCGACGCTGTTCGTCGTCGGCGCCGGGGTGGCCGTCCTGGCCGTCTTCGGCCACTGGGAGCGGCGGCGTGACCGCCGGGGCGCCGACCCCCTCGTGGACCTGTCCCTGCTGGGGCGGCCCGCGCTGCGCTCCGGTCTGCTGACACTGCTGGGACAGAACCTCATCCTGCTGGGGCTGTTCTTCGCCGTCCCGCTGTACCTGCAGGTCGTGCAGGGCTTCGACGCCTTCGAGACGGGGCTGCGCCTGCTCCCCGTGTCCATCACCATGCTCGTGACCTCGATGTGCGGATCCTCACTGGGGCGCGTGGTGGGGCCGCGCCGGGTGGTCCGGCTGGCCCTGCTGGTCCTCGCGGCGGCCATCGCGTGGCTGCTGACCGCCATCGACCCGGTCATCAACGACGCGCAGTTCGCGGGCGCGATGGCCGTGCTGGGCGTGGGCATCGGCCTGCTCGCCTCGCAACTCGGCAACGTCGTCCAGTCCAGCGCCGCCGAGAAGGAACGCAGCGAGGTCGGCGGGCTCCAGTTCACGGCACAGAACCTGGGCTCGGCGCTGGGCACCGCACTCATCGGGTCGGTCCTCATCGGTGCGCTGGCCCATGCCTTCACCACACAGGTGGAAGGCAACCCGCAACTGTCCGAGGAGACCCGCCACACGGTCGGGGTCGCTCTTGAGTCCGGTATCTCCTTCGTCACCACCGGTCAGGTGCGCTCGGCGGCCGAGCGTGCCGGGCTGCCGCCGTCCGAGGTCGACGCCGTCACGGACTCGTACGCCTCGGCGCAGCTCGCCGGCCTCAAGGCGGCGATCCTCGCCACCGGTGGCGTCGCCCTCGCCAGTTTCCTGGTCACACCGCACCTGCCGAGCGGCCGGGCCGGTGGGCCGCGGCGGCCGGACGCCGATGCCCCGGCCGGAGCGATCGGATCCACGGGATGAGCCCGGCCCGCCCACCTGCACGCCGGGCCGCGGGCCGCGCCGCGCGCCGTGCGCACGGGGACTACACGGGTGGCGTCTACGGTTCCCTGCTCGCGGCCTCCGTGGTGGTCGGCGCCGGCACACTGGGCGACTTCCCGCGCGTGGAGCTGGTGCTGCTGTTGCTGGTCACCGGCGTGGTGTTCTGGATCGCGCACGTCCACGCCCAGCTGTTCGGGGCACGTCTGGCGCGGCGGCCCCTGGACCGCCGGACCGTGCTGCACGTGTGCCGTGACGAGTGGCCGATCGTCAAGGCCGCCGTCCCGCCGGCCGCCGCGGTGGCCGTCAGCCCGCTCCTGGGCCTGGACGTGCGGGGTGCCCTCTGGCTGGCGGTCTCCGTCGCCGTGGCCGGGCAGGTGGGCTGGTCCGTGGCCGCGGCACGCCATGCCGGTGCCTCCTGGCGTCTCGTGACCGCCACCGCCTCGGTCAACCTGCTGCTCGGCCTGCTGATCGTCGCGTTCAAGATCGTTCTGAAGTACTGAGGCAGGTCACCTGTACCGGGTGAGGCCCGACGGCACGCCGCGGCGGACGATCGCAGAAAGGAGGCCGTGCACCTGTCTTCCACTGTCTTCCAGGTCGCCCGCGGGAGCAGCTCATGCGCTACGAGATCCGCGTCGACGGACATCTGTCGGAAACCCTGACCGAGGCTTTCCCTGAGCTCGGTCATGTGGTGATGGCCGGGCAGACCGTCCTGTTCGGCCCGGTCGTCGACGAGGCGCAGCTGTACGGGCTGCTGGCGCGCTGCCAGTCCCTGGGGCTGCGCGTCGTGGAGATGCGGCAGCTCCCGGAGGGATGACTCTCAGTAGGGCTCTCAGAAGGGCCGCGGCTCTCAGAGAGCATCTGATTCAGAGGCTCTCCGCCTTGAGCCGGCCGGACCGGACCGCGGCCCCCAGCGTCTCGAAGTCCCGCTCGTTCTGGTCGGCGTAGGACTGGGCGAACTCGGTGAGCGCGCGGTCGAAGCGGTCGCTGCCGCCCAGGTAGGAGGCTATGGCGACGGGGTCGCCGGAGCGGGCGTGGGCCCGTGCCAGGGACGCCCCGCACAGCCGGCCGAAGAGGGTGAGCAGGCCCGGCCCCATGGTCTCCGGCCGTGCGATGCCCTTCCAGTCCCGCAGCTGGCGCACGTAGTAGTCGTGGCCCTGCCCGTCGATGCCCGAGATGTGCGTCCAGCCCAGGAAGATGTCGCTGGTCGTCTGGATCAGCCGCTGCCCGGTCACCACCCGGCGGCCCTGGTTGTCCCAGCGGTCGGCGCCCGTGGGAGCGGACAGCACCGACTCCTGGGCCTCCTTGGCCTGGAGCAGCAGGGGATCGTCGTCGTCCCTGCCGAGCATGAGGATGATCCAGCAGCGCGTACCGACACTGCCGACGCCGACCACCTTCCGGGCCATGTCCACGAGCCGGAAGTGACGCAGCAAGTGGCGGCGTTCGGACGGCAGGGTCCGCACATAGCCCTCCAGGACGGTCTGCAACTCCTTCTCCTGCCAGTCCTCGGACGGGTCCAGCAGGTCCGCGAGCGGAACGACCAGCGGCGGGTCCGGTGCGATGCGCCGGCCCTCGGCCGTGACGCGGGTCAGCTTCGCGAAGGCCTGGAGGTGGGTGCGGGTGCGGGCCTGCGCCGATGCCCTGGCGGCGCGGCGCCTGGCCTCCGCGTTCGCCGACGAGGCCATCAGTTCCCGCACGTGGTCGGTGTCGTCCTGGGCGTACCAGATGTCGAGGGTGCGCATGCCGGCGAAGCCGCGCATACGCTCCCGGTACGCCTGCACGCACGCCCGTACGGCGCTGTTCTGGTCCTTGACCGGGAAACCGTTCGCCCGGCCGGCGATCACGAAGCTGGCCGCCAGGCGTTTGACGTCCCATTCGAACGGTCCGGGCAGGGTCTCGTCGAAGTCGTTGATGTCGAAGACCAGATGGCGCTCCGGCGAGGCGAGCAGCCGGAAGTTCAGCAGGTGGGCGTCGCCGCAGAGCTGCACCAGCAACCCGGTGTTCGGAACCGGAGCCAGGTCCGTCGCCATGATCGAGGCCGCGCCACGGTAGAAGCGGAACGGCGACTCAAGCATGCGGCCGTAGCGCACCGGCACCAACTCCGGTACGCGGGTGGCCGACTGACGCTCCAGCACCTCCACGGGGTCGGGTCGCTGCTGGTCCGGCTCGAACCAGCCGTGGGCCGAACGCGAGGCGCGCGTGCGCGCCTGCCGGCCGTACGCCGCCCGCTCCGAGGGCGACAGGGTGGACGTGAAATCGCTCGGTACGGTCATGGCCCGGCCTCCTGGTCCGGTGTCGAGATGTCGGTCGTGTCGGTCGTGTCGGTGGTGTCGGCCGTGTCGGCCGTGTCGGCCGTGTCGGCGGTGCCGGCCGTGCCGGTCGCGGCACCCGGCTCCGCCGACGGTTCACCCGCCCGGCGGCGCAATCCCACCTGGACCGCGCCCGCCAACACCCGAGCGGCGACACCCACGAGCAGCAGCCCGCCCGCCATCTGCAGCATCACCATCACGCGCCCCGTCTGGGAGCGCGGGGTGATGTCCCCCAGGCCGACGGTGGAGAAGACGGTCAGCGTGAAGTAGAGGGCGTCCGTCCTGGTCAGCGGCTCACTGAAGGAGCGCGGGGCGGAGCTGTCCAGCAGGTAGTAGGCGCTCGCGAAGACGACCAGGAACAGCGCCAGCGTGGCCACCAGGGCCTCGACTGCCCTCAGCCGCGGGTAGGGCGAGCGCACGATGGTCCGCACCTCCCACGAGAACAGCAGCAGAACCGCCAGCAGGCCGCACACGAACACCGCCGTCGCGCCGGCCGTGCCGCGCACGCCCAGTGGCAGCAGGTAGTAGGCGGTGACGAACACGGCCGTGACGAACACGACGCGGGCGACGCACGCGGCCCCCGCCCGCCGGCGGGAGCGGAGCCACCGGTCCCACCGGTGCGCGGCGGGCCCGGACCGGGTGGGGTCCGTCCGGGCGGTCGGGGGATCGCTCATCTCAAGTGCCATCGCTCATCCCATGTGCCTAACGACCCACCTCACCGCCACGGCGGCGCGGACGGATCACCCGCCATGGGTGACCCGGCGGGCCCACGGCGCGCGGGACGGTGGAGCTGTCAGGTCCCCGCACACCGCCCCGCCGGCGGTCCGGAAGCGACCTGCGCGATCACGCGAGGAGGAGCCATGACCGCGTCGCGTGGTCCGGCACCGCCCACCGGACCGGAACACACACACGGCGGGGCGGCCGCGGGTCCCCTGGGCGACCCCGCAGACGTGCTGGCCGGACTCGGCCGGTCCTGGACCTGGATCCTGGGCTCGGCCGTCGCGATGCTGGTGCCCGGCATCCTGGTGCTGGTCTGGCCGGGGGCGACCCTGCACGTCCTGGCGGTCGTCATCGGCCTGTACCTGCTGGTGATCGGGGTGTTCCGGTTCGTGGCCGCCTTCGCCCGGGAAGGTGCCGGCGAACGGCTCCCGGCGCTGCTCCTGGCCCTGCTGTTCGTCCTGGCGGGGGTGCTGTGCCTGCGGAACCCGTTGCAGACCATCGCCGCGCTGTCCGTGATCGTCGGGGTCGTCTGGCTGGTGTCCGGCGTCCTCACCCTCTACACGGCCATCGCCACCAAGGACCTGCCCCACCGCGGCATCGTCCTGGGCGTGGCGATCCTCGGCATCGTCGCGGGCATCGTGGTGCTCGCCCTGCCCCTTGAGTCGGCCCGCGCCCTGACCCGGCTGCTCGGTGTGTGGCTCGTCCTGCTCGGCATCGCCGAGGCGGCCGTCGCCTTCGCGTGGCGGCACGCGCTGCACAAGGGGGAGCACGCCACGGCCCCCCACGACCCCCGACCGACGGTCTGACACCGGCAGGGCGGCGTACACGACCGCGGCAGACACGACGGCAGCGTGCACGCCGGCGGCACCCACGACGGCGGCATCCACGACGAGGGGAGCACCCATGGCCCCGTCCGCGTCCCCGGCTTCGCCGGACTCCGGCGGAGCCGGCTCCGACCGCCCCGACCGCCATGCCCTGACCGCCGCGGAGCACGCGGAGTACGAGCGGCTGCGGAAGGCCGCGAAGGTGCGCCACCGGCGGGCACGCCAGGTCGGCGCCTCGGTCCTGCTGCTGCTCGCCCTGCTGCTCTCCCCCCTGGCCGTAGTCTCGGCCTGGGTCCATGACACGGTCACCGACACCGACGGGTACGTGGAGACCGTCGCGCCGCTGGCGTCCGAACCCGCGGTGCAGCAGGCCGTGATCAACCGGCTCACCGACCGCGTCATGACGAACATCGACGTCGGGGCGGTGACGAGCGCACTCGCGAGCTCCCTGAAGGACGCCGGGGCACCACCCCGCGTCGTGGCGGGCGCCGAGGCACTCAAGGGCCCGCTGGAGGCCACGGTCAGAGGCACCGTCGACCGCGTCGTGACCCGTGTGATCGTCAGCGACACGTTCCAGCGGGCGTGGGTGGGTGCCAACCGGCGGGCGCACGCCGCCGTGACGAACGTTCTCACCGGTGAGAACAACGGTGTCATACGGGCCCAGGGCAACACCATCCAGCTGGACCTGGGGCAGGTCGTCAACCAGGTGAAGCAGCGCCTCGTCGACGCGGGCTTCGAGAAGGCCTCCGCCATCCCGGCCCCCGACCGGAGGATCACGCTGTTCGAGACCAAGCAGTTGGACAAGGCGCAGGCCACGTTCCGGGTGCTGGACGTCGTCGGCACCTGGCTGCCCGTCGTGACCATCGCGTTCGCCGCGCTCGCCGTGTGGGTCGCTCCGGGACACCGGTTCATGCTGCTGGTCCTGGCCACGGGTGTCGGCGTGATGATGGTGCTGCTGATCGTCGCCCTGGCCGTCGCCAGACGCGCCTACCTGGACTCGGTCCCGTCCTCGGCGCTGCCCCCCGACGCGGCCGCGGTCATCTACGACACGTTCGTCCGCTTCCTGCGCGACAGCGCGCGCACCCTCCTGGTCGTCTCCGTGATCACAGCGCTGTCCGCGTACATGTTCGGCCCCGGCCGGGGCGCCTCCGCCGTCCGCCGCACCGCGGACCGGGGCACGACCGCCACCGGCCGGGCGCTGACCCGCACCGGAGCGCGGACCGGCCCGGTGGGGCGCTGGCTGGGAGACCACCGGAAGTGGACCACGGGTGTCGTCATCGCGGCGGGAGTCCTCGCGCTACTGCTCTGGAACGAGCCCACGGTCGGCGCGCTGGCGCTCGTCATCGGCATCGTCCTGGCCGTGCTGATCCTCCTGGCGATCCTCGCCGCAGCCACGGGCCCGGCAGCCGCGGGCCCGGCAGCCGGGCCGGAGGACCAGGCGGCCGCCCCATGAATCCCCGGCGCGGTGCGTCATGGTTCCGGAGCCCCGGAAGGGCGCCGCACGATCACCCGCATCGGGTGAGGCCGCCCGGTCCTTGCCGCGGTCACGCTGAAGTCGGCACAAACGGCTGCCGGGTGAGCGCCCGAGCACCCGGGGACGGAGGACGGACATGAGCGCGCAGACCTATCTGGCGTATGACTTTCCACTGCTGGGCGCCTTCTGGGCCATCCTCTGGTTCTTCCTGTGGATCCTCTGGTTCGTCCTGCTCTTCCGCATCGTCCTCGACATCTTCCGTGACGACGGACTCGGCGGCTGGGCGAAGGCCGGCTGGCTGGTGTTCGTCGTCGTACTGCCCTTCCTGGGCGTCTTCGTCTACGTGATCGCCCGCGGCAGGAACATGGGCCGCCGGGAGATGGCGCAGGCGCGTGCGCAGCAGGAGGCCTTCGACAGCTACATCAGGGAGACCGCGGGCTCCAAGGGCGCGCCCAGCAGCGTCGACGAACTCACCAGGCTGTCCGAGATCCGCGCCCGCG
The DNA here is from genome assembly GCF_009377235.1 of Streptomyces acidicola. Lineage (GTDB taxonomy): Bacteria > Actinomycetota > Actinomycetes > Streptomycetales > Streptomycetaceae > Streptomyces > Streptomyces acidicola. Next base: position 11,265 of record NZ_VMNX01000173.1, read on the forward strand.
GTGACATCACGGACGAGGAGTTCCGCAGGGCGAAGGAACTGGTCCTGGCCGGCCACGGCCCGACGGAGCGCCCCGGTGCCGGCGGCTCCACCTCAACCTCCCCGTCAACCTCCGGTCACTGATCGCCGAGCGTGCCGGACGACACGAAACGAGGAACCGAGATGACAGCGACACACACCCGGCAAGCGCACACGACGAAGCAGAACTGGGCCAGCGGCGGGACGATCTTCGCAGCCGTGATGCTCATGATCGGCGGCGTGCTCTCCATCTTCCAGGGCATCATGGGAATCGCCCACAACACCATCTTCGTCACGACGAACAGCTACGTCTTCAGTTTCGACCTGACCGGCTGGGGCTGGCTCCACCTCGCCCTGGGCATAGTCGCCGTGCTCACCAGCTTCGGACTGCTCGCGAACGCGACGTGGGCACGCATCACCGGCGTGATCATCGCCTCGTTCATCTTCATCACCGACTTCCTGGCGCTGCCGTACTACCCGGTCTGGTCGCTCGTGATGATGGCGCTCACCGGCTGGGTCATCTGGGCCCTGTGCGTGAGCGGACGCCGCGAGGAAACCGCACGGTACGAGGCCGAACGGCACGAACGCGCACCGCATCACGTGTGAGGCCGTCCCGGTGGAACAGGTGGCACGACACGGCGGGGACGCGAGCGGACCAGGTGCGGGAGGGCTCGCGGCAGCACACGGGACCGGCGTCGGCCGGGCTCGCCTCGCCGTGCTCGCCCTGACGGGCAGCGTGCTGGTGCCGCTCGTCGTCGCCGGACTGCGGAGCGTGCTGTGGGCGCTGGCCGGCATCGCCGGACTGGCGCTCGCCGCCGTCGGGGTGTGGTGGACCCTGGCTCACACCGGTGTGGTCCGGGCCCTCGGGCTGGCCCTGTCGGTGGCGGCGCCGCTCGCCGTCCTCGCCCTGTACGCCGCGTACGGCATGCTGTGGCCGGCCTGCGTGGCCCTGGCCCTGTGGGTACTGGCCGTCGCCGCGGCGCGTACGGCCCTGGCACCCGCGCACACCACCGCGGAACGGGCCGTCGACGAGGCGCCCCGTCACCCCTGGGTCCTGATGAACCCCCGCTCCGGCGGCGGCAAGGTGGGGCGCTTCCACCTGGAGGAGAAGGCCCGTGCGGCGGGCGCCCGGGTGGTCCTGCTGGAGGGACCCCGGCACCAGGACGTCGCCGGGCTGGCCCGGCAGGCCGTCGCGGAGGGAGCCGACCTCCTCGCGGTGGCGGGCGGTGACGGCACCCAGGCGCTGGTGGCCGAGGTCGCCGCGCGCCACGACCTGCCCTTCGCCGTGATCCCCGTCGGCACCCGCAACCACTTCGCCCTCGATCTCGGCCTCGACCGCGACGACCCGGCGGCCGCCCTGGAGGCCCTGACCGGCGGCATCGAACTCCGCGTCGACCTCGGGTACGCCGGGGACCGCGTCTTCGTCAACAACGCCTCGTTCGGCACGTACGCGTCCGTCGTCGCCGACCCCGCGTACCGCGACGCCAAGCGCCACACGGTCCTGGGGACCCTCCCCGGCCTCCTCACCGGCGAGGACGCGCCCACGCTGCGGATGCGGGCCGGGCCGACGCGGGCCGAGGGGCTCCAGGCGCTGCTCGTCAGCAACAACCCCTACGGGCGTGCCGTCGACGCGGCCCGTCCGGGGCGCCGTGCCCGGCTGGACTCGGGACTGCTCGGCGTGGTGTGCGTACGGGTCGCCGACACCGCCCAGGCGGCCGGCATGGTGCGCGGCCCGCGTGCCGCGGGACTCGTCCGGGCCAGTGCCCCGGACGTCGTCGTGGAGGCGGACACGGCCACCCTCCCGGTCGGCATCGACGGCGAACACGCCGTACTGCCCGCACCCGTGCGGTGCCACAGCGCACCCGGCGCCCTCCGGGTCCGCGTCCCGCGCCACCGCCGCCGCACACCACGGGCGGGCGCAGAGCCCGCCGACTGGCCGCGCGTGGCACGACTGGCACTGGGGCGTCCCCGCTGAGCGCGGCGCTGCGAAGAAGTAGAAAGAGAGAGTGACCCGGCGTCTCAAGGCATCTCACGGGTTCCTCAAGGTGCCTCAAGGTGCCTCAAGGTGCCTCAACGGCGGCGCTGTCTGCGCTGATCTCGTCCTTCCGGCCGGGGCGGCGGCCACGGCTCCGGCGTCCCGTACGGCAGCTCGAACTTCTCGTCCGGTGCGAGCCGGGACAGCGCTTCCGTCAGACGCTCGCAGACCTGCTCGATCTCCCGGAGGGTGTGGTTCCGTTCGGTGACGATCGCCGAGAGCAGCAGGGCCGTCAGGGACACGGTGCCGTTGAAGGCCTGCAGGATGACCATCTTCGCAAGGAGGCCATGAGCGGCGAACGGACCCGACCCGACGGCCCCCGCGTAGATGGCGATCCCAGAGGCGATCAGCACACAGGGCGCGGCGCCGGCCAGCTGGAAGCGGAACGCCGCCCAGATCAGGAAGGGGACGACGAGGAAGAGAAGGTTGACCGAGGTGTGGGTGGCCACCACGGTGACCGCGGCCGTGCCGCCCAGCAGAGCCACGGCCTCGACCCAGCGGAGGACGGGGACGCCGCGTGGCCATCTGGCATGGCGTGCGACCAGCAGCAGCGGGGCGATGGCCAGGGCCCCCATCGCGTCGCCCGTCCACCACACCGACCAGGTCGGCCAGAACGCGTCGGACGGCAGCGCGCCGAAGGCCACGAGGACGCCGGTGCCGACCGTCGCGCTGATGACCATCCCGCCCAGGGCGGCGAGGAAGACCAGCGCCAGAGCGTCCTGCAGCCGGTCGAGTTCGGTCCGGAAGCCCACGCGCCGCAGGAGGAGGTAGGCGCAGACGGGGGCGATCGTGTTGCCGGCCACGATGAGGAGCACGGGAACGATCCACGGCCCGAGCGCCACGTTCACCAGAAACGCCCCGAGAGCGATGGCCGGCCACATGCGCAGGCCCCACAGCATCAGGGCGACGAGAGCGATCCCGGTCGGCGGCCAGAACGGCGTGACCTGCCCCCGCACCAGTTCCTGCTGCAGCCCGATCCGGGCGCAGACGTAGTAGGCGGCCACCACGGCAGCCAACCGCAGGCCCACGGCGCGGTACTCCCGCAGCCGCTCCCGACGCGCCCGGTCGTCGCTCACATCTCGCCCTCCCGCCGCTGCCGGAGCCCCCCGTAACGCAGGACGAGGACCGCGGCGTCGTCGCTGTGGCCGGTGAGGTCGGCCACCTTGATCACCCGTGCGGCCAGCTCGTCCGGGTCGGTGCCACAGGCGCCGACGGCCAGATCCGCCACCTGCGCGAGCCCTTCCTCGATGGGGTAGCCGGGGCCCTCCACCACACCGTCGGTGAACAGCACGTACGCGCCCACGTCGGTCAGCAGCCGGCGGGTTGACGGGTACCGCTCGCCGGCGACGATGCCCAGGGGCAGACCGCCGTCGTTCAGGACGACGTCGCAGTGGCCGTCGGCCGTGGCCCAGACGGCGGGTACGTGCCCGGCGCGGGCGTCGGCGAGCTCGCGGGTGACCGGGTCGAAGCGCAGGAACGAGCAGGTCACGAACAGCCCGGAGTTCATGGCCACGAGCAGGTCGTTGGTGCGCCCGAGCACCTCCGCCGGGTCCGTGGTGGCGGTCGCGACGGCGCGCAGACAGGTGCGCACCTGCCCCATGAGAGCCGCGGCCTCCACGTCGTGGCCCTGTACGTCGCCGATGGCGAACCCCACGGAGCCGTCCGGCATGAGGAACCCGTCGTACCAGTCACCGCCGATGTCCAGCCCGGCCCGCGCGGGCGCGTACCGCCCCGCCACCTGCAGGCCGGCCAGCACCGGCAGCTCGGCGGCGAGGACCTGGCGCTGCAACGCGGCGGCGAGCTCGACGCGGGCCTGCTGGAACTTGATCCGCTCCAGTATCCGTCCGGTGAGATCCCCGAGCGTGTGCAGCAGCTCTCCGGTGCCACTGGACGACGTGGTGCGGCGGTGAGGAGGCATGGCATCACACTCCGGGTCCTGTCGGAGTTGCACCATATGGGCTATATTTCACCATTTCACGTTACCAACAGAGACCCGACGCCTGCCGGGATCGGCCCGGAGATCAGAGGGAGAACGGAGGGAGATCGGTCCGGGATCGGCCCGGAATTCGGTCGGAGCTCGGCCCGGGATCGGTCGGAGGTCGTCGGAGGTCGTCGGAGGTCGGTCGGAGATCGGTCGAAGGTCGTCGGAAACGCTCGGGCCGGCGGGCCGAAGGTCGGGCCTCGCTCCAGGGCACCCGGGTGCCGCGCGAGCACACGAAACCGTGACGAGTCCGTCGGGCCCTCGCAACACCGTTGGCACCAGGCGAACTTGTAGGTTCGAACAGTGATCAGCACAAGCGAGGGTTCGAACGGCGCGACGGCACTGCTGGAGGTGCTGCTCGACGCGGCGCGGGAAGCACCGGGTCAGACCGTCGTCCATGTCCGGGGGGACGGCAGCGAGCGCACCGTCACCTTCGCCGGGCTCCGGGACGAGGCACTGCGCGTCGCGGGCGGGCTGGTCGCCGCGGGTGTGGAGCCGGGAACCCCGCTGCCCCTGGTCGCGGACCGGGGAGAGGACTTCCAGCCCATGTTCTGGGGCGCGCTGGCGGCGGGCGCCGTCCCCGTGCCGCTCGCCCCGGATACACACCGGGTGGAACCGGTGTGGGAACTCCTCGGCAGACCGCCGCTGGTCGTGGACGGGTCCACCGCGCCCCTGGCCGGAGAAATCCGGGGCACGGTACGGGCGTTGCACCTGGACGAACTCCGCGAAGGCCGTCCGCCCCGCCGACTGCCGCGGCCCGCCCCCCGGGACGTCGCGTTCCTGCAGTTCTCCTCGGGAAGCACCGGCTCCCCCAAGGGCGTGGAACTGACCCACGCGGGCGTCCTCGCCAACCTCCGCCAGATACGCACCGCGACCGCCCTGACCGGCGACGACGTGACCGCGACCTGGATGCCGTACTTCCACGACATGGGCCTGATCGGCACGCATCTGGTGCCCATGGCGGCCCGCCTGAAGCAGGTGCGACTGGAGCCGCTGTCCTTCGCCAAGCGTCCCGCCCTGTGGTTCGAGGCCGTGGCACGGCACCGCGCGACCGTCCTGTCCGCGGCCAACTTCGCCCTCGCCCTCGCCGTACGACGGGTGCCGCCCACCGCCCTGGCCGGCCTCGACCTGAGCTGCGTACGGCTGATACTCGTCGGCGCCGAACCCATCGCCCCGCGCGTCTGGCGGGAGTTCACGGCCCGTACGGCCCCGGCGGGGCTGGACGCCCGTGCCCCGCTGCCGGTGTACGGACTGGCCGAGGCCACGCTCGCCGTGACCGTCCCGCCCCTGGGGGAGATCGCCGCACCGCTCGTACTGGACCGTGCCGCGCTCAGCAGGGGCCGCGCCGTGGAGGCCGGACCGGGGCCGCACGCTGTGGAGTTGATGGACGTCGGCCGTCCCGTGGAGGGCTGCGAGGTCCGGATCACCGACGGTTCCGGGGGATCGCTGGGTGATCTGCGTGTGGGGCACGTGGAGGTACGTGGACCTCAGGTGGGACGCGGATACCACCGGGCGCCCGAGGCGAGCGCCGCCACGTTCACCGAGGACGGCTGGCTACGCACCGGGGATCTCGGGTTCCTGCGGGCCGGGCGGCTGTGCGTGACCGGGCGCCACAAGGACGTGGTCTTCGTCAACGGCCGTACGTTCCACGCGCCGGACCTGGAGCAGGCCGTCGCCGCCACGCCGGGGCTGCCGCAGGGGGCGGTGGCCGTGGTGGGGTCCACCGTCCCGGACAGCGGGAGCGAACGGGTCGTCGCGTTCGTGCAGTGGGCGCGTCCACCGCTGGGCAAGGCCGGGCCGGTGCTGCGGGCCGCCGCGGCCCGGCTGCGGGAGGCACTCGGGCACGACGACGTGCGGGTGCTGCCGCTGCCGCCGGGGGCGTTTCCGCGTACCACCAGCGGGAAGCTGCGCCGGGGCGTCATGCGTACGCGCTTCGAGTCCGGTGCGTACGCCGCCGTCGAGGGCCGCTGGGCGGACGTTCCGGGTTCGGCTCCGGCTTCGGCTCCGGCTTCGGTCGCGGCTCCAAGCCCGTCGTCTCCGGCTTCGGATCCGGCTCCGGCTCCGGCTCCGGCTCCGGCTCCGGCTCCGGCTTCGGCTTCGGCTTCGGCAGTGGCGGGCTCGCCTCGGTCGTTGTGTGACGTCCAGGAGGCGGTGCGGAAGGTCTGGGCGCAGGTCCTGGAGCGGCCCGAGGCGGAGATCGGGCTGCACGAACGGTTCTTCGACCTGGGTGGCTCCTCGCTCAGGTCGATGGCCGTGCTCGCCGGGCTGGAGGACACCTTCTCCGTCACCGTGGAGCCTCGTGTCCTACGGGACCACGACACCGTGGCGGCGCTGGCCGGGCATGTGATCGGTCTGCTCGCGGACACGGGTGAAGGCACGGAGGGCACGGAAGACGCCGAACGCGGTGAAGCAACCGGTGATGCACCCCACCCCGGTGGTGCCCTCGCCGTGCTGGCAACCGCCTGCCGCTTCCCCCGTGCCGCGACCCCCGAGGACTTCTGGGAGCTCCTCGTCTCCGGAGGCGACACCGTCGGTGACGTACCCGAGGACCGCTGGACAGGTGCCCCCGCGCCGAACGCCCGCTTCGGCTCCTTCCTCACCGACCCGGACCCGGCCGCCTTCGACGCCGCCTTCTTCGGCATGGACGACACGGAGGCACGCGCGACCGACCCACAGGCGCGGATCTTCCTGGAACTGGCCCACGAGGCGCTGGAACGCGCCGGGTACGCGGGCCCCCGGCGGACCGGCCGCAGAATCGGCGTGTTCGTGGCCGCCGGTGAGAGCGGCTACCGCGAGGTCCTGGCCGAAGCCGCGGACGGCGACCTCGCCCGCCACCCCGCCGCCCTCACCGGCAACCTGCCCAACCTGCTCGCCGCCCGTCTCTCGCAGGCACTGGACCTGAACGGCCCGGCTCTCGCGGTCGACACGGCATGCTCGTCGGCACTGGTCGCCCTGCACCTGGCCCGGCAGAGCCTGCTGTCCGGCGAGTGCGACCTCGCCGTGGTCGGCGGCGTCAACCTGGGCCTGACACCGACCGGTCACCGGCTGCTCGAAGCGACGGGTGCGCTGTCCCCGACCGGCCGGTGCCGTGTGTTCGGCGCCGACGCCGACGGGTTCGTCCCCGGAGAGGGCGGCGCGGCCCTCGTCCTCGCCCGCCTCGACGACGCCCTGGACGCCGGTGATCCGGTACTCGCGCTCGTACGCGGTACGGCGGTGAACAACGACGGGCGCTCGCTGAGCCTCCTCGCCCCCAACCCGCACGGCCAGCGCGAGGTCCTGACCCGCGCCTACCGCGAGTGCGGCGTCGATCCGGCCGCCGTCTCCTACGTCGAGGCGCACGGCACGGGCACCCCCGTCGGCGACCCCGTCGAGGCGCAGTCGCTCGGGCACGCGTTCCCGCCCCGTGCCGACGGGACGGTGCGACGGCTCGGCTCGGTCAAGGCGAACCTGGGGCACCTGCTCAACGCCGCCGGCATGCCCGCCCTGGTCAAGGTCGTCCTCGCACTGGCCCACCGGCAGCTGCCGCCCTCCCCGCACAGCACCCCGCCCGCAGCGTTCCTCGAACGCGTCGCACCCGGGTTCGCGCTCGCCACCGAGCACCAGGAGTGGCACGACGAGGGCCGTCCGCTGGTGGCGGGGGTGAACGCCTTCGGCTTCGGCGGCACCAACGCGCACGCCGTCCTGGAGGAGGCGCCGAGCCGCCGCCCCGAGCAACACGAGCTGCCCTCCGTCACCGCCCACGGCCCGCACCTGCTGACGCTGTCGGCCCGCACCGGAGACGCGCTGCGCGCCGCCGCCGGCGACCTGGCCGCCCATCTGCGGGCCCACCCCGAACTGGACGAGGGCGACGTCTGCGCCACCGTCAACACCGCCCGCGACGAGGGCCCGTACCGTCTCGCCCTGGTCGCCGACGGCGACCTCGCGGCCCGCCTCGAAGCCGCCCGCGACGAGGGCGCCGTCGCGCGCCCCCGGCCGCGTACCGTCTTTCTGCTGCCGGGCCAGGGCGCGCTCCGCCCCGGCCAGGGCCGTGCCCTGTACCGCTCGGCTCCGGTGTTCCGCGAGGTCCTGGACGAGGCGTCCTCACTCACCGGGCCCGTCCTCGGCCGCTCCCTGGCCGCCTGGTGCCTGGACGAGGACGCCGACCCCGCCTCGCTGGCCAGGACGGAGGTGACCCAGCCGCTGCTGGTCGCGTTCGGCGTGGGGCTGGCCGGGCAACTGGCCGCCTGGGGTGTACGGGCCGACGCGGTCGTGGGGCACAGCGTCGGCGAGATCACCGCCGCGTGCGTCTCCGGCACGCTGACCCTGGCCGAGGCAGTGGGGTTCGCCGCCGAACGAGGGCGCCTGGTGGGCGAGCTCGCCGCACCGGGGGCCATGGCAGCCGTGCGGGGTGACGAGGACACGGTCGCCGCCGTGATCGCCGCGTCCGGCGCGGCGCTGTGTCTGGCCGCCGTCAACTCACCCACGCAAGTCGTGCTGGCGGGCGAGGAGGACGCCGTCGACCGGGCGGTGGCGGAACTGACGGCCCGCGGTGTGGCCGCGCGCCGCCTCCGTGTCTCGCACGCCTTCCACTCGCCGATGCTGGAACCGGTCCTCGAACCCCTGCGCAACGCGGCCAAGACGCTGACGCTCCACCCGGCGGGCACACCGATGCTGAGCACCGTCACCGGGCAGTGGAGCCCCGCGCTGACACCCCAGTACTGGCGCGAGCACGCGATCCGGCCGGTGCGGTTCGGCGCCGCCGTCGCCCGACTGCTCGACGAGGGCTACGACACGTTCGTCGAACTCGGCTCCGGCGACTCCCTCTGCGGCCCTGTCCGCACGGTCGCAGGCGCCTCACGGCACGCCGCTGCCGCCTCGGAGGTGGCGGTCCTGCCCGCGCTGGGCGATCAGGGGTCCGGGGCGGGGGCGTTGCTGGAGACGGTGG
>NZ_VMNX01000174.1 GCF_009377235.1 Streptomyces acidicola
AGACAGGGCCGATCCCCCACCCCCGACGGCCCTTCCTCGTGCGGCACCCGCACCCACCAGACCTCCGCCGGCCCTGGCCCCGGCTCCGGCCCTGGCCCCGGCTCCGGCCCTTGCCCCGGCTGTCGCCGCGCCCCATCCGGGGTCCGCCTCCGCCCCGGCCTCCCGCGCACCGGACGCCCACGATGTCCACGATGTCCACGACGCCCCCACCCATCCACGAGCGTCGCGACCAGCGCAAGCAGCACCACAGCCGCCAGCGCCAGCCACCACGACGTGTCCATACGCATGACGGTACCGGCGCACTCCACTCCGCGCCCGCCCTGTCACACGACACCCCGTCCCACCCCGAGCCGCGCACGCCCCACATCCAGCCGAACCGGTGACAGCACAGGTGAGTTCGCCCACAACAGCCCCTGCCGGAGGAGCGACCGGCCCTTTTGCGCCTTACGCTCGACGCACCGCACGACCCCCGACCCGACCCCCCGTTCCCGTTGTCAACCATCTGCCAGCGCGGAGGTTCCAGCTCTTATGAAGCTCACCGTCGTCGGCTGCTCGGGGTCGTTCCCGTCCGCGGAATCGGCCTGTTCGAGCTACCTCGTAGAGGCCGACGGCTTCCGGCTGCTCCTCGACATGGGCAACGGCGCCCTGGGCGAGCTGCAGCGCCACTGCGGTCTCTACGACCTCGACGCGATCTTCCTCAGCCATCTGCACGCCGACCACTGCATCGACATGTGCGCGTACTTCGTGGCGCGCTACTACCGCCACGACGGCGGCCGCTGCGACCCGATCCCCGTCTACGGACCGGAGGGTACGGAGCACCGCCTGACCACCGCGTACGCCGACACCCCGTCCGCCTCCTCCATGAGCGAGGTCTTCGACTTCCACACGGTCAAGCCGGGCACGTTCGAGATCGGCCCCTTCACCGTCCACACCGAGCGGGTCGCCCATCCCGTGGAGGCGTACGGCATCCGCATCGAGCACGGCGGCCGCGCGCTGACGTACTCCGGTGACACCGGCGTCAGCGACGCGCTGGAGGAACTCGCCCGCGACGCCGACCTGTTCCTGTGCGAGGCCGCGTTCACCTACGGCAAGGAGAACATCCCGGACCTCCACCTCAACGGCCGCGAGGCAGGCGAGACGGCCGCCCGCGCCGGAGCCCGCCGCCTCGTCCTCACCCACATCCCGCCGTGGACGGACCCCCAGGTCAACCTGGCGGACGCACGCGCGGTGTACAAGGGCCCGGTGGAACTGGCGGCGCCCAGGGTGTCGTACGAGATCTGAGCGCGAGCAGCGCGGGTAGCGCGAGCAACGAGAGGCGCCGGCCCGTCCCCTTCGTACGGGATCAGCTCACGCGCCGATCCAGGACCGCGTACGCTGATGCCGAAGGCCCCCGGAACCACCTGTCCTGGTCCCGGGGGCCTCTCTTTCCTCCCCGCCCTTCCGCGCGGCCTTTTCACCCGGCGTGGGAGGGCCTCTCCGTACGTGCGACTAGGCTCGTCGTCATGTCTCGAATCGACGGCCGTACGCCCGAACAGCTCCGCCCGGTCACCATTGAGCGCGGCTGGAGCAAGCACGCCGAGGGCTCCGTCCTCGTCTCCTTCGGCGACACGAGAGTCCTCTGCACCGCCTCCGTCACGGAGGGCGTCCCGCGCTGGCGCAAGGGCAGCGGCGAGGGCTGGGTCACCGCGGAGTACGCGATGCTGCCCCGCTCCACCAACACCCGCGGCGACCGCGAGTCCGTCAGGGGCAAGATCGGTGGCCGTACGCACGAGATCTCCCGCCTCATCGGCCGCTCGCTCCGCGCGGTCATCGACTACAAGGCGCTCGGCGAGAACACCATCGTCCTCGACTGCGACGTCCTCCAGGCCGACGGCGGCACGCGCACGGCGGCCATCACGGGCGCGTACGTGGCACTGGCCGACGCGGTGGCGTGGGCCCAGCGCAAGAAGCTGATCAAGGCCGGCCGGCAGCCGCTCACGGGAACGGTCTCGGCGGTCTCCGTGGGCATCGTCGGCGGCGTCCCGCTCCTCGACCTCTGCTACGAGGAGGACGTGAAGGCGGAGACCGACATGAACGTCGTCTGCACCGGCGACGGCCGTTTCGTCGAGGTCCAGGGAACGGCGGAGGCCGAGCCGTTCGCCCGCGAGGAGCTCAACGCGCTGCTGGACCTGGCGGTGTCCGGCTGTACGGAGCTGGACGCACTGCAGCGCAAGGCGCTTGATACGGTCCTCGAAAGGTAAAGGGCGCACCAAGAAACGGTCCGTGCCGTGAGCAACCACGGCACGGTCTTCCCGCGTCCCTACCGGTACGGGCGTACGGCACACGCGGTACACCCGATCCGATCCGCGATCCGCATCGCATGGGGGCCGTCAGGCCTGCACGCTAGGAGGACAGTTCCATGGCCGCGAGCCGCCGCCGACGTCGTACGACCATCGCCGCCGCCGTAGCAGCGGTCGCGCTGACGACCGGTCTTGCCACGGGGTGCGACGCCGTCAACAAGGCCCTGGACTGCGTCCAGACCGCCGACGCCATCGCCGACAGCGTCACCGACCTCCAGCAGGCGGTCGAGAGCGCGTCCGACGACCCGACCCAGATCGACGAGTCGCTCGACTCCATCGACAAGAACCTCGGCGAGATCGGCGACAAGACCGACAACGCCGACGTCAACAAGGCCGTCGACGACCTGGAGAAGGCCGTCACCAACGTCCGTGACTCGGTCAAGAACGGTGACGAGACCCCGGACATCAGTCCGATCACGGATGCGGCGGGTGAGCTGACGAAGGTCTGCACGCCGTAGCGCTGCGCTGGCTGGGCGGGGGCGTCTCGTCTGCAGGGTTCCTGTTGTCGGTCGGCTGCGGGTTGTGTGTGGCTTGTCGCGCAGTTCCCCGCGCCCCTTCGGGGGGCGCCCCTTTCAGGGGCGCTCCCGAGGACCTCGTTACTGTGTGGCCATGACCCGCCTGATCCTCGCCACCCGTAACGCCGGAAAGATCACCGAGTTGCGGGCGATCCTCTCCGACGCGGCGCTCGCTCACGAACTCGTCGGTGCGGACGCCTACCCCGATGTGCCCGACGTCAAGGAGACCGGCGTCACCTTCGCGGAGAACGCACTGCTCAAGGCCCACGCCCTGGCACAGGCGACGGGTCTTCCCGCGGTCGCCGACGACTCCGGGCTGTGCGTGGACGTCCTGAACGGCGCCCCCGGCATCTTCTCGGCCCGCTGGTCGGGCAGGCACGGCGACGACAGGGCCAACCTCGAACTGCTGCTGGCCCAGCTCGCCGACATCAGCGACGAACACCGCGGCGCCCACTTCGCGTGCGCGGCGGCCCTCGCGTTGCCGGACGGCACCGAGCGCGTGGTGGAGGGACAGCTGAGGGGCACACTGCGCCACGCCCCGGTCGGTACGAACGGCTTCGGCTACGACCCGATCCTCCAGCCGGAGGGGGAGAGCCGGACGTGCGCGCAGCTGACCCCCGAGGAGAAGAACGCGATCAGCCACCGGGGGAAGGCGTTCCGGGCGCTGGCGCCGGTGGTGCGGGAACTGCTCGGCTGAGCCGGAGCACGCCGCGTCGAACGCAGACAGGTCGAACGCAGACAGAAGGGCCGGCCCGGGAGGAAACCCCTCCCGGGCCGGCCCTTCTGTCTGTCCGTCCTGCTGTGCACCTTGTCTGTGCACCTTGTCTGTGCACCGGCGAAAGCGTGGATCACTCCCCGTTTCCGTGCTAGCGTCGTCGCTGTGAACCGGGGACCAGTCCCCGTTAGTGAGAGGCTGAGGCGTGGCGGATACGGCGCTGGTGTTGGGCGGGGGCGGGCTGACCGCGTACGCGTGGCAGGTCGGCATGCTGGCGGGGCTGGCCGACGCCGGGCTCGACCTCGGCGGGGCCGACGTGCTCGCGGGCACGTCGGCCGGCTCACTGCTGGCGGTGGAACTGGCCACCGGGGCGGCGCCGGCTGACCTGTACGGGGAACAGGTCAGCCGGACGCGGGCCATGCTGGAGGTGGACTTCACCCTCACCATGACCGCCAAGTACCTGTGGGCCGCGCTCGGTACGCGCGATCCGGAGACCATGGTCAAACGGCTGGCCAGGCTCGCGCTCACCGTGCGCGACGTGTCGGAGTCGGACGTCTTCGACGCCATCGGCCCCCAACTACCGGTTCAGCACTGGCCGGAGAGGCCGGTGCGGCTGTTCGCGGTGGACGCGCTCACCGGCGAGCCGAAGGGTTTCAGCGCCGACAGCGGGGTCGACCTGGTGCGGGCGATGTCGGCCAGCTGCGCGCTGCCACCCCTGTTCCCGCCGATCACGATCGGCGAAGGGCGCTGGATGGACGGGGGTGTGCGCTCCACGACCAACGCCGACCTGGTGCACGACTGCCGCCGGGTCGTCGTACTGGCCCCGATCCCCAAGGGCCCGGGGGCCGGCCTGAGCACCTCCGACCAGGTGGCCGCCCTGGTGGCGGGCGGCGCCCGGGCCGCTCTGCTGGTCCCGGACCGGGCGGCCCGCCGCGCGTTCGGCCGCAATCCGCTGGAGGCATCCCGCATTCCCGGCGCGGCACGGGAGGGACTGCGGCAGGCGGCCGAGCACGCCGAACAGATCCGCGCCGTCTGGCACGGCTGAACCGGGACGGCTGCCGAGGACCCGCTCTCGCCCGCCGGACCGAGTCCACCGGGTCACCACAGGTCGTGATGGAGCGAGATCGCGTTGGACGGAAACGGGTCGTACCGGACCAGGTTGTCCCGCGCACTGTGGCGCCGGCCCGCCGGGCCCTGGGCGAAGGCCCGCAGCAGGTTCGCGGTGACCCGCCGGGTGAAACGGGCCGAGGACGGGGGGATGCCGTGGGCGCCGTCGCCCTTCAGCGACTCGACCCAGCGCATGGTGCCCGTATTGAACACACCGGCTCCGCTCTCCGCCGTGTAGTACGCGGAGTCCTGGTAGCTGCGCACCCCGCGGCACTTCAGCGGGGAGTGGGCGATGATCTCGATCGGGCGCGGCGTATGGGCGTCACCGGTCACCCGGTCGTACTCGGTGCCGACCAGGTTCGGTATCCGGGTGGAGCGGGTCGCGCCCGTCCCCGCGAACAGCCAGTGGCCGGGTTCGGCGACCGTGTAGACCGCACTGGTCCCGTTGCTCTCGTACAGGGTGCCGGTCAGGGAGTTCTCCGGATCGGCACGCGGGGGCTCGCGCCAGTCGGTGGTGACCCCGGCGTCGTCCCTGCCGTACCACGGGTCCCGCTTCCAGTCCGTCTTGTAGCAGACCACCAGCCGCCGGTCACCGTGGGCGGTGGACTCCATCCGGATACGGCGGAAGCAGGCGTTGGCGCCGAGGAATGCCACATTGGTGCCCCGGTCACGGGCGGCGGTGACCCGGTGCCGCATGGCCGGCGTCCAGTACTCGTCATGACCGAGCGAGATGACCGCGCGGGCTCGGGCCAGCAGGCCGGGATCGGCGTCCAGGTCCATGTTCGTGGTGTAGGCCAGCGGCAGCCCCAGGCTCTCCGCGAGCGCGATGGCGGGCTGCTCGTACACCAGGAACAGCCGCGCCCCGTTGTGGTCGTACGGGCGGTCGCAGCTCACCGCCAGCGAACGGCCGTCGTAGTCGCCCTTGCCGTCCGGCCCCTGGTACAGGCTGCGGCCTCCCCAGGTGTTGTACGCCTGCCAGGTCGTCACCGCGTTCACCAGCACGACCTTCCCCGCCGCGGACCGGGACCGCACCGTGACCGGGACGTACCGCTGGTCGCCCGAGTCGGCGGTCAGGCGTATCAGGTACGACCCTTCCGGCCACCCCCCGGTGGATATCCGGGCGCTCGGCCGCCAGGCCGCCGCCGACACCGTGCGGGTTTCACCCGAAGCGTCCGGCACCGGCTGCCGGCGCCCCGGCAGATCGCCGGACTTCCACACCCTGCGGGCCTGCGCCCCTCCGTACCAGCCCATCCGGAACGCCTCGGCGCGGAAGGTCCGCCCGGTGGTGGACACGAACAGCCGGAACGTCTCCCCGGGCAGCACGCTGACCCGGTCGGTGTATCCCTCGATCGCCCGATCGTCCCCGCGCCGCCCCAGTCCCCAGTCGTGGTGGCCGCGCAGGGAGTTCTCGTCCCGAACCGCCTCGCGGCTGCCGGCCGGAGTGGAAGGGGAACCGCCTGCCGTACACCCGGCAATGACGGCTCCCGCACCTATACCCGCGGCCGACCCGAGGAAGTGCCGACGATTCCACTGCGTGTTCACACGGCAACGCTAGGCACGCACCACGGTGCGGGTCGCGCTGGAGAGGGCCGAGCGGCTGATGCGTTGGCCGGCTGACGCGCCGGCCGGCCAACTCGCCAGTCGGCCGACTCGGCGGCCGCGACGTTGGACGCAAGAAGTGCGGCCGGTGGGATTCGAACCCACACGGGCTCTCGCCCAAGGGCTCCTAAGGCCCTCGCGTATGCCATTTCGCCACGGCCGCGCAGCGACATGCTACCGGTCGAGTGGTGCTCGCCCACGCGTATCTCCGGCGGCCTCCTCCGGACCAGGTGGTCGTGGTGGCGTGGCAGTTGGGCCCCGCTCCGCGGGAACAGCGCTCCCTCAGATCCCCAGATCCTTGATGATCTTCGCTACGTGGCCGGTCGCCCGCACGTTGTACAGGGCCCGTTCGACCTTGCCCTGCTCGTCCACGACGATCGTGGAGCGGATGACGCCCATGTACGTCTTGCCGTAGTTCATCTTCTCGCCGAAGGCGCCGTAGGCGTCGAGGACCTTCTTGTCCGGGTCCGCCAGCAGCGTGACCTCGAGGTTTTCCTTCTCGCGGAACTTCGCCAGCTTCTCGGGCTTGTCGGGGGAGATGCCGATGACGTCGTAACCGGCGCCCGCGAGGAGCTCCAGGTTGTCCGTGAAGTCGCAGGCCTGCTTCGTGCAGCCGGGGGTCAGGGCGGCCGGGTAGAAGTAGACGATGACCTTGCGGCCCTTGTGGTCGGCCAGCGACACCTCCTTGCCGTCGGCGTCCGGCAGGGTGAAGGCGGGGGCGGTGTCGCCGGGCTGGAGTCGCTCGCTCATCGGACTGGTCTCCTCGTACGCAAGACAGATACAGGTGCGGACACTGGTGTCGAACCCGAGCGTAATAGGGGGTCCTGACACTGTGGCGCTCTGCCGAGCTGACAGACTGTCCGTGAGAGGCCCGCGGGCTTGAGCCCCGCAGGTGGATGCGGCGACACGGAGGCAGCGCGGTGGCGGACACCTCGGACACCAGAACCCCGGCGCAGATCGAGGCGGACATCAAGGCCCGCCGCGAGATGCTGGCCGAGACGCTCGACGAGATCGGCGCCCGGGTGCACCCGAAGACCATCGTCGGCGACGCCAAGGCCAAGGTCGTCTCGAACATCGACCACACGCTCGGGCGGGCCTACGTCGGCGTCAACCGCGTGGTCACCGACGTCAAGGTGCAGCTGGTGCGCGAGGACGGCGCGCCCCGGCTCGAACGCATCGTGCCGGTCGCCCTCGTCGTGGTCGGAGTCGTCGGGCTGCTCGCCCTCGGTACCCGGCGTCGCAGGGCCTGACCCGGGCTGACCGTCCGAGGACGGCCCCTACGACGGCCCCTACTGCGTACGATCCGCGCGAAGGCAGGTAGGTTCGGGGTGTGAGCGAGAAGACCCACCACGACAAGTTGCCCATCCGGATGCTGCACGACCGTGTGCTCGTGCGGCAGGACACCGCCGAGGGCGAGCGGCGCTCCGGCGGGGGCATCCTGATTCCGGCGACGGCGGCTGTCGGCAAGCGCCTGGCCTGGGCCGAGGTCGTCGCGGTCGGACAGAACGTACGGACCGTGGAGCCCGGCGACCGTGTGCTGTACGACCCCGAGGACCGCGCCGAGGTCGAGGTCCGGGGCACCGCGTACGTGCTGATGCGCGAGCGGGACCTGCACGCCGTGGCGGCCGACCGGTTCGAGGGCTCCGAGGACTCGACGGGGCTGTACCTCTGAGGGTGCCCTGAGGGTGCCCTCAGGGTGTACCCCGGCGAGGGCCGGTTCTTCCACGTAACCCACGTACGGAGAAGGGGCTGGTGACCGTGGTCGCCAGCCCCTTTCGTGTGTCCATGTGTCCCGGATGCCTGTGCCCGGAGGGCCCGGAGGCCGAGCTCCGGGCAGCTCGGTCTCCGGGCACAGGCGGGCGTTAGAAGCTCACGGCGGGGCCCGCGCCTCCGTCGGCGCCCGTGCCGCCGTTCGCGGTGCCTGGGCCGCCGGGGCCGGTGCCGCCTCCGCCGCCGACGTCGCCCGTGCCTCCGGTATCGCCGGTGCCGCCGTTCGCAGTGCCGGTGCCGCCTCCGACGTCGCCCGTGGGCGGGGAGCCGGTGGCGCCTCCGTCAGTGGGACCGCCGCCGGCCGTGGTGCCTCCGTCGGTGCCGGGGGTGCCGCCGGTCTGGCCGCCGTTGTCCTGGCCCTGGCCGGCCGTGTCGCCCTCGGTGTCCTCGTCGCCGGTGGGGGAGCCGTCGCCGTTGTCCTCGTCGCCCTTGCCGGGCTCGCTCGGCTCGTCGGTGTCCTCGCCGGGCGGGATCACTACGTCGTCGGCACCCTCCTGGAGTTCCAGGTCGAAGTCCGTCACCGGAGTGCCCTTGAGCGCCGTCTTGGTGAACTGGGCCCAGATCTCCGCGGGCGCGCCACCGCCGTTGATGCGGGGCAGGCCCATGGCGCCGTACAGCGGCTTGTGCACGCCGGTGTCGGGGTCCTGGCCCATGACGGCGACCACGGTGGCGAGGTCGGGCGTGTAGCCGGCGAACCAGGCCGCCTTGTCCTCCTCCGCCGTACCGGTCTTGCCGGCCGCCGGGCGGCCCGCCGCCTGCGCGGCCGTGGCCGTGCCGCTGTCCACGACGGACTGCAGGACCGCCGTGGTCGTGTCGGCGGCCTCGCGGGTGACGGCCTGCTCGACGTTCTGCTTGGGGAGGCCGATCTCCTCGCCGTCCTTGGTGATCTTGTTGACTAGCGTGTATGTGCCGTGCCTGCCGTGGTTGGCGAGTGTCGCGTACGCCTCCGCCATGTCCAGCACGCTCGCGGTGGCCGTGCCGAGGGCGATGGACGGGTACGGCTCCATGTCCGGGGTGGACTCCGGGACGCCGAGGTCGATGGCGGTCTGCTCGACCCGCTGGGGGCCGACGTCGACGGCCATCTGCGCGTACACCGAGTTCACGGACTTGTCGGTGGCCTGGCGGACCGAGACGTTGCCGTAGGAGACCTGGTCCTCGTTCTCGGGGGCGTACGCGCCGCCGCTCCAGCCCTGGACGGGGCGCACGTTGGAGCCGTCGTAGACCGTGTTCGGGGTGATCGGGGTGCCGCCCTGGGTGGCCGAGTTGTTCTGGACGGCGGAGGTGAACACGAACGGCTTGAACGTCGAGCCCACCTGGTAGTCGCGGCGCGTCGCGTTGTTGTAGTACTGCTGGGTGAAGTCGATGCCGCCGTACATGGCGAGCACCTTGCCCGACTTCGGGTCTATCGAGACACCGCCCACGCGGACGTACTTGTCGACCGCACGGTTCTTCTTGTCGAGCCTGTCCATGACCTGGTCGTCGACCGCCTTCACGAAGGCGTCCTGCTTGCTCTTCTGCAGGGTGGTCGTGATGCGGTGGCCGCCGGCCCGCAGGGTGTCCTCGTCGATGACCTTGCTGTCGTACAGGTACTGCTTGACCGCCTCGACGAGGTAGCCGCGCTGGCCGGACATGCCCGCCGAGACCACCGTCTGCTTCGGCGTCGGGAACGTGGTCTTCGCCCGCGCCGACTCCGACAGCCAGCCCTCCTTGACCATGCCGTCGAGGACGTAGTTCCAGCGGGCGACGGCCGCGTCCTTGTTCTCGGGGTACGCGACGACGTCGAACTCGCTCGGCGCGTTCAGCAGCGACGCCAGGTACGCGCCCTGTCCGGCCGTGAGCTCGTCGGCGTCGACGCCGTAGTACGCCTGGGCGGCGGCCTGGATGCCGTACGCGTTGCGTCCGAAGTAGCTGGTGTTGAGGTAGCCCTCCAGGATGTGGGCCTTGGTCTCCTCACGGTCCAGCTTGATCGCGATGAAGAACTCCTTCACCTTGCGGGTGACGGTCTGTTCCTGCGCCAGGTAGTAGTTCTTCACGTACTGCTGCGTGATCGTCGAGCCGGACTGCTTGCCCTTGCCGGTCGCCGTGTTCCAGGCGGCGCGGAGCGTCGCCTGGGGGTCGATGGCCGACTCGGTGTAGAAGTCGCGGTCCTCGGCGGCCAGTACGGCGTGCTGGGCCGCCTTGGAGATCTGCCCGAGCGACACGTTCTCGCGGTTGACCTCGCCGTCGCGGGCGAGCTGGCTGCCGTCCGCGTACAGGAAGACGTTGCTCTGCTTGATCGCGGCGGCGTTCGCCTTCGGGATGTGGACCATGTTGTAGCCCAGTACGAACAGCCCGGCCAGCAGCAGCATCCCGAGCACGAAGGTCCCGAGCACCATCCGCCAGGTGGGAAAGAGCCGCCGCCACCCGGTGCGTTTGCGCTTGGCCTGCTTGGCCTGCTTGGCCTGCTTGGCCTTCTTCCCGGAGCCATCGGCGACAGCGGCGGCGCCCGCGCCGTCGCCCACGGCCTCGCCGGCGACCATGCTCTCGCTCGCAGTAGCGGCCGGGCCGTTGGCGGGGGTGATGGTGCGGAGTTGGCGGGTGCTGTCGTGCAGAGGTGCGCCGGGGGCGTTGCTCTGCGCGGCGACGGGAACCTTGCCGGCGCCGCCGGTCGAGGCCGGAGTGGCGGTGGTGCCCGTGCGGCTGGTGGGTGCGGGGCTGCGGCCGGTGTCCTGGTCCGGCTCGGGGTCCTGGTTCGAGTTGAGGTCCCGGTCCGGGCCGGGGGCCTTGTCCGTGTCAGGGACCTTGTCCGCGTCTGGGCACTTGTCCGTGTCGGCGCGCGGGGGTGCGCCGGGGCTGTTCCCCGGGGCCTTGACCTGCCCGCTCTCCGAGGGGTTGGCGGCCCCGCTGCCCGAGGTCTCACCGGCGCCCTCGGCTGCTGCCCCGTCGGAGGCCTCGTCCTCCCCGCCAGAGGAGCGCTCGGAGTCGCCCGAAGCCTTGCCGGGCTTGCCGGGCTTGCCGGGCACGTCGGGCTCGTGGGGGTCGTCTGAAGCATCGTCAGGGCTGCTCGGACCCTTGCCGGGGGCGTCCGGAGTCGCCTTCGGCTCGTCCGCAGCTCTGTCGGGGCCGTCCGAAGTCGCCCCGGAATCTCTCGGGGCCTTGTCGGGGCCGCTGTTCGGAGGCGTGGTCGGTCCCTCCTGTGGGGTCCGGCTTCGGGCGGGGCCCGGTTCCGGTTCTCTGGGTGCCCAGCCCTGGCTGTCCTGCTTCGGCTGCGGCTCGTCGCTCATGGTGCTGCCATGCTCCTGTTTCGCGTCGTACGTTCCCGTACGCCCTCGTGCGCCTTCAACGCCCCCACCTGAAGACTGTTGCACCACCTGTTCCGTTCCCGGTACGCGGCACACGCCGACCCGGGAAAACGCGTGGCACGCCTCGCCATCCGCACACTAGGCTCCTGCGCTTCGGCCCGAAGCAGCCTCGAACACCGGACTTGACACCGGACTCGACACCGGACGCGACACCTGACTCGGCATCGGATTCGGCCGGCCTCGCGGCACTCTCGGCATAACTCTTCGCAGCGGATGGAGGTTCCTCGTGGGGACAGGGCGGTTGTACGCCGCTGTCGCCGCCGGTGGCTTCAGGCGGTATGCGACGTATCGGGTGGCCACCGCGGCAGGGGTGTTCACCAACACCGTCTTCGGCTTCATCCTCGCATACACCTACATCGCCCTCTGGGCCGAGAAGCCCCACCTCGGCGGCTACGACCAGGCCCAGGCCCTCACCTATGTGTGGGTCGGGCAGGCGATGTTCGCGGTGATGGTCCTGGGCAGCAACGGTTTCGAAGCGGAGTTGATGGAGCGCATCCGCACGGGTGATATCGCGGTCGACTTGTACCGGCCCGCCGATCTCCAGGCGTGGTGGCTCGCCGCGGACACGGGCCGCGCCCTCTTCCACCTGCTCGGACGAGGCGTCGCCCCCATGGTCTGCGGCGCGCTCTTCTTCGAACTCGCCCTGCCCACCGACCCGTTGACATGGATCGCCTGCTTGGTCGCGATCGCTCTGGGGACGGTCGTCAGCTTCGCGATCCGTTACATCGTCGCGCTGTGGGCGTTCTGGCTGCTGGACGGCGCGGGTGCGATGCAACTCACCTGGCTCACCGGGGTGTTCTTCTCCGGGATGCTGCTGCCGCTGAACGTCTTCCCCGGTGCGCTCGGCGAGATCGCCCGCCTCCTGCCCTGGTCGGCGCTGCTCCAGGCGCCCGCGGACGTCCTGGTGGGGGAGGCGGACCCGCTGGGCACGTTCGCCTTCCAGGCCACCTGGGCGGTAGTCCTGCTCGCGGCCGGGCGGCTGGTCCAGTCGGCGGCGACACGGCGGGTGGTGGTCCAGGGTGGCTGAGACCGGGCGGGGGCCGTATGGGCCGTACGGGTCGTACGGGCCGTACCGCCGCCTGCGCGACGGGCTGCGTGCCTACCGTTTGATCGCCGCCATGTGGATCCGCTCCACGATGGCCTACCGCGCCTCCTTCGCCATGACCGCCTTCGGTAACCTCGCGGCGACGTCCTTCGACTTCGTCGCGATCCTGCTGATGTTCTCCCAGGTCGACGAGCTCGGCGGCTACACCCTGCCCGAGATCGCCTTCCTGTACGGGGTGGTCGGCGTCGCCTTCGGGCTCACCGACCTGATGATCGGCTCCATGGACCGGCTCGGGAGCCGTGTCCGCGACGGCACGCTGGACACCCTCCTCGTCCGCCCCGCGCCGGTGCTCGCCCAGGTCGCCGCGGACAGGTTCGCGCTGCGCCGCCTGGGCCGGATCGCGCAGGGGCTGTTCGTGCTCGGGTACGCCATCGCCGTGCTCGACATCGACTGGACGCCGCTCAAGGTGCTGATGGTCCCGATGATGGTGCTCAGCGGAGGGCTGGTCTTCGGGGCGGTGTTCGTGGCGGGCGGCGCCTTCCAGTTCGTCGCGCAGGACGCGGCCGAGGTGCAGAACTCGTTCACGTACGGCGGCAGCACCCTCCTGCAGTACCCGCCGACCGTCTTCGCCAAGGACCTCGTGCGCGGGGTGACCTTCGTTCTCCCGCTCGCCTTCGTCAACTGGGTGCCCGCGCTGTACGTGCTGGGGCGCCCCTATCCGCTCGACCTGCCGACATGGGTGGCATTCGCACCGCCGTTGGTGGCGGCGGGCTGCTGCGTGCTGGCGGGCCTCGCCTGGCGCGCGGGACTGCGTTCGTACCGGAGTACGGGGAGTTAGCACGCACATGGGTCTGAACAGCACCGGCACCACCGGCAGCACCGGCAGCACCGGCGACATCAGCAACACCGGCTACAGCGGCTACAGCGACGGCATGGACCGTCACTTCATCGAACTCGACCGGGTCGAGAAGGTCTTCGACGTCCGCAAGAAGACCGGGTTCCTGCGGCGTGAACGGCGTGAGGTGCGGGCGGTCGACTCGATCTCCTTCACCGTGGCGCGCGGCGAGATGGTCGGCTACATCGGCCCGAACGGCGCCGGGAAGTCCACCACCATCAAGATGCTCACCGGCATCCTCACCCCGAGCGGCGGCCGGCTGCGCGTCGCCGGTATCGACCCCTCCCGTGAACGCACGCGCCTCGCCCACCGCATCGGCGTCGTCTTCGGGCAGCGCACCACCCTGTGGTGGGATCTTCCGCTGATCGACTCCTACCGGCTGATGCACCGCATGTACCGCATCCCGGACGCCCGTTACCGCGAGAACCTCGACCGCTGTGTCGAACTCCTCGAACTGGCGGACCTGTTGGACGTCCCCGTACGCCAGCTGTCCCTCGGCCAGCGGATGCGCGGCGACATCGCGGCCGCGCTGCTGCACGACCCCGAGGTGCTGTACCTGGACGAGCCCACCATCGGCCTCGACGTGATCAGCAAGGCGAAGGTGCGGGAGTTCCTGCGGGACCTGAACGCCGAGCGCGGCACGACCGTGCTGCTCACCACGCACGACCTCCAGGACATCGAGCAGGTTTGCCGGAGGGTCATGGTCATCGACCACGGGCGCCTCGTCTACGACGGTCCGCTCGCCGGACTGCACGAGGTGGGCGACAGCGAGCGGACCCTCGTGGTCGACCTGGAGCGGGAGCTGCCCCCGATCGAGGCGGCGCCCGCGCGGGTGGTGAAGGTGGAGGGACCGCGGCAGTGGCTGGCCTTCCCCGCGTCCGAGTCGGCGGCCCCGCTGGTGGCGCGGATCGCGGCCGAGTATCCGCTGGTGGACCTGTCCGTGCGGGAGCCGGACATCGAGGCCGTGATCGCGACGATGTACGCGGAGCAGGCGCAGTATGCGAAGCAGACGGAGTTCGCGAAGCAGACGGAGTTCGCGAAGCAGACGGAGTACGCGGAGCAGGCGGAGTACGCGGAGCAGGCGGACCCTGCCCGGCGTCCGGGCGAGGCGGAGGAGACGGTTCCCTAGCCGGTGCGCGGGGCCGGGAGCGCAGCCTGGGGCCGAGCCGTGGAGACGGATTCGTAGCCCGGCGGGCGGCTTGCTCGTAGGCTGGCACTCATGAACGACGCTGCGTCTTCTGGGGGAAGTGACGATCAGCGGCTGACGCCGCGCGCCTCGTCGGGGCCCGAGGGCCCCGGGGCCCGGCCCTCCGACGGCCTGAGGGCCTCGGACGCCGACCGCGAACGAGTCGCCGAGCAACTGCGGGACGCCCTGGCCGAGGGCCGTCTCGACATGGAGGAGTTCGAGGAACGACTGGATGCCACGTACAAGGCCCGTACCTACGGTGAACTGACGCCGATCACCCGTGACCTGCCGGGGCAGGGTGCCATGGCGCCGCCGTCGGTGTCGATGGTCAAGGAGCCTGCGGAGCAGGGGAGTTGGGCCGGGCGGATCGTCGGCGGCGAGGGGTCGTCCACCTGGGGTGTGGCGGTCATGTCGGGGTTCGAACGCAAGGGCCGCTGGACCATGCCCCGGCAGTTCAACTCCTTCGCGTTCTGGGGCGGCGGCGTCATCGACCTGCGCGAGGCGAACTTCGCCGACCGCGAGGTCACCGTCAACTGCGTGGCGATCATGGGCGGCATGCAGGTCATCGTGCCGCCCGGCGTCGAGGTCGAGGTCCGCGGGATCGGCATCATGGGCGGCTTCGACCACCGTGAGGAGGGCGTCCCGGGCGACCCCGGCGCGCCCCGCGTGATCGTCACGGGGTTCGCCTTCTGGGGCGGTGTCGGCGTCGAGCGCAAGCTGTCCAAGGCGGAGAGGCAGCGCCTGAAGGAGGCCCGCCGCCAGGAGAGGCTGGAGCGCCGTGAGGCGCGCAAGGAACTGCGCGCCTCACCCCACGATCACCCGTACGACCTGCGCGATGTCCACCGTGAGGCGATGGAGCAGGTCCGCGACGCCCTGGACGATCACCGCGAGGCCCGCCGGGAGGAACGCGAGGCCCGCCGCGAGGAGCGGGACAGGCGGCGGCGCCGGGACTACTGACCCGGAACTGCCTGACCGGAGGCCCCAGCCCCGGGGCCTCCGACCGAACCAGCCGAGCTGACCGAACCGGCCGAGCTGACCGAACTGGCGAGCTGACCGAGCCGGCCGTACAGCCGTATACCCGTGCACCTGTATGGCTGTCACCTGCGCGGCCGTCACCCGTACGGCCGTCACCCGTACGGCCGTTCGGCTCTCAGAGTTCCGCCGGGGCCGCGCCGTTCAGGCTCTCCAGGTCGAAGACGTCCCCCATCCGCGCGTACCCCTTGTCGCTGGGGTGGAGATGGTCGCCCGAGTCGTAGTCGGACCGCAGCCGGCGCGGGTTGTACGGGTCGCGGAGCGCCTGGTCGAAGTCCACCACCGCGTCGTAGACGCGGCCCGCGCGGATCTGGGCGTTCACGGCCTGCCGTACGGCCTCGCGGTCGTCACGGTAGCCGCGGTGGCCCTGGAAGGGCATGAGCGTCGCGCCGACGACGGGCAGCCCGCGGGCGTGGGCCCGGGCGACCAGCTTGCGCAGCCCGGCGACGATCGTGTCGGGGTTCACCTGCCGCGGGTTGCGCAGGATGTCGTTGACGCCGAGGTCGATGACGACGACCCGGACACCCGTACGACCGAGCACGTCGCGCTCGAAGCGGGACAGGCCGCTCGGGTTCTCGGCGGGGCGGCCGAGGCCGTTGGCGAGGACCTGGTTGCCGCTGATGCCCTGGTTGACCACGCTGTAGCGCGGCACGTCGGCGGAGCCCGCGGCGTCGCGCAGCCGCTGGGACAGGACGTCCGTCCATCGACGGTTGGCGTTCACGGTCGAGGTCACGCCGTCGGTGAGCGAGTCGCCGATCACGACGACCGTGCCGTCCGACTCGTTGCTGAGTACGTCCAGCGCGGTGACGTAGCGCCAGTACATGGTCTGGGTGGTGTACGGCTCCCCGGTGACGTCCTCCGTGCGGTCGCCCTCGGCCGTGTACGAGATCTGGCGGGCCTGCGGGTGGTAGGTGACCGGGCCGGACGGGGTGGGGGAGTACGTGGTCACGAGCATGTCGGTGTTCGGCGGCACCGCGACGCGTACGACGTCACTCAGGATCTGTCGGCCCGGAGGGATGACGACCGAGGGGTTGCCGCCGAAGGTGAGGCGGCGCATGGTGTCGGCCGCGGCGGCCGGGTTGTTCACGGTGGCGGCCACCGCGAGGGAGGCGTGCGTGACGGTGAGCGGCTGCTGGCCGTAGAGGTTGGACAGCGTGACCCTGGCGCTCGTACCGCCGGTGCCGGTGTGGACGACGTTGCGGATGGAGCGGCCCGCGAGGCCGTTCCTCTCCGTACCGGGTTCGCCGCCGACCGGGGAGGCGGACCAGGAACCGACCCAGGTGCCGGTCGAGGCGGGGGCCGCCGAGTTGTGCGGGGTGCGGCTGCCGGTGAACGTCTTCTCCGTCTCGCGGCCGTCGTCGAAGCCGACACCGACGTATATGGCCGCCGAGACGGCCACGACCAATGCGCAGATCGCAGCGAGCAAGGCATAACCGTGGCGCCTGGTCATGCGGTGCGTGTCTCCTCGGGCGAAGGGAGCCCGAGGCTCCGATGTGATCACCCCATGATGCGTCATGGGGCAGGGGAGACTCGCCAGAACCCCCGTCGATTCCCCCGACCGGACAGACGCCGGGAACTCCTGTTCCGTTCCAGGAGTCGTTCAGGAAAAGGTCACACAACGGCCACATGGTCGCTGAGCGGGGCCGGGAAGGGACAATGGGGTACGGGGGACACGAACGGGTGGAGTGAATGAACCGCACGAATCCGAACATGCCACACCAAGAGGGCAGGCGCTCCCTGCCGGACGGTCGCCTGCCCGAGGGCTCCCTGTCCGAGGGTTCCCTGCCCGCTGGTGCCCCCGTGGAGGGGGCGGACGGGGCAAGGGCCGCGAGCCGGGCGTCCTCCGGCGGCGGCCCGGCTCTCGCGAAGGGAGCGAGCTCCGGGAGCGGGGCGGTCTCCGGGAACGGGGCGGTCTCCGGCGATGGTGACACCGCCTTCTCCGTCAAGCCTCCCGCCTCTGCCCCCACCTACCGCTCGATGACCGCCTTCAGCCCCGCCGACGAGGAGAAGCGCAGGGGCGTCCGGCGGATGAAGATCACGGCGACCGGGCTGCTGCTCTTCGTGGCGCTCGTCTACGTGCTCGCGAAGTGGGCCTCGCACGAGGGCGCCGGAGTCTGGGCCGGGTACGTGGCCGCGGCCGCCGAGGCCGGGATGGTCGGCGCGCTGGCCGACTGGTTCGCCGTCACCGCACTGTTCCGTCACCCGCTCGGCCTGCCCATCCCGCACACCGCGATCATCCCGAACAAGAAGGATCAACTGGGGGTGTCGCTGGGCGAGTTCGTGGGGGAGAACTTCCTCTCGCAGGACGTCGTACGGCAGCGGCTGCGCGCCGTGGGCATAGCGAGCCGCCTCGGCGCCTGGCTGGCCGTACCGGACCATGCCGACCGCGTCACCGCCGAGCTCGCCACCGCGCTGCGCGGCGCCCTGACCGTGCTGCGCGACTCGGACGTCCAGGCCGTGGTCGGCGAGGCCATCACCCGCCGCGCCGACGCCCAGGAGATCGCGCCCGGTATCGGCAAGATGCTGGAGAAGGTCGTCGCCGACGGGGGGCATCGGCGGGTCGTGGACCTGGTCGTCATCCGCGCTCATGACTGGCTCGTGCTGCACGACGAGCAGGTCATGGACGCCGTACAGGGCGGCGCCCCCGGCTGGACCCCTCGCTTCGTCGACAAGAAGGTCGGCGAGCGTGTCTACAAGGAGCTGCTCCGCTTCGTCACCGAGATGCGCGACTCGCCCACGCACCCCGCCCGTGGCGCCCTCGACCGTTTCCTCACCGACTTCGCCTCCGACCTCCAGTCCGACACGGACACGCGGGCCCGTGTGGAGCGGCTCAAGGGCGAGGTGCTGGGCCGGGGCGAGGTCCAGGACCTCATCGCGTCCGCCTGGACGGCCGTACGGTCCATGATCGTGTCCGCCGCCGAGGACGAGCGCAGCGAGCTGCGCCTGCGCGTACGGGCCTCGCTGCTGTCGCTCGGCGCCCGGATGGCCGGAGAGGAGAAGATCCAGGGCAAGGTCGACGGCTGGGTCGAGGGTGCCGCCGTGTACGTCGTCACCACGTACCGGCGCGAGATCACCTCGCTCATCACGGACACGGTGGCGAGCTGGGACGCCGAGCACACGACACGGAAGATCGAGGCGCACATCGGCCGTGACCTGCAGTTCATCCGCATCAACGGCACGGTGGTGGGCTCTCTGGCCGGCCTGCTGATCTACACGGTGTCGCGGGCGATCGGGGCGTAGGGCAAGTACGGCCGGGTACGGCCAGGCACGGCCAGGCACGGCCAGGCACGGCCAGGCACGGCCAGGCACGGCCAGGCACGGCCAGGCACGGCCAGGCACGGCCAGGCATGGCTAAGCGCGGCCAAGCGCGGCCAAGCGCGTCTGAGTACTTGTGTCTGAGTACGCGTACTCTGTCGGGCCGCCCCCGGCGCCCGGCACCCTCGTACGCATGACCGAGAAGCTGCTCCGCCCCTTGCGCACGCGCCCCTGGCCGGAACGCTGGCTGACCCGTCTGCTCGGCGCCACCGCGGCCATGGCCGTCTATCTGCTCTGTCTCCCGTGGGACCTGCGCAACCGCGTCGAGTTCCCGGGTTCCCTCGGCGAGACGACACCGGTGGTCGGCCCCGGCCTGGCGGTCCTCGGCGTCGCCCTGATCGCCCTGGCCGCCTACTTCGGCCACCGGGACGCCCTGGCCTGGCCGCTCCTCGTGGTCGCGGTACCGCCGGCCGCGCTGATGTACGTCTCCTTCCGCAGCCACCCGGAACCCCCGGACGCCGAGGTCTGGCCGCTGACCTGGGCCTTCTTTACGCTCGTGATCGCAGCGGGCGTACTGGTCGCGGCCTCCGTGGCGCGGCGGTTCCGGGCCGAGGCGGTCGAGGACGGCTGGGTGACCGGGGCGCAACGGTCATGAGTCGAAGCCTCCCGAACGGGTGGCGGTAGTGCGGTCAGGCACCCGTGGTGGAGCCGGGCCGCACGATCATGAGGATGGTGACCACGGCCCAGAGCAGGTTGAAGATCCCGGTGAACATGGCCAGCTGAACGGTCGCCTTGGGGTTGGTGAGGGTGGCCGTACGCGCGGGAACGGGGTCGGCACCAGGACCGGCGTCGGTACCGGCACCGGTCCTGGTGGTGTCCCCCAGCCCGTCGAGGATCTCCTCCTGCCGGGGCAGCACCAGCACTACCAGCACGATCGCCGCGATCACCGTCAGCGCGATCGACACGATCAGCCAGGGGTCCCCCATCACCCCCATGGCCCCCGCCGTGGCCAGCCCGAACACGGGCACGGCGATGCCGAGCCCCGCGTACACCCGGCAGATCCGGTGCAGCAGCCGCACGTTGGAGACGGCCCGCTCACTTCCGGGCTCGGCCAGCGCCTGACGCGCACTCGGCGGGAACATGCTGGCCGCGACGGTGACGGGCCCGATGGCGACGATGGCGGCGATGACGTGGAGGGAGAGAAGGAGCTTGGTCACGGGGCGACGGTAGAAGACGCCGGCGGCACACGGAAGCGGCGGGATTGCCAGGGTTCAACGGATTCTTGCCAAGTGCCGTCCGACCGGGGCGGGAGCCCACAGGGACAGGACGGATGGGGCTGGGG